>WGAI01000057.1 GCA_015489175.1 Caldifarciminota bacterium | reverse complement strand
CAGCTTGGCGGTGAAAAAGGCTATGGCTGGGGCAGAGTTAAATGTGAGAAACTGGAACCTACAAATGTGAAAAAAGCTATTGGTGATGTGGAGGTCTCTGACGAAAACGGTAAAGTTTCACTCAAATTTAGTGAGGGTCAACACATCACGGCGCACGCACTTGCGGCGGAATGGAAATTGCCATACAGGGACGAGTCGGACCACGTGTCTAACGAAGAAACTCAAAGCAACGACGACAAATCCTCCAATTTCAAAATCCTG
The DNA here is from genome assembly GCA_015489175.1 of Caldifarciminota bacterium. Classification (GTDB taxonomy): domain Bacteria; phylum Hydrothermota; class Hydrothermia; order B15-G9; family B15-G9; genus WGAI01. The sequence continues at coordinate 8,710 of WGAI01000057.1, read as the reverse complement.
ACCCCTGCTTCTAATGAGGAGGTTCAGGGGCCTATCGAACCTCTTACAGGATACGAATACAGAGGGAAATATTCTCTCATATCAAATCCCCCGATATGTTACGAACCGGGGAGCAAGGTAAAATCCCTCACGGAACTTACCGTAGGCGAATTCGGGATATTGCATAAAGGTGTGAAACAAAATGGCGATAACGACAGGAATTAGCTCTTGTTTTTCGCGCCTCTTGCGTGTTTTTGGATGTGTGGTCTATCATAATCCGCCATGATTCAAAAAGGTAAAATTTTTCTCCTGCCGTTTCGGGTAAACCTCGTCAAATGGCTGGCTGAAAACATCACACACGGTGGGAACGATTTCTCAAAAATCGCTGTTGTTTTCCCCGGCAAAAGGCCCGGGTTTTTCCTGAAAAGGGCGATTTCTATAAGGCTCAGAAAAAGTTTTGTGCCCCCTGTCATCTTCCAGACTGTTGATTTCATTCGTTTCCTGCACGAACTGAACGGCGGTGAGGCCAGAACCATATCCTCGATCGATGAGGCATGGCTACTTTACAGGCTGGCCCTCGATAACGGCTATCTGGCCGATGAGAGAGACGATTTCGACAGATTTTTTTTCTGGGGCATGCAATTTGCCGCCCTTTTTGATGAATTGGATATGGAGCTCATAACCGATGAGAGATTACACGCCGTCAGCTCGTTGCTATCGGAGAAGAGCCCTCAATACCTCGAATTGGTGTGGAAACGGATCGTCGAGCTGAAATCGCTCTTTGAGCTGGAGCTGGAGAGGTATGGGGAGACGACGGACGGCCTGATTTTCAGACAGGTTGCCAATTCCATCGACGAACTGCTGCCCAGACTTAAGCAAAAGTTCGACCTGATCGTGTTTGCAGGGCATTTCGCCATGAGGGAGTCTGTCAAACGGGTGCTCCTGACCCTGCTCAAAAATCAGCTTGCCACGCTTGTATGGCAGGCGGATTCCCTGAACTGGCAGCCTTTTGAAGAGATACGAAAGCTTTACGGTGAAGATGTGATACGGGTCAAAACCAGTGCCCCCCCGACGGAATTGAAACTGTATGAAGCCTTTGACATGCATTCCGAAGCCAGCACTGCTGCCTCGATCTTATCGTCCATGGTCGAATCAAACACTCCTCAACCTGAGGAGATCGCCGTTGTGCTGCCGTCCGAAGGCGCACTTATGCCTGTGATCCATGAAGCGATCGCGCCTCTGGATGTCGAATTCAATATCTCCATGGGCTACCCGTTCAAAAGGACACCCATTTTCGCACTTCTGAAACTCATTTTTAAGGCCCAGGAGACGAGAAACGAGGCCGGCGCCTACCATGTGAAGGATTATCTCAATCTCATGTTGCATCCGTATATCAAAAACATCAGGCTCGATGTCAAAGACGCTAAAGCAGGCGATGAGGCGACTCCTGTGAGGATAGCTCTGCACGCTATACAGGACGCACTCATACAGCAACGCATTAAGTTCGTATCGCTTAACGAGATAGAATCGGAAAAGTTCATGGTTAAAGCCCAAAAATCGGTTGTGGATGCGGGGTATGGGGACATCGTTGATGAGCTTGTGCGGGTGCTCCATAACATCCACGATACCCTGATGAGGGATTTTGAGGCAGTGGACACCGTCGGGAAAGCTGTAACTGCCTTGCGCTCAGTGATTGAGATCCTTATGGAATCGGCTCCCCTCATCTCTTACCCTCTCGCAGGTGAATTCATAAGCGCTTTGCAGGAGGAGCTGGATTCCCTTGAGGACTCGCTCCTTATCGACGAAAAAATGGACAGCAACACCATCTTCTCCTTTCTCATCAACAGGTTTTCCAGAATAAGAATACCGTTTGAAGGCACGCCCCTTTCTGGCCTCCAGATACTCGGACTCCTCGAGACGAGGGCCTTAAATTTCAGAAAAGTCATAATTTTGGATGTAAACGAGGGAGTTGTCCCGTCCATCGAAAAGGAAGACGCCCTGTTGCCTATCGAGGTCAGGCATTATCTCGGCCTTCCGGATTACCTTCAGCAGGAGGAGGTTTACAGGTATAACTTTTTCAGGTTGATCAAGGGCGCGGCTGAGGCGCATATCCTTTACCAGAATCGAGAGGACATGCTCAGGAGCAGGTTCATCGAAGAGTTGATATGGGAAAAGGAGCTCAGAGCTGGCCGTCTCGGAGCAATCCAACCCATGGCTCCCCGCACATTCATGCTGAAAAATATCGAAAACGATGTCCCCGAATTGGACAAAGACGATGAATACCTCAATGCGCTTGTGTCTCGCTCGTTATCTCCCACATCTATAGACACCTACATGAGATGTCCATTGCGATTTTATTTCAAATACATCCTCGGGCTTAGGGAGATGGGAAAAGTTGCTCCGAATATAGAAGCCCCTGACATCGGGCAGTTGATTCACAACATACTCGCCGACTTTTACTCCAAGATGTTCATGTCGGAGGACATAATCGATTGGGACAGGCCGGAGATAGAACCGAGACTTGATGAACTCATCGAACTCCATTTCAGCAAAAAGATTCCAGAGCAACGGGGCGAAACGATCATTTTGAAAGAGCTTGTCAGGATGCGGTTGAAAAATCTGTTAGAGGCTGAGCGTTTAAAGGTCACCCCGTCAGGCGTGTTCAGGTTGATGGGCACAGAAAAAACTTACGAGGGGAAAATGGAGATCAGGGAGAGGCTGACCGTCACATTAAAGGGCATTATGGACAGGATCGATTGCGATACTCAGCACCAGACAATTCGGATTATCGACTACAAAACGGGCAACATAGAGAAACCATCGATCAAAAAACTATCAAACATATCTGAGAAGGATTTAAGCCGCGAGAAAATCAAGCGTCACATGAGATCGGTTCAGCTCCCGCTATACCTATACCTCTTCAAGCAGGGAAATCGAGAAGGGATCAGCAGCGAAAGGGTGGCCAGGGTTTGCCGAGTTGGAAATGAGGCTCTTGATTGGGATGTAATGGATGCAGGGCTTTACTCTGTCCAAAAGGCCGAATTCAACCCGCTTTTCGGGAAGATTGAAGGCGAAGAACGGAGACACTACATGGAAAAATACCTCATCCCTGCGATGAAATACATAATCTCGGAGATGTTCGACATGGATGTGCCGATCGTGGCCGACAGATCCAATGCAAGATACTGTAATTCTTGCCCTTATAAGCATATCTGCATCAATGGGATAAAAATCAAATCCCGAATTAAGGGCGGTGGCGCATCATCCGCGGAGGCCCCATTCTTGGACGGCCAATGATGACAACGCCTCGAGATATGCCGAACTTGCCTTCTGCGTCCTCGACCCATAGCAAAACGGCTCCTCTGCCACGCTCCACATCGGGGATGAACCTGTTGCCCTCGAAATGTCCGACGAACGGCGGATCCACAAACCATTTGACTTTGAGCCGCTTCCCATTCGGGTTTTCCACCCTGTAATCGAAGGTCAAAGTGTCTCTGCTCTCAATTTTGGCGAAACGAGGGGTCAGATGGACGCGGTAGATGTTATCCTTGAGCTCACCAACCAGAATGCCTGCCGATCCGATGCCCTTGACGCCATTCAATTCCGCCACTGCCACGACCCTTCCGAGCCCCTTCTGATTGCCAGCCGTGAATAGGCCATCCTGACTCACATAGCCGATGGATGAAGGGATGACCACCCAATCAACGGCATCAGGTTTGACCAGCATCCTCCTGCGCGGTAACCTGACGAAAGCGTGAAACCTGACGGTGTCGCCTGGAGCCACATCGGCACGGCGCGGCTCGACGACGACCCGCAACCGTCTCAGACGGCCGACAGAGACAACGCCGTATTCCGTGTAAACATTCCCTTTGTATCTCACAGTTGCCACAAGGACACCCACTCCGGGCTGCAATCCGATAACCCTGTTATCCTTAACCCTCGCAATGTTAAACGGGATGACCGACAGGTCGTAATCGTATCCGCTCAACGGGCGTCCGCGATCATCGACAAGCCTAACCTGCACTTCAACATCTTCTCCCGGATCTACAATGATCGTGGATGGGGTTATCACCACGCTGAGCGATGCTATAAGGAATAAAATCGTGTTAATCATTGATCACCAACAACATAAAATACGGCAGATTGGACAATTTTCTGGTCGTTGTGTGGATCGTAGAACTCGATTTCGGCATAGTGGTAACCGGGCTCGATGTCAGGCGGGTATGTAACAACCACATTTCCAGTGGTCTGAGCCATGTTCCGAATATCCATCTTTTCGCCATCTATCTTGAGATCAACCTGATAGCGTGGATCGGGGACGAAGAGCACGATGTTGGCCTCATCCGGAAGCACCACATCGCCGTCCTCAGGTGCAACGATCGCAGGCGGTAACTCCGCTGAGACCGCCTGGCGGGTGTTAAACACGGTTCTTACGCTTATCACCGCGATCACAAGAAGCGTTGCGAAGGCCATGCCTACCCTGAAGGCCATCTGTTGAGCCCTGAGTCTCTTCTCCCTTCTTGCTTTGACTTTTGCGATTAGTTCGGAATGGGATGGCGGATTGGGGGTGATTTCCATGAGCTTTTTTCTCAGGAACAGCTCGGTTTTGTAAAGCAAACGACACTCCTCGCACTCATTCATGTGCTCGACCATCAGCTTCTTATCGTCCTCAGAGAGATTGCCATTGACAAAAGCGTCCAATTTCTCCCTGAATTCATCGCATTTCATATCTCAAGCACCCCCTTGAGCTTACGGGCAAGCTTTTCACGCGCCCTGTTGAGGCGCGATTTGACTGTGCCGACGGGGATCTTCAATATCTCCGAGATCTCCTCATAGCCATGCCCGTCGAGGTATTTGAGAATGACAATGTCCCTATATTTGGATGGAAGCTGCTGGATGGCGTCTCGCACCATCTTCTGTAATTCCGTCCGCTCAACATCTTCATACTCATTGCTGTCTTCCGCAGGATCCACCTTGAGATCGTCAAGTGAGATAAATCTGGAGATCTTACGCTTCAGCAGGAAGCGATTGGCATGGTTCAACGCTATCCGATAAGCCCATGTGTAAAGGCTGGACTCGCCTCTGAACTTCGGCAGGTTGGTGTAAACCTTCAACAAAACCTCGGATGTCAGGTCCTTCGCATCCTCGTAATCTCCGACCTTCCAATACAGCAGATTGAAGATGCGATCCCCGTATTCCTCAACAAATTTCTCAAAAACCCCATCAATTTCGTTGACACTCACAACCTCACTTTTTGTATCAGCCACCTTGATTTCCCCTTTTTCAGTTGTGTATGTGATCGCCGTTCCCATGTTTCCCTCCGATTTCGTAAATTTAGACTCAAGAGGGTTCCAAAGGTACAATTTTTCAGGGAAGGCGTCTGTATTTTCGCTGTCCATCCTCATAAAGATCTCTGCCGTATATGTCGTTAACCACTATCAGCGGGAAATTTTCGACGATCAGTTCCCTTATCGCTTCGGGGCCAAGTTCGGGGTAGGCTATAACTTTTGCTGCTTTTATCCTCTGAGACAGGAGTGCGCCGGCTCCACCGGTCGCTGCGAAATAAACCGCTTTGTGTTCCACCATAGCGCGGCGCACATAGTCCGAGCGCGGCCCCTTGCCGATCATGCCCTTGAGCCCGTTTTTCAAAAGCTCAGGCGTGTAGGGATCCATACGGTAAGCGGTTGTTGGGCCAGCCGCCCCGATGACCCTTCCCGGTGGGGCAGGAGATGGGCCGCAGTAGTATATGACGGCTCCTTTAAGGTTGAACGGCAAAGGTTTTCCCTCCCGTAACGTTTCAACAAGTTTTTTATGAGCAGCATCGCGGGCGGTATAGACGATGCCGTTTAAAAGGACTTTGTCCCCCGATTTCAGCCTCTCGACATCGCTGTTGCTCAGAGGCGTTTCCAGCGCGATGTATTCCTGTGATTCTTTCATTGTGCCATCAAACCGATTTTATTTGCGATTTAAGATGGTCCCAATTCTCTTCGATGTTTTCGATAAGTTCCGATGGTGACACGGTCGCAGTGCCTAATTTTGAGACCTCAATGCCGGCCGCTATAGACGCCATGAGAGCCGCATCTTCGATGGGCAATCCCGCAAGCATCGCAAGCACGACAACGGCTATAACGGTGTCACCGGCGCCGGTGACATCATAGACATCCCTTTTGTGGGCTGGAACATGGACAATCCGCTCGTTTTCAACGATATACATGCCGTCCTCGCCCACCGTGACGAGCAGATACCTTGCACCAAGCCGTCTGTGCGCCTCACGGATTGATTGAACGAACGAAATGTCGGGCGAATTCGGCATGGCGTTGAGCAGCTCTTTTCTGTTGGGTTTGAATAGCTCCACGCCTTTGTATTCCCAGAAGTTGTGAAATTTGGGGTCAACGGCGCGAAACTTGCCTTCAAATATGTTTATTCCCTCAAGTATCACATCTTTCGAGAGCGTGCCCTTGTTGTAATCCTCGAAGATTATCGCGTCGATGCCCTCGGATGCGGATTTGAGGCTGTCGAGAAGCGCATCTCTCGTCCGGTTATCGACAGGCTCCGTTTTTTCCCTGTCAAGTCGGACGATCTGCTGACGATGTGCGATGATGCGCGTCTTGACCGTTGTCGGACGCGATGCGTCTCGAACTATCCCACTCGTGTCCAATCCCCTGTGTTCGAGCAGGGTCTTGAGCTCATCCGCATAAGGGTCATATCCCACGACGCCGAAAAGGGTGACGCGAGCTCCTAATTCAGCGAGGTTGAAGGCTACATTGGCGGCGCCGCCAGGGCGGATTTCCCTGTTTTTTTGTAGCACAACAGGGACAGGAGCTTCGGGCGAAATCCGCTCGGCCGTCCCGAAAATATACTCATCGAGTATGAGATCCCCGACGACGCCTACCCGATACCCTTTGAATTTCTCTATGGATTTGATGATGTCCTCTTTCATGAGTTTATGTATTCGTCGGCCGAAGTTGCAGCTAATGCACCATCGGCGACGGCGGTAACGATCTGCCTCAGATTTTTGGATCTCACATCTCCGGCAGCAAAAAGGCCATCTGTCGAAGTCCTCATCCGCTCATCGGTTTTGATAAATCCAGCATCATCCGTCTCAACAAGCTCCTTGAACGGCTCGATGTTCGGAATTAGCCCGATGTATATGAAAACGGCATCCACATCCAGTCTGCCTGTCTCACCTGTGAGCTTGTTTTTCACGGTAACGCCTTCGACTTTGTCTTCTCCATGTATCTCGGTGACAACGGAATTGAGCACCAATTCGATGTTCGGATGGTTCCTGACGCGGTCGCCAAGCACGCGGGCGCCCCTGAACTGGTCGCGACGATGTATCAGGTAGAGCTTGTCGGTCAGCTTTGCGAGGTAGAGCGCCTCGGTCAACGCAGATTCTCCGCCACCGACGACAGCCATCGGTTTATCTTTGAAAAACGGGCCATCGCACACAGCACAGTAGGAGACACCGCGCCCCGTGAGCTCTTTTTCTCCCGGGACACCTAACCGACGCGGATTACAACCTGTCGCTATTATTACGCTTTTGGCGCGGAAGCTGTCGCCGTGATATGTGAAAATCTCGAAGTCCTTTTCACCATGTTTGACCAGTTTGCTGACCTGTCTCGATATGATCTCGGCCCCCGCAACTTTAGCATGCTCCTCGAATAATTTGGCAAGCTGGGATGCTTCAATTCCCTGAGGGAAGCCGGGATAGTTCTCCACGAAATCGGTGAGCGTGACCTGACCGCCGGGCGTTTCCTTCTCAAGCACAGCTGTGTCCAATTTGTATCTCGCACCATACATGGCTGCCGTAAGTCCAGCTGGTCCACCTCCGATTATGATGAGATCGTATTCGGTTTTAGAGACGCTGGTCGATTCCTCCATCAAGAAAAGTTGCATCCTATTCCCTCCTTTTTCCTCTGCGAGCGACTTTGTGACTTCTGATCTTGACTTCATGTGAGATGAGCCGAGCTGCCCGATCAAGCGCTTCGGCTGGAGGCATGACGCCTCTCAAAGCAGGCTCAAGCCCATCCTCCGAGAGGATCCTCCTCCCTGTGAACCACACAGGATCCCTTGGTTCAAAAATGGCATAGTTTATCTGATCATAGACCTCTTTCATACCGGGAACTTCCTCGAAGAAATCCTGCATTTGTGGGTCGTTGAGTGCCTGCTTCACAACCGGCATGTAGCCGGTGTTGACCGACCAGTAAGCCTGCACATCAGGCCTGTAAAAGTAGTTTACGAATTCAGCTGCCCTGAGCCGTTTAGCCTCAGGCACGGACTTGCCGCTGTAAAGGGCAACATTGGTGCCCGAAATCACATAGACCTTCTTTTTTCCGTGAGGCACAGGTGCGATGCCGAGATTGAATGTTATTTTTCTCTTCATGAAAGAGTAGGAGACCACCGAACCGAGCACCATCGCAACCCGGCCTGCTGCAAAATCGTCCTGATGCTTGTATCCCGTTGTCAGATATGCACAGCCGTCCTGCAGAAGATCCACCATGTATTGGAGAGCGGCAACTCCTTCAGGGCTGTTGAAAGCAGGCTGCCCGTTCTCGTCAAAGAGACGCCCGCCGTTTTGAAACAGCAGTGTCTCAAATGTCCAGACATTTACGACAAAAGCGTGTCCGTAAATATCCGGCGTGCCATCGCCATCCAGATCGATTGTTAGCTTTTTAGCGATCTTTTTGAACTCATCCCATGTTTCTGGCGGTTTCTCGATGCCATACTGTTT
>WGAI01000056.1 GCA_015489175.1 Caldifarciminota bacterium | reverse complement strand
GATGTGGAAGTTAAAAGAGGAGTTTTATTGACTGGGCGGCGTGGGCGTTCCGCCCACGCCGCCCGCTGTTCATTCTCTCACTACGCCGTTTTCGTCAACCTCGAAGTTCATCTTCAGGTTGAACGGCTGCGGCGGATTTTTGACCGTGCAGCCCTGAGCATAGAACCAGTAAGTTCCGGGCTGCGGAAAGTCGATGTAGATCCGTTCGTTGTTGGTGGGCGATGTAGAGCTTGCAACCTGTTCGTTCTTCTGAGGCCTGCCGTCGCCGTTCTTGTCCCGATAGAGGAAGATGTCCAGATCAAGGCCCTGAGCGTCGGGCGCCGATGTCTCGAAAACCATAAATCTCAAGGGCTCTTTGACCTCGAATTTCATGATCCAGCTGCCCGATGGCAAGGAGTCATCGGGGTTGTCCTGCCACACTATCTGGTTTTCAAAGCTATGGGCTGGCAACAGGTTAAATATCACGGGATCGCTCTCACCTCGATTGCCGGCTATGTCCTGAACGACCAGCTTTGCGAAGTATGTGCCAGGCAGCATCGGCCCACCGTCTCCGGTCGAGAACTCGTATTTCAGCTCACCCACCTTGTGCAGCAGATGGTCGCCTTTGCCGTAGTCCACTTCTAATGAGAGGTCGATCGTCTTCACAACTGAATCCCCTCTCAAAATCTCAAGTTTCACCGTTTTGACGCCGAGGTTGTCGGTGACTTCGCCTCCAAATGTTATTTTTCCGCCGGTCTTGATGCTGGATTCAGGTGATTCCAGCCATAAGGACGCCATTGGCGGCTCGAGAGAATCGGAGAACGGGATCTCCAGTTTGACCTTCGCGTAAGCGAACGGGTCAGGGTTCAAGACCTTCATGCCATCGGATGTCTTTATCTGAACGAGATTTATCTTGCCGATCTCGATTTTCTGAATCCTGGTGCCGTTGTAGCCGACCTTTCTGAGGGTCTCGCTCGATATCCTGTATGGGACAGAGGTTATCGGATTCCTGACGAACACGAATGCGTTGCCGCTGACAGGCGTGTCGCCTTTGCCTCCTCTCCAGTTGTATGACGGGACAGAAAACTCGAAGTTGTAGGACTTGCCCTCTTCGACGAACAGATTTTGCGCGCCTGCCGCCCCGAACGGTGTCATCACCTCGAATGTGTATCCAAACGGCTGCCAGCCTATGCCCAGTTTTGCTATGCCATCGGTCCCTGTGTATGCCCATATCGCCCTCGAATTGCGATGGTTCCAGTGGCTTTTGACGATCACGAGCCCACCTGAGACGGGGTTGCCCTTTGCGTCCCGAACGAGCACATCGACTGCGGCGGTGTCAGTGTATCCACGCACCGTTATCGGGAACAGCACATCGTCAGGCCGCCATCCGACGACAGCGGTAACTGTTTTGTGCCCCATGCATTCGGCAGATTTGCAGGGATTGTCTATGCCTTTATCGACCCCCATGTTGACATCCAGATGGTGCCACCTGCCGTTGAAATAGACCTCGTCCCACTGGTGATCTTCGCCCATGTCGATTGCGATGTAGGTCGGAATCAGCGCTGTGCGCGCCAGAGATGCGAAAAGTATCGATTGCTCGCCACATGAGCCGTAAGCTTTGTAGTAAATTACGAGCGGCTGGATGTCCTGAGTGCGATAGCCAAACCTCATGAAGCCGGAATCCGCCCAGCACTGAAACGCATACACCCGTCGGATTGCGTCAAGCGGCCCCTTTGCGCCTTTCACGATATCGATCAGCGTCTTCCCGTAAGTGGAATCTGTGAAGAATGTCGTCCTCCAGAATTGGCCTGTTAGAGGGTTTCGATAGATGTCCTCGCTGTGCCTGAGCCACTCCAATTCTTCTTTGTCGGGTTTATACGGCCCGTTTCCCTCATGGGGTCTAAACCCTGAAGGCCTTTTCTTCCAGTAACTTACATTCACTCGTGATGGGATTTCAAACAGGATGCGCGGGTGGACGACATACCAGTAGTAGATGTCAGGCGGCAGCGTGTCGCCGTTCGAGTAGAGGATGGTCGAACGACCGTCGGGCAGGTCGATTATTTTCGCATAGTCCAGTTTCCTGTCGGCTTTGTAGATGTCGCGCGCGTTTTCAACCAGGAGATCGGCCTCTCCGAGCCGCGCCATTGCCCTCAAAACCTCGTGCGGCGTGTGCGCTATTGTAAATGCCACCTCGTCAATAAGCTCATTTGGTGTGTTCCTTAATAGCCTGATGTATGTATTGAGTGCAGCGGTATCCTGAAGGACATAGAACTCAAATCCTTTGTCGGGCAAGTAGTTCCGATTGTAATACGCTCCAAACGATTTGTAGCTGCCGTCGTTGAAGTGCCACGACCATTTTTCAATGAATTTCGGCTCGCCTTTTCCGCCCTGATTTTCAAAGTAGTAAACCGCTCCATCTGCGTTGGTTACGAACAGGTCGAGATCGCCGTCTCCGTCAAAATCGAAAGCTGCGGGAATTGCCATCTCGCCCACATCGATCATCACGGAGGAGTCCACATACCAGCCTGATTTTGATGGCCTGAGGAGCCACACATTGCCGGATTGAGTGCCGACGAGCAGCTCATCGGTGCCGTCATGCCCGAAATCCACTGCATACGGGAACACCGACCCTGAATCGAGCTTCGGGAACTCGACTGCCGGTTTCCGTGTCTTGACATCGTAGATAACCCCTTCGGATGTGCCTACCAACAGCCTGCCTGCGAGCACGGTCGGCGCTGTAAAATCGTGTTTGAAAAGGATTTCAGCCGAATTCTCATAGTCAGGGCCAAACAGCACGAAAATCGGTCCCCACTTAGTGCCGATCATTAGGTCAGGCACGCCGTCCTTGTCGTAGTTGGTCACCCTGACGACTGGATACGGGTTCCCTTCGCCGATGCTCTCCTCCTGAGGCTTCGGGACATGCGCAATGGTGTCGATAACGGGATTATCGCTGCCGATCTCGGAGACCCTGATTATCGTGCCGTCCATTAGTCCGATGACGGCGTTGCCGTCCGGAAGGAAGTCGATCGAGGGCGCAAACGGGAACTCCTTCGGGAACAGGACGAAATAAGATGTATCAGGAAGGTAGAACCTCTCGCCGCCGTCCGTTTTCAACCCTTTTGCAAAGTAACCCATGCCGTCGATTAGGTATGCGATGTCGATGATGCCGTCGCCGTCTGCATCGAGCATCTGCGGCGATTCGGCACCTGACGGCAACCTCACGATCACGGAGTCGAAGATGACCTTCAATTTCCCTTTCCTGTCCGCAACTATTGGGTGCACAATTCCTTCATTGTCAAGGACATACGCCTCGAATGTTCTGGGGTTGTAAAAGACCTGAAAGAGGCTACCGTGTGTCTCGACAATCGTCTCCTTTCTCCATCTCCCCAATTTTTTCGTAATTCGGTAAATTCCGAGCGAGTCCGACGCAATGAACCCACTCCCGATACAGGCCGGTATGACAGCCCCGTGAAATCCCGTGATTTGAGCAATGGATTTGCCTTCGATGATGAGTTTGCCATCGCCTGTGCCTATTAGAAACACGCGTTTCTTTCCGCAGAATTCCGCAAAGTGGTATGGTGGCTCTCCTTCCACCTCAAACGGTTCGTTCACTTCGCCCACAAATTTGTTAAACGGCGGGCGGTAGATTTTTCTCCTACCAAGTGAGTCAAACACAATGACCCTGCCACATACCGTTGTCGCAAATGATTTGCCCTCAACCTGTTGCCACAGAAGCCTGAAAAGGTTTTCGTTCAGGTCGGACAGAAATGCATCGGGTATTCTGTTGGCAAGGTCCGACGGTATGAAGTTGGGCAGTTGGGGCGGTGTGACGAGTTCGTCCCCGTTTAGAACCGCCTCGGTCGATGGTGGCAGCACCACCGTGGTCTCTATGACAGCGGTTTCCGCCGCCGCAAGCAGAATTATGCTGATAACCACGCTCATCTCTTTCCTCCTGATTTCCTGAATGGGTAAAGTTTAAAGATGAATTTCTGCGATGGATAGGGCATGAAATCTGCCCACCGTTGAGCTAAAATCTTGGCCATATCAACAAGGAGGGTATTATGAAATGGCTTAAAGCTTTGGTGCTGTGGGCGATCGTGATCTCTGTGGCGTACTCTGGCTGCAAGAAGAAAGGCAGGGAGGAGCAGCCGGCTGAAAGCGTGAAAGATACGGTCTCTCAGGTCGATACCGCCGCCTCCGTCGATTCAAATTCCGTCGGTTCAGAGGCCTCGGAGGAGGAGAGCGCCCCGTCGGAACCCAAACTTGTTGTCATCGACAGGATCGACACGGTTAAATATGGCAAATACAGGTTCGTATGGGGATTCAAGACAAAGCGTGAGCTTTTGAGGAAGTTCTACATCTACAAAGGCGACAGCTTGATAGATTCCGTCATTTATTTTCCGCTTGCGGATCGGAAGGGCGACACGCTCATATATATCTCACCCGTCCAGCTTGTGAATCTGGACGGAAGGGGCAGAAAGGAGCTCGTAGTTTACAACTACCCTGGAGGTGCGACTGGCGCTGGCGCGAGTTTCGATGTGTTCGAGCTCAGGAACGGTAAAATTGTTCCCACACAGGGCTTTATCTCCTATGCCCCTGTGGTTAGGGATATAAAAGACATCGACGGCGATGGAATTCCTGAGATACTCATGAACAACGACCTTTTTGTGTGTTACGATGCCACTTGCGAGGGATGCATGCCTAAATTTACCTCTTATCTCCATTATAGGAACGGCAGATTTTACGATGTTAGCAGACGCTTCAGGTATCTTTACAGGAAGGAGCTCAAGAAGTTCAAAACTAAATATCTGGCGTGGAGGGATAGTGTCACATCCGAGTCCAAGAGCTCCAGAATATTCTCAAGTCCTTACGATGAAGGACTTAAAGGCGATGCTGTGAAGGCCTACCTTTATTATTACCTGTCAGGCGCACCGCGGTATGGCGTCCAATTCATCAAAAAGCATGTGCCTGAAGAATATAAATGGTTTATGGAGCACAAGGCCGAAATCGACAGCATGTTAATTCACTGGCCCGAAAGCGCTTT
>WGAI01000055.1 GCA_015489175.1 Caldifarciminota bacterium | reverse complement strand
TTAGATGGGTGCTCTGGCGTCCACATAAGTCTGTCTGGCGCAGTTGAGCTGATGGGCATCAAAAACATTGTCTCCGTGTCAAACTCGCTCGGTATCAAGAAGATTAGTTATGTTTCAGGCACTTCTGTTTCGGATGATAACGCATAGTTTCCAGAGGCCGAGCATATCATCAAAGAGAGCGGCATCTGTTACACCATTTTCATGGAATCGTTGAGCTGATTTGTGAAAAGAAATTGCGCATACATGTTTGGAAGGCAGCTTGAGCCTTACCACTTCATTGCCGCCGATGATTTTGCGGATATGGTTGCCCGTTCTTATGTGGAAGAAGGCGCTGATTGCAAAAGGCTTATCGTTCATGGGCCTGAGCGAATAATTTTTAGGGATGCACTGGAAAAGTATTGCGCAGCGTGCCATCCAGAGGTCTAAGGGATATCGCCAATCCCGTATTGGCTCGCAAAACTGATCGCCAGCTTGAAAAAGAGCGATGAGATATGGATGAACCAAAAAACGGCAAAAATGGGCTCGAAATTTGAAGGTATTTTGCTCCCCCGTCACGGAGGGAGTTAACCATACTCGATGTTATGCCATTGCCTTACACCATGCCACAACTCTGGAATTAACTTGACATGCGGCTTTTGCGGTAATACCTTTTTCACTTCTTGAAACTCTGGAGGGATACCTGAATGGCAAGAAAAGACTATTATAAAATCCTTGGTGTGCCCCGTAATGCAACTCAAGAAGAAATAAAGAAGGCGTATAGAAAGCTTGCAATGGAATACCATCCTGATCGTCATCCGCCTGAGAAACGCAAATGGGCAGAGGAGAAATTTAAAGAGATCTCCGAGGCCTATGAAGTGCTTTCTGATCCAGAGAAGCGCAGACAGTATGACATGTATGGCCAATCCCCTTACGACACGACAGGATTTTCATGGAGTGATTTCTCCCGTGTGGAGGACATATTTGACATATTCGACAATCTTGGTTTCTTTGGCGATTTTTTGAGGGACATATTCGGAAATGCATGGGGAACGACCACTGGAAGGCAGAGAACGGGTTATCGCACAGGCTCCAGAAGGACATCCGCCTCTCAAAGAGGAGAGGATATAACTGTTACGCTTGAGCTTACACTTGAGGAGATAGCTCGCGGGACGAGAAAAGAGGTAAGGCTCAGGAGATACGAGATTTGCGATGAGTGTGGCGGCAAAGGCAGCAAGGACGGTGGTTGGAAGACATGTCCGACATGTCATGGCACCGGTTACATACAACATGTTTCTCGACACGGGTTTATGACATTTGCGACGCAGAAAGTCTGTCCGACATGCGGCGGACGGGGTTATGTCATCGAAAATCCGTGTCCTGTCTGTCATGGCACGGGCAGGGTGATGAAGGATGTGACTTTGAGCATCGAGGTTCCGGCAGGCGTGAAACATGGTCACACATTGCAGATACAGGGGGCTGGCCATGTGGGACAGCTCGGTGGCCCGCGTGGCGACCTATACATCAAAATCGTTGAGAAAAAACACCCGGTTTACGAACGGAAGGGCAACGACCTATACACTCGCGTCGAGATACCTCTCACGACAGCGATTCTTGGTGGGAAAGTGGAGCTCAAGGACCTTCGCGGTGGAACCTTCACGGTCAAGATTCCGGAAGGCACTCAGCCGGGGACGACCTTCAGGGTGCCCGGAAGGGGCATTTTAGGCGGAGATGTATATGTGAAAGTCGATGTCAGGATACCCCGCAAATTGCCGAAGGAGGCGCAGAAATTGGTCAAAAAACTCAAGGAAATGGGCCTATGAGCAGAAAATCCCCTGATTTCAAGGGACTTGTCGGTGTATATGAGCTGGTTAAGAGGCTGAGAGCTCCTGACGGATGCCCATGGGACAGAAAACAGACCAACAAGAGCCTGAAATACAACATCATCGAGGAAGGCTATGAGCTTATCGATGCGATCGACAGCGATGACAACCGGGCGATGATGGAGGAGTTGGGCGACCTCCTGTTTCTCGTCCTTATGCACATCCGAATTGCCGAGGAGGAAGGCCGTTTTACCCTCGAAGATGTGACATCTGGCATCATCGACAAGATGATATCCAGACACCCTCATGTTTTTGGCAATGTGAAGGTTAACTCACACGACGAGATACTGGAAAACTGGGAGAAGATAAAGAAAAAGGAGCGCAAAAGCATCTTCGACGGCATAAGTTTCGGGGTGCCTGCCCTCTTGCTCGCTCAGACTGTCGGGGAACGGGCGCGCCGCGTTGGTTTTGATTGGCCCGACCCACACGGCATCATCGACAAGATCAGGGAGGAGATCGACGAATTTTTAGATGCTTCTGATGATAAGAAAAAGCTGGAGGAGGAGTTCGGGGATCTCCTTTTCGCCCTCGTCAACCTTGCCCGTCATCTCGGCATCGACGCCGAGGATGCCCTAAGGAGAACCGTCAGGAAGTTCATTTTGAGATTTCAGAAGATCGAAGAGGCAGCCCGCCAGAAAGGCGTTGACCTTGATAACATGACCCTCGACGAGATGGAGGAGATCTGGCAATCCGCCAAAAAGTCCGAATTTTGATCGTTGGCCAATCCCATTTCCCTTCTTTTCTCTATATGCAGAGTTGATTACACCCCCGTTTTGCGATACCATATACGATACTATAATGAATGAATCGACTTTGCTTAAGAAAATCGAAAAATTGTTAAGTTTTCCGCCTGATTTCAGCTATAAGGATATCGTTGGTATCCTGAACTATTTTGGATTTGAACTCGTTAACCAAAAAGGGAGTCATAATATGTTTGCTTTGGTAAATCCTTTGCCTGATGTCGATTACAGGGATGAGCAGATCACAATCCCGACGGTTAAGGGCAGGAGGGTTAAGAGATTTTACTTGAAAAGGCTTGCAAAACTGCTTGATCTGGAGGTGTGGCATGAAAGACACAAAATTTCAAGAGAAAGTTGAGCATTATATGCGTAAACCTTACAGGGTTGAGATCGAACCTGACCCAGATGGCGGTTATGTTGCGTGGATCAAAGAGCTGCCGGGCTGCGTGACCTATGGGGATACGATCGAAGAGACATTTGAAATGCTCGAGGAGGCCAAGCGGCTTTACATAGAGACAGCGATAGAGAGAGGCAAAAAACTTCCTGAGCCGCTGTCGGAGAGGAAATACAGCGGCAGGTTTGTCGTGAGAATTTCACCGTCGTTGCACAGGAAACTTGCGGAACTGGCAGCTGAGGAAGGCGTGAGTTTGAACTCTCTGATTAACAGTTTCCTTTCGAGCTCAGCTTCGCAATTAGAGCTCACCAGAGAACTGATGAGGGAAGTGGAGAGCCTGAAGCGTGAAGTCAGCTCCATAAAGTCACTTTTGAGCAAGAGATCAGGTGGATGAATCCGATATCCAATAGCGCTTCACCTCTGAAATGGCCTAAAATTATTACCTTCGTAAAAACCTCACAGGAGGTGAGCCATGAAAGAAGTCCTCATTGTTGTTGACATGCAAAGGGGTTTTCTTGAGCCCGGTTATCCGCTTTACTGTGGAGACGCTGTCAGGGAGAAGGTTATCCCTGCCGTCAAATCCATGATAGAGCAAAAGTTAAAGGAAGGCGCAAAACTCATCTTCACACAGGACTGGCATCAACCTGACGATCCGGAGTTCAAGATGTGGCCGCGCCACTGCGTGGCAGGCACAGAGGAGGCCGAGATCGTGCCTGAACTGGCATCTTACGAGGGCATCCATATCCACAAAACCAGATACAGCGCTTTTTACAATACAAATCTCGATCAAATCCTGAAAGAAATTGCCCCCGATAAGGTTACCGTATGCGGCGTGTGCACCGACATCTGCGTGCTCTACACAGTGGCCGACCTGCGCAACAGGGATTATCCCGTCGAGGTGCATGAGAAATGCGTAGCAAGTTTCGATCCAGAGGCGCATGAATGGGCATTGAAGCACATGGAAAAGATACTCGGAGTGAAGGTAATTCGCTGATAGCATGGGGGATAACCGGCGGCGAGTTCTATCTGCGGGAGGTCGTAAACCTCCTGATCTCGGCCCGATTCAGGTTTGACCTTTTCCTTTCGCGTGCAGGTGAGGAGCTACTTTCAAGATACAGGATGGCGTCTGAACTTTTTGAGGCCGCCGAGCGCGTTTTCAGGGACACAAATGCATCTTCGCCGCCCATAATGCGGCTTTTTTCCGGCCGATACAGCTTGCTGGTCGTAGCGCCGGCCACATCAAACACGGTTGCAAAGATGGCCTGTGGCATAGCCGATACCCTTGTCACCAACATGTTTGCCCAGGCCGGCAAGATCGGCATAAGATCGATAGTGCTGCCCACTGATCATGCGCCTGTTCAGGAGTTTGTGACGGTCAGCGGCAGGAAGATCGTGTTGAGGGCGCGCAAAATAGACCTCGAAAACCTGAGAAGACTGTCCGATATGGAACTCGTCGATGTTGTGACATCAGTCGAGGAGCTTGAGCAACGCATCATCGGCTCATAAGCAGATTTTTGAGCTCTCCCAGGACCCTGAGCGCCTTCTGGCGCGTCATTCCGACCTTTTCGAGCACGGTGAACCGTTCCGGTCGGATTTTTGTGGCTGCGTGAACCAGAACATCGGCCATCTCGCTGTCGTCCAGCCCTATCTTATTCCAGTCTGTCGGCAAATCCACCTTCCTGAAGAAGTCCAGCAGGTGGGAGACATCCGCATCCCTCAGGAACTGAGCCACTATCGTGCCGAGCGCAGTCTGTTCGCCGTGAAGTGTCGTGACTTTATCACGATACAGTGCGTCGATGGCGTGGCTGATCTTGTGTTCGGCGCCACTCGCCGGCCTGGACGAGCCCGCCAGCTCCATCGCCAATCCACTTTGAATTAAACCGATGGCTATGCGTTTAAGGTATTCGATGTCAGTTACATCCACAGGTTCACCCAGTATCGAGAAGGCGCCGCCGCGCGCCAGAAGCACAGCGATGTCAACTATCGGTTCGCCGATCTCGGCGTGCGCGAGTTCCCAGTCCGTTGTCGCGGATATGTTCGATACGAGGTCGCCTATCCCTGCCCTGATATGTCGAATTGGTGCCATCCTTATGATGTCCAGCGGGAGGTAAACGGCGATCGGCGGCGTGGTGAACTTGCTCACCCCGTTTATCACGGCCACAGGCGACGCAATCCCGTCGTTGGACAGAACGGTCGGGATCGATACAAACGGCACGCCAATCCCGTGAGCGGCCATCTTGCCCACATCTATGACTTTTCCACCGCCGACAGAGATCACAAGGTTGGAATCACCCGCCACATCAGAGATTTCCTTGACGGATTGCTCATCACTCGAACTCGCGATGGCTTGCCTGACCTTAACCCCGAACGATTTGATATGGGATACGACCTTCCTGCCGAAAACCTCTATCGTGTGTGGGCCTGCGACTACGGTGGCGTGATGTGTTCTAACGGCGGCCAGAAGGTCGTTCAGGAACAGCTCAAAGTCGGATGTCGAGTGCCCATACCTGATGATCGACGGGTATCTGACTATCTGTTCAATGTCAACCATGTCACGGCGACGGATGAGATGACAGCGAGAATTTGCAGGTAATCCTGCCACCATTTAAGCGATTTTTCGGGCACGAAGATGCGGTCACCTGCCTCAACTTCGTAATCCCAATCCACCTTGACCCGCTTTCCGTCCCTGCGGTAAACGAAAATCGATTTTTTGGCGCGTGTGGTCAGCCCGCCTGCCATGCCGATGTAGTCCGCCACTTTGAGGCCAGGTCTGAAGCCGAACGCGCCCGGCTGGATGACCTCGCCGCTAACATAGACTTTTTGAGGAAGATACGGAACGACAACCGTGTCAAACGGTTGGAGATCGGTGTCCAGCCCAACATGCAGCATCTTTTGGTCCCTGATAAGCCTGATGTCGGATAGGTCAGCTATCTGGAGGGCTCCACCGCAGAAGTTAATAGCGTCGTTGACAGACAAGCCGTTGTGAAATGGAACCCTGTGGCCGATGCTTCTCCCTGTGACCGATGAGTGGAGCGAAATCGATGGGAACTTCTCGTTTTCGACTTCCGATGACTCGGATTGGCTTTGGGAGATAACGATCGATTTCTGGAACGGAGAGCCGTTGACCGCCCCCTCCACGAACACCCAGCTTTTCATTTCGGGCACAAAGATTTGTATGCCCTCAGATACAAACGGATTGGCATCTAACTGACCGCCAAAGGCAAAAAGATAAAGGTTCACCGTGTCAACGGATGAATCCGGGTGATGCATTAAGATTTTTGACGGGTCGCCTCCCTCTTTTATGCCGCCAGCCTTGTAGATCAACATGGATACGCGCTCAAGCGGAGTGGCAGGGTAGATGCCAGGATTTAAAACATTTCCGAGAACCGGGACAAGGAAAGTGCGCGTCTTTATGAGCCTTATGTCAACTGATTTTACTTTCCCGCTCAACGCCTTTTGAAGTTTTGATTTGATTTTCTGCTCCGCCTGAGTGATCGTCATTCCAGCGACATACAGGTAGCCATATTTTGCAAGGTTAGACGGCTGAGAAAGTTTCAGCCCTGAGCCAGCCTGAAACGCCATAGACAGGCCAGTGTAACCCAATTGGTTGCCGCCGGGCTGGTAGGTATAGAGATCTATCTGCCCGTTGAGGTCAACTATCGTAGGATAAGAGTATGAGATGTCGCTGTTTACAAAGACCTCTATCTGGTCGCCGGGGCCAAGCACATACCTGTCTTTGGGAATAACCTGTTCCAGCTGAGATACCGCAATGGAAATCAGGAGAAGAGTAATCATTTTTTCCTCCTTACTTGGTTGAGATGTTTAAATTTTAAAGCCCACTCCTCCATGTTGATTTGCTCATGGCATATCGGATATTATTGACACACAATTTCTGAGGATTAAAAGAGGAGAGGAACCATGAGGATAATAACGAAGATATTGCTCAATGCTGCAGCTCTGGCAATAACCGCTTACATATTGCCGGGCATAGCATTTTCGGGTTTTTGGTCGATACTGCTTGCTGCCCTTGTCCTTGGAATCCTGAACGGGATTATCAAACCGATACTTATTGTGCTGACGCTGCCGATCAACATCCTGACGCTTGGCCTGTTCACACTGGTCATCAACGGCATAGTGCTGTATCTGACGGCGGCCATAGTCAGTGGTTTTGAGATAAGAACTTTCTGGACGGCTGTTCTTGGTGCGCTGATCCTTTCGATTGTGAGCATGGTTCTCAATGCCATCATTTAGGAGCAACAGGACAACATGTCGTGCGGCAGGGCTTCGCCCTGCCGCACGGTGTTATTTCGTAACTACAGCTTTTACCATCTCGTTGCCGGTTTTCACCACATAGACGCCCGATGGGAGATGCTCGACATGTGCGGTGGCCTCACCGATACCGTTGAAATGCAGTTCCATAGCTTTCACCACGCGCCCGGCAGCATCGTAGATGGCAAGCCTGGCGGTCGAGTGAGGCTCACCTTTGACAGACAGGTTAAACCCGCCCGAAAACATCGATACGCGGATTTTGTTTCCGTTTGTGGCCGTGTCCTCTGACACGGAGTTGTTGACCAGAGGCACCACATCCGTCATCGAGAAGTCATCGATGTAAAATCCCTCATCTGTGTCTTCATCGTCGCTCTTGAACCTGAAACTTACCCTGAATGTGTCGCCTGCTGACAGGTAATTTTCCAGCGAGTAGGAGTAAACGGCCCAATCCGTCCAGAATCCAAGGAGCGAATCAAGCGCACCACCTGAGCCTATGTAGTCGAGGAGCTGTCTCTGGCCACCCCCCTCGACATACACATAAATGCCGTCCGAGCCGTAGGTTGTGACCCTGAAAAACATGTAGAACGACAGCGATGGTGCCTCTCCAGCGATGAATGGAGGCGAGACGAGGTAATAGTCTGCGTTGTTGTAATACCTGTGCTGTTGCTCCAGGCCGCAATACCACGCAGAATCCCCGCTGTGTGTCCTGTAAGATGTGAGATGCCACTCTCCGTGTGGCTCCCATCCGCTCAGGCCGTTTTCATCCTCAAAACTGCTTTCGTAAGGTCGAACTCCCACCATGACGATGACGGTGTCACTCTGAGCCATGCCATCGACATCCATCAGTGCCTCGATCGGGAAGCTCTCGCCGTTTGCGGCCTGTGGAACTGTGATGTCGATGTCAAACCATGCCGTGTCGCCGCTTTGGCGCTCGTCAAGCTCAAGCGTGTCGGGCCGAATAACCATGCATGGCTCAACTGGATGCAGCACGATAACGCCGTGATGCGCTGTGGCGTTGCCCGTATTAGCCAGTTCCACGCTTACATGGTTGTCGCCGACCACGATGAATGAATCCGGGACGAAATCGATCACTTTGAGGAGTGGCGATTTGACATTGAAGCCGATGATCGTCGTGTCATCTCCGAAAATGGCGGCAATGCGGACCCTCTCAAACGGAATTCTGCCGATAGAGAACGGGAATTGGATGGATACCGAGTCGCCGGGCTGGATTGCGGGCAGAGTCGTCGTGCCTGACAGGTTTACCGAATCGTTGAGAGAGGCCACAGCAAATACTGTTTCGGGAGATGGCTCTGTGCCGATGTTCCTGATGTGGAACGAGATCGTGCCTCTGTCCAGAGGCGTTGGGATCGAATCCGGAAATGTCGAGCCCGTGTCCAGAACCGAGAACGAGGTTATCGAGAGGTATGGGCCGTTGTGCAGGACGCGGATGTATCTCTCATGGGGCAGGTAACCATCTGCCACGACCTTGAGTTTCACGGAATCCGTGTTCAACCCGTTCGGCAGATGTGCCTCTCCGACGCCGTTCACGATGGGGAAAGATGTGATGAGTTCGCCGTCGGCGGATATTGCCCCCATCCCGTTGATGGGTGGCTCGGTGGTTATGTGCAGGACGCCTCCATCCGAGACCTCGCTCTCTGACCTGACGGCCAGCTCTGACGGGCTGCCCTTCCATATCGCCATTTCGGGGTCGCCGAGCAGGTTGACCTGATATTGATGCCATCTGAAGACATTGGCCTGACGAGAGTATGGGATGAACATCGCCTTGTCGAGAGCCATTGCCACACCGATCTGAGTTACGCCGCGCTGGAAGACCCAGCCGTAAAATTCGGTATCCAGTTTGTCGGAATAGCCATAACCCGGATTGCCGGGCGAACCCCAGCCATACCTTGAGTTTCCGATGAATGCGGCTCCGCCACCATGTGGATTTTTTATGTAGTGCTCGGATATTGCGTCGTAGTCGAATGCTCCAACCCAGCATCCGATCGAATACAGGATACCGGGCCTGTTTGCGTTTGTAAGTGCATCCATGTCGCTGCCGTAGAGGTAGCCGCTGCCCGCTCCCATGACATAGTAAAATCCGTGTCCGTCGTGGTTCTGAAGGTTGGCGCCCTGATTTATTGCGTTCATTACGCTTGAGGGCGATTCGTTGCCAAGCGATTCATAAAGTCTTGTGATGGTCACCGAGTCCGGCATATAGAGCGAATCGATCAGGTCTTTGCCCTCGCCCGCATCGGTGTAAGGTGAATGCCACAGTATCTCGGCGAAAAACAGCTCGTGGTTCTGGTAATCCGTAGTGATTGGCTCGGAGTAGCGGATCACCTTGTTGACGAATGTAAGTGCTTGATATGCATTGCTTACTGGTGCTCGTCCGACGAAGACATCCGGATACAGGTCAACGGAATCTGCCACCTCGCCGAAGATATTGTTACCGTTTGCATCCCATGAACCGTCAAGGTCCGCGTAATAGAGATCGGCACGAAGGCTGTCCTCATCGCTCATGTAGCCCGCACCTGATGTCATTGCATAAGCGACTCGATCAGGTATCACATCGGTGTCGCCGCCCAGAAGCAGGTAACTTATGCCGTAATGTTGATATACATACCTGACAGCGTTCCTGAGCCTTTCGGCGTCGTCTCTGCCCGAAAAATTGGCGATGAGCGTGTCAAGAAGCGCGACTTTTGCTTTGATCCCCCTCTCGTTCAGCCAGTTTGCGAAGTTTTCAAATGGGTTTTGCAGGCCGGCCGTTGTGACGATCAGGTAGTCGAACGAGGAATCAGTTTTCGAGGGCTCGACCATGACATCCTGCGGGTTCTGCACAAATTTTTCCAGAATTTTCTGCCACAAACGGGCCGAGTATTCAGTTCGAGGCGGAGAAACTAAGCGTTTGTCCTGGACGGTCTTGACCTCTACCTCAAGCGAGCTCAGCACTTCCACAGTGCTGTCGTGTGGGTTGTATCTGAATGGATAAAGCATCAGGCCGACGATGGGCACGCCTCCGAAATTTCCGGTCCTGTCCATCTCGATCGGATTTTGAGGATACCATAAGTTTGACGAGTAAACCGCTCGGTCAGGCTTCACAGTGGTGATTTTTGGGTTGTAGCCCGGAAACGGGAGGATGGCAGGCGGTTGTTGCGGTTTTATGAAGTATTTGCCGCTCAATTTCCTGTATTCAGCTCGTTTGACCGTGATTTCGGAAGCCTTTTCGCCGTTGTGCATAGCCACAAAGATCGGAATGGATGGGAGCGATGGATAGCCGGGTTCGGATGCAAGAACCCCGTTTCTCAACAGGATCTGTGCCCCTCCTTTTGCATCTATCCGGATGTTCGGGGCAATGGTGTCCATGTTTATCGAGATGCTTATCGTTGAAATCAACGAGAGCAGAAGATATGCGTTCATAATGCTACGATTATAATCCGAAAACGGGGTGCGTTATCCAGACATTATAATTTTTGAGGCTTAAACAGGAGGTTGATAATGGAATTGAAGATAGGGGACAAAGCACCTGATTTCTGTCTCCCGGATAAGGACGGTAACGAGATATGCCTCAAGGATTTCAGGGGCAAGTGGGTGGTTCTGTATTTCTACCCGAAGGACAACACCAGCGGCTGCACGAAGGAGGCTATCGATTTCACCGAACACCTCGATGAATTCGCTTCCCTGAATGCCGTTGTGTTCGGTGTCAGCAAAGACTCCGTCAAAAGCCATAAGAACTTCGCGGAGAAGCACGGCCTCAAGGTCACTCTTCTCAGCGATCCTGAGCACAAAGTAATCGAGCAGTATGGGGCATGGAAACTCAAAAAACGCTATGGTAGAGAGTATTACGGCACGCAGAGAAGCACATTTCTGATCGATCCAGACGGTATTATTCGGCACATCTGGCCCAATGTCAGGGTCAAGGGCCATGTGGAGGCGGTGCTTGAAAAGCTGAAGGAGCTAAGTCACTGAGGTAGCTCGTTTAGCCTTTCTAAAGCCTTCTTTTTGTTATTAGCAATTTCGCCGAAGACGGCCACATTTTCGTAGTGCTTTTTGGCCATGTCATATTTGCCAAGCTGTTTGTAGCTATCAGCGAGCAGCAATTCGGCGTCCTCCCAGATGTATCTCGGGCGCCCAATCTTCTGCGTCAGGTCGAAGAACTGCGTCAGATAGCCTATCGCATCGGTATAATTACCTGATTCATAGGCGAATCTGGCAAGTTTGTAGAGCGAAAGCAGAAGGTAAGTGTAGCTGTCCCTATTCCCTTTTTCAATTATCGTGTCTTTGTATCTGACAATTCGCCTGTAATCTCCTATCTCGTAAAGTGCTTTGATGTAATGGTCTATCACGCTATCGATCAGGCTGCTTGAGTTGATGTATCTTTCAAAATACGGGATAGAATGGCCGAAGTCTCCGCTTTTGAAGTAGAATTCCGCCAGAAACTTAAATCCTTCCCCCAATTCGTAGTCAGGTTCAAGCTGGAGGATGTATTCGTATGCCTTCCTCGCTATCTGATCCTTGTGTTCACGGGCTGTTTTCTGGGCGAGCTCCACGAGTCCGGCCAGCAATTTGGCCTTTTCTTTGTCGTCAAGCGAGCTATAAACAACGGATTGCAACTCAGTAAGAGATTGGTAGTAATCACCTTTGGCTGTGTAGATGCGGGCTTTTAATATGTGGTAGAGCGGATCGTTGGGGCTAAGATCCTTTTCAATAAGTTCGATGGCTGCGGAGTAATTACCCTCATTTATGTATTCATTGAGGAGTTCCTCAGTTGGTTTGTGAACTGTCAGAAACAGAAATAAAAAGATAGCGAGAATTATTGCCAAAACAACCACTGTAATCTTTGTGACTACCGACATAAGTTTACCTCCTATAAGGATTATACATTCCCTTCCGACATAGCGAGATAGGCTGCTCCGTATATGCCGGCTTCGTTTCCGAGTATTCCCTTTTTAATCTTAAGTTTCCTCGATGGGAAGCTCATCAAACGGCTTCTGACTTCCTCAAGGGTTGAGTCTATGAAGAAATCCCATGCATTTGCAATTCCGCCACCTATGACTACTATTTCTGGGTCGATTATGTGCACATAATTGACGATGGCTATGCCGAGCATACGGCCGTATTCGCGCCAGACGAAAAGTGCGAGATCGTCGTTTTTGAGTGCAAGTTCGTATAGCAGTTTTGGGGTGATCTCAGCGTCTTCCGAGAGCTCCGTGTGGCCGTGCCATTTCTGAATCTGCCTTCTGGCAAATGTCACCAGGTAATCCCTGCCGAGGAAGGCCTCCACGCAGCCCCGATTGCCGCATTTGCAGTATGGGCCATCAGCCGAGATGGTTATGTGTCCGACCTCAGAAGCTGCGAAATTGGCTCCCACAAGCAGCTTACTGTCGATTATGATGCCTCCGCCGACGCCTGTGCCAAGCGTCAAAACGACAAGGTAGCGTGCGCCCTGACCGGCACCCCACCGCCACTCGCCGAGCGCATAGAGGTTAGCGTCGTTCCCAACATAGACGGGCAACCCGATCTTTTCTGATATTATCCTGCCCAGCGGAAACTCTTCCCATCCTGGCAGGTTAGGCGGATAGCGGACGATCCCGTTTGTGGTATCGACCATGCCAGGAGCGCCGATACCGACCGCAACTGTGTCTTCGAGGGCAAGTTCTGAGATGACGCGCAGGATGTTGTTGACTACTGCGTCAGGACCTTTCTCGGCCTCGGTGGGTATCTCACGGAATTCTTCAATCTCGCCGTTTCGACACCGCCCCGCTTTCAGAAATGTGCCACCTATATCAATTCCGATAACTGTTCCCATAGCATGAGAATGATAAAGTCTGCCTATACGCCTCTCAAGGCTGGGTTGTGTTCATAGAGCTTTAATGGGACCATCAACAAAACAATGTGTTGATTGGTTGGGAGTTGATTTCTGACAGTGGCATGAAATGCGTTTCCAATTCAGCGTATTTGACAAAATAATAAAAAGAAAAAGGAGTGTTGCCATGAGGTTCGGCATAGTAGGATTTGGGATTATGGGAAAGTGGTATGGACGAATTATATCTGAATCGGATAGGGCACAGCTGGTGGCAGTTACTTCAGCCAGCGAATCATCGCGCAAACTGGCAAATGAAATTTATGGTGTTAACACTTATGAGGATGCTGGCGAGATGTATGAGATGGAAAATCTTGATGCGGTTTACATCGCCACGCCGGATTTTCTCCACTTTGACTTTGCGAGAGAGGCGCTTCTGCGAGACATCAATGTGTTGCTTGAAAAACCCATGACGATGGATGTTAGTGAGGCCAGAGAACTTGTCAGGGTGGAGCGGGAGAGCGATGCGATCGGGACGATCAGGTTTGGCAACAGGTTTTCGCCCCCATTTCTCAAGACGAAAGCGGCCATATTGGATGGCAGGCTCGGAGAAGTTATCTCGTTGAATGCGAGGCTGAACGACACCATTTATGTCCCAACTAAAATGCTCTCATGGTCGGCGAAGACCACTCCCGCGTGGTTCCTTATGTCACATCTCCTTGACCTTGCGTATTATCTCACCGGCCGAAAGCCCACGAAAGTGTTAGCAAGAGGTATCAAAAAGATACTGGTATCCATGGGGATAGACACCTACGATGTAATTCACGCAATGGTGGAATACGAGGGAGGCGGGACAGGCATTTTCGAGACGGGCTGGATACTTCCAGAATCGATGCCATCGGTCGCTACATCCTTCTGGGAGATTGTTGGCAGCAAATCGGCTGTTTTCATAGATCTCAGCGAGCAGATGTTGACTTTCGCCTCATCAAAATATGAGAAACCGGGCACCATAATGGTCGAACTGAACGGCAAACTGCATGGTTATCTCGTTTACATGCTTGAACTTTTCATGGATGCTGTTGAGGGCAAGATCCCCAATCCCGTCCCGTTTGAGGACGGCCTGTTGAATGTGTTGACCCTCGACGCGGTCCACAGGGCGATCGAGACCAATTCGTGGGTTGAAGTTGATGAGCTCAACGCTTGAAAGGGCGATTCTGAGCGGTTGGGTGCTCAAATCAGCGGGCTGGGCTTCTGTCCTTTTTCCTGCCGAACCTGTCGATGTAGTCTTTGATGAGGTCGGGCAGCTCCTCGTTGAGGCGTTTTGCCATCTCGATTTCGTTTTCGGAGAACATTTCCGAGTGTTCCTCCATCCACCTGATGAGCGATTTGAGCGCACGCTCGACCATAAACACCTTCCTTCTGGTTCGACTCATTTTAGGGACATCGGACATGAGCCCGAAATTGACATTCATGGGCTGGAAGTGACGCGGATTTGCGTAAGCCATGTATCTGAACAATGCGCCCGATATCGTGTGACGATGGAACGGCACGGGCGAAAGCCCTTTGAGCAGCCGAAATGCATTGAGTGACGAGAGG
>WGAI01000054.1 GCA_015489175.1 Caldifarciminota bacterium | reverse complement strand
CATCATTGCTGGCATCATAATAACTAATGTGGGGATTACCATTGTTATCAAGAGCAAGTGAGTTATGGGTTCCTACATCTCCAGCTGCATCAACTGTTTCAATATACCATAAGCCACCAGACTTGTATGCATACATGAGATCTCCACTTCCGACCTTATAATAGCTGATATGAGGGTTGCCATCCGAGTCCAGCTTTATAGAGGTCTTTCCTCCCACACCAAACAATGTTGAATCTACCGTCTCTATATGCCATGTATCACCAGACATATAAGCATACATCAACTTTAAATCGCTATAGTAACTAACGTGCGGGTTGCCGTAAGCGTCTATGACAATAGAGGAGTAATAGTCTCCATTTCCGGTTGTATCCACAGTCCCATGTGTCCAGTAGCCGGCGAGGAGCAGAGCCGGCAGGAGAAGCTCTGTTACGCCGATCAAGAACAGCCTTGGCATTTTATACCCGAACATCGGCCACCTCCTTTGTTTTTTCTGCCTTTATAAAAGGCAGTCCTATTTGAAATGGAATTGAATTCGCCTAACACATTAGTACCATTTAATATGGTGCAATCATTGTGTGAGAACACAGGCTACAGTGCGGAGGTATAAATAGTCAGGTAGAGATAGAATGAGATATTGAGGAATATTTGAAAACCCCCCCACCCATGCTCGTTCAATTTTTCCTGTATCCTCGCCACCATTTCCATATCCCACTCGCCTTACATAAAGTAATTAGAAAACCCCAATATACACTTATAAATTATTTATTGTCAAGCACGCGCGTTATCACTCATTTAAAATGTTACCGAAATAAAACCGCTCATCAAATGATGTTACCAAAACGGAGGTAAAGTATGCATAAAAAGCTACCTATGAGCTTCTCTGAAAGGCGTAAATATTTGCTCCTTATGAAACCTCGCTATAAAAAGCTTCTAAGAAAGAAAATCATATAATCCTCGATGAAATGCAACAGGTCACAGATCTCCGCCGTAAATCAATCATCCTGCTTCGCCTACCTTCCCCGATCAAGGAAATACACTCCGATAATGGGAGTGAGTTCATCAATCACCATATACTGCGGTTCTGGAAAGAAAAGCTCCCCGAAGTCCGCCTCACACGCTCTCGCCCTCGCCACAAGAAAGACAACAGATTTGTAGAGCAGAGAAACAGTCTCTTCATTCGCTAATACATAGGCGATGACCACCTTGACACAGTGGCTCAGACAACACTGCTCAACAGGATTTACCAGAAGCTATGGCTTTATCACAATTTCTTTCTGCCTTCGGTTTCAAGAGACAACTCTGCCCCATTCTATCGGCGTCTTGTCAAAATAGATGTTTCTTATTTTGAACGGTGCGTTCGGCATGATTTCATCCGGGCTGTGTTCGACGAAAGTCAGCATCTTCGATGTGCGTTCGTCCGTGAACTTGTCGATTGAAGCTAACACAAAAGTCGGTTTGCTGTAATGTTTTGCTGCAAGTGCCAGAGCGTATGTGCCAACCTTGTTGACAACCCATTCGGGCGTAACGGCATCTGCTCCAACAACCACACAATCGGATTCCTGCACGAAAAAGACAGCGGCAACATCTACGACCAGCGTTACCCTTACGGCCTCGAGCTGGCTCATAGCCTCTGCGAGGCTAATTCCTTCGCGCTGAGGTCGAGATTCTGCAACTATGAGCTCGAACGGCTTAAGCATTGCCTTCTGCTGAAGTGCCCTCTCCACAAGTGATGACCTCGATATGGTGATAATCCTTTCGCAGGGGGCTATCAGTTTAACTGCTTTGGCCACGACATCGCTGCGTGAACGCCGTATTTCGGCGAGGTATGCTGACGCAACCTCGAGAAGCTGATCCCGACCGCCGCCCGCTGCAAGAACTCTGTCAAGCCTATCCCAGAGGTTCAATATCGGCGCCATGGACGGATGTGTCTGCGGCAGGAGACTGATAAATTCGGTCAGCTCGCCCTCATCCAGCTCCGCAATACCCTCGACTATAGCGTCGAGGATGTCCGATGCCCCGGACATGTTGTCCGATTTGATCTTTTCATAAAATTCGTGCGCTTTCATGGAGGTGATTGTAAATTTCTGCTTTCCGCGTGTCAAAAGCCGTGAATTTCTTGGGTGGAATGGCCACATCTTTACGGTGTATCATTGCCCGCTAATGCATTAAAATATATGCACAAATATGAATGGAGGCAATTATGCAAACAACTGGCAAACATCACAATCATGATGAGCATAAAATGATGGGACACGAACATCCTCCAAAAGCACATGAGAGCCATTCAGGCCATCACGAACACATGGTGGCCGATTTCAGAAAACGGTTCTGGATATCCATTGCCCTAACCATCCCTATACTGGCGCTTTCTCCTTTAATCCAACAGCTTCTTGGGTTGAGGAAAATGTTAGCTTTTCGTGGGGATCTGTATCTGTTACTGGCCTTATCGACAGTCCTGTTTTTCTACGGCGGATGGCCTTTTCTCAAAGGATTTTACGACGAGATCAAGAAGGGCAGACCCGGAATGATGACATTGATAGCCGTCGCCATAACAACAGCTTATGTTTACAGCGGCATAGTGGTATTGGGATTAAAAGGCAAGATATTTTTATGGGAGCTGGCCACGCTGATCGACATTATGCTGCTTGGTCACTGGATCGAAATGAGGTCCGTTATGGGGGCGTCGAGGGCACTTGAGGAACTGGCTCGTCTGATGCCGTCCGAAGCACATAAGGTCATGCCTGATGGACGGCTCATGGATGTGCCTATTTCGGAAGTTCGGCCGGGCGATATCGTGCTTGTTAAGCCGGGCGAGAAAGTTCCGGCTGATGGCGTTGTGGTTGATGGCGAGACATCGATCGACGAGTCGATGCTCACGGGAGAAAGCAGACCCGTTGAGAAAAAGTCAGGTGACACTGTCATTGGAGGTTCTATAAATTTCGATGGGGCCATAAAGGTGAAAGTCCAGAAAACGGGAAAGGATTCGTTTCTATCTCAGGTCATCGAGCTTGTCAGAAAAGCGCAGGAGAGCAAATCACGAACTCAGGATCTGGCCAATCGGGCAGCTGTCTGGCTAACCGTAATCGCTCTGACAGGCGGTGGAATAACCTTTTTCATCTGGAATTTTCTCATGCACAAGGACATAGCTTTTGCTCTTGAGAGGACGGTAACTGTGATGGTCATCACATGTCCGCATGCACTCGGACTGGCAATTCCGCTCGTTGTGGCGGTCTCAACTGCAATTGCGGCGAAACACGGCTTCATCATCAGGGATAGGAAAGCATTCGAGCAGGCCAGAGAGTTGGAAGCCATAGTCTTTGACAAAACTGGGACGCTGACAGAGGGCAAGTTTGGTGTTTCCAATGTTGTGTCATTGTCGCCTGCTTTCTCAGATGGGGAAATTTTGAGATACGCAGCATCAGTTGAGGCCAACTCTGAGCATCCTGTAGCGAAAGCGATCGTCGAGGCAGCTGACAAAATCATGGAAGTTACTGATTTCAGGTCAATCCGCGGCAAAGGGGTCGAAGGAACGGTCGCTGATAGAGTAGTGCGTGTAGTAAGCCCTGGCGTGCTCAAGGAGCAAAACATAGAGCACGGCAATGAGGAGGTTAACGAAATGTTCGAAGATGGCAAAACCGTTGTTTTCGTGTTGATCGACGGCGAGTTAGTCGGTGCCATCGGTCTCTCCGATGTGATAAGGGAAGAAGCAAAAGAAGCGATCGCAAAACTCAAGGGCATGGGGCTTCGATGCGTCATGTTGACCGGCGATAACAGGCGCGTTGCCATGCGTGTTGCAGAGGAACTCGGTCTCGATGATTACTTCGCCGAAGTGTTACCACACGAAAAATCCCAGAAGATACGGGAATTAAAGGCTCGTGGACTTAAGGTGGCGATGGTTGGAGACGGAGTGAACGATGCGCCTGCACTCGTGGAAGCTGATGTCGGGATAGCCATAGGTGCGGGCACAGATGTGGCAATCGAGGCAGGCGACATCATTCTTGTCAGAAATTACCTCTCCGATGTGGTGAGCATCATAAAACTGGCAAGGCTGACATACCGTAAGATGGTGCAAAATCTTTTGTGGGCAACGGGATATAACGCTCTGGCTATCCCGCTTGCTGCCGGCGCACTATACCCCTATGGCATACTGCTAAGCCCTGCTATCGGAGCCGTTTTGATGTCATTGAGCACAGTAATCGTCGCAATAAATGCGAGATTGCTGAAAATGAGCTAATTCGACCGTGTTTTCGCATCAAACGCCGAGCGTGAACGGGTTAAAATCGGTGTCGTAATCATAATAATCCTCATTCTCGTGCTTTTTCAGGAAGTTCACGATTTTGTAGGTGACAGGCGTCATCACCGCCTCCACGCCTACCTTGAAGATGTAATTTGTGAGCACGAGGCTTGCGAAAACAGACCATGGGAACACGCCGAACAGGGACGCAATCGTGACGAACAGGGTGGTATCAACTCCTTCCCCGACGAGCGTGCTGCCAATCGTGCGCATCCAGAGGTATCGGCCTTTCGTCAATATCTTCATCTTGGCCATTATGAACGAGTTGGAGAACTCGCCTGCCCAGTATGCGGTCAGGCTGGCTATGACGATGCCGCCCGATGTCATGCCTCCAAGTATGGCGTCGTAGGCAAACTGGCCGGCGTAAGCCTCCCAGTTGGCCTCGCCCGGAAGGATTTTGACTATCCAGAGCACGAAAGCCGTAAGTGCAAGTCCACCAAATCCCGACCAGATAACGCGTCGCGAGCGGCGGTAACCGTAAACCTCAGTCAGCACATCGCCGAAAATGTAGCTTATCGGGAACAGGAGCGTGCCTCCGTCAAATGCCATCCGCACGCCCAAAATAGAAAACCCCCAGTCAACAATCTTGGCCGACGAAGCTATGTTGCTTGTTATCAAGACTGTAACGAAAAGAGCAAGTATAAAGTCGAAATATTTGTAGCTCCTCTGTTCCATTTTTGGCCTCCATTTAATGAAAAGAGCCGCTTTTCAAAAGCGGCTCGATTGGGTTTCATAGTATGACAAAAGTTCAGTCGGGTTTGATTCTGAAAAGCACCTGGCCGTATTCGACCGGCTCTCCGTTTTTGGGTAAAATCTCGGCGATCGTTCCTGCAACATCGGATTTGATCTGGTTCATGACCTTCATCGCTTCGACTATGCAAAGGACATCGCCGGGGTTGACATGGTCGCCCACTTCGACGAAGGGGGCTTCGCCGGGCGCCGGCGCACGATAAAATGTGCCGACTATCGGCGACTTGATCTCGTGCAATGTCTCATCGACGGGCTTTTCGTCAGCTGGCTCAGGGTTTTCTGCTTCTACAGGCCGTTCAGCAGGAGGTGGGGGAGGGGGTGCGGCGACAGTCGGTGGTGGTGGAGGTGGAGGCGGTGAAACTTGAACCTGTTCGGGATATTTCGAGATCCTGATGTAGCCAAGCGGCGTCTCCAGCTCTATCTCAGCGATCTCAAGCTCACTGACCAGTTGGGCGAGCTGCTTCACCTTTTCGACATCGAGCGTCATGTCACGCTCAGCTAACATCTCAACGACTTCTTTTTCGAGTTTCTCGTGTCCCATCACTTCACCCTCTCGATGTAGCGGCCTGTCCGCGTATCGATCTTGATCACATCGCCGATCTTGATGAAGAGCGGCACCTGGATGACCTTGCCGGTCTCGAGTTTAGCCGGTTTGGAACCACCGGACGCGGTATCGCCTTTAAGGCCCGGATCGGTTTCCACAACTTCAAGTTCAACGAAATAGGGCAGTTCAATCGTCAGCGGATTTCCTTCAGCATACAGGAGAGTCACTTCCATTCCCTCTTTAAGGTAGTCTGTGACCTCGCTGCCAAGCTGCTCAGCCGTAAAAGTCACATCCTCAAAGGTCTCGTTGTCCATGAAATGGTATTCATTTCCAGCGACATAGGACAGAACCGCCGGCTGCCTGTCGATACGGATCTCTTCATAGTTGTCAGAGTCCCTCAAACTGACCTCTCTAACCTGGCCTGTTAGCACATTTTTGAGCTTGGCCCTTGTTGTTGAACCGCCTCTGCCCATGTGTATATGCTGGAAATCTATTACAAGGTAGATTTCGTTGTTCCATTTTATCGCCATTCCGGGTCTCAAATCAGGCATGCTTAACCTCCTTATTTGCAGAATGTTGCTAAATCTTGATCAATTCTTCTTTCGGCGATTTAGTAATAACCTCCGCACCATCGGCACGGATGACAACGATGTCCTCAATTCTAACGCCGCCGAACCCCTCGATGTAGATGCCGGGCTCGACAGTAAAAGCCATGTTCTCCCTGACCTCAGTGGCGGTCTCAGGCCTGCTCGACACAATCGGCGCCTCGTGGATGTTCAGACCGACGCCGTGACCGAGACTGTGCACGAACTTATCGCCGTGGCCGTTATTTGCAATCACATCCCTTGCAAGCTTATCCACCTCGACAGTTGTCATGCCGGGCTTAACGCCCGTCTCCGCCGTCTTCTGAGCCTCAAGCACAATCCTGTAAATCCGTTCAAATTCCTCGTTCGGATGATTGCCGATCCAGACCGTTCTCGTCATGTCAGACACATAACCGTCCAGATAAACGCCCATGTCGATGAGGAGCGGAGTGTTGTTCTTTATCACGACCCTGCGCGGCTTCGCATGTGGCAAAGCCGTATGATCGCCTGTTGCGACTATGGTGTCGAAACTCGGGCCGCTCGCTCCCAATTTTTTCATCTGATATTCGATCTCCGCGGCAAGATCGAGCTCGGTCATCTTCTCAGGTCTCACAAGCTCGTTGATTATGAGTTCAAACAGCCTGTCAGTTATGGCCTGGGCTTTCCTTATCAGCTCGATCTCATCTTCGTCCTTAACTTTCCTGAGATCCATGACGATGTTCTTGACCGGTTTCACGGTGACATTCTTCTTCGAAAGCGAGCTCTCAAATCTTTGAAGGTTCGTAACGGTGATGTGATCTCCGATGACGCCAAGCGTGGAGTTCTCTTTTACGGCATCCGCTATGGTAACATCCTTACTCATTATGTGCACTTCACAACATGTAACTTCCTGACCGGCCTGAATTTCGTATCTTCCATCTGTGAAAAATATTGCATCATCAGATGTTATCAAAAGATAGCCGTTTGACCCTGTAAATCCTGTCAGATATTGGACATTCGGAACGGACTGCTCAGGACGGGATAGATCACTCACGAGCAAAGCATCAATTCCAAGTTCAGAAAATTTCTCTCTTACCCTTTCAATCCTTTTTTTGTAATCCATAAGGGAGCTCCTTTCAAATGTTATCTTCTGGTGGTTTAGGAATAGTAATGTTATCTATTTTTCCCTTGTCAAGATTATCAAATAACTCTTTAAGGGCGGCTTCAGCACTTTTAGGAACACCTTCCTCAGGCGTCGCAGTCGGAGGTATGACAATCTCCTCGTTTTCTTCGCTTTTCTCGGCCTTGTTGCGCCGCTGCAAAGCATGTTTGAGCTTGAAATAGCTTTCTTTGATGTCAGGATCCCATGGAAAGATGTAGTAAGCTATCTCGTAAAGGGAAAATGCCTCCTCGAGGTCTTTTTTGGAGACCTCCAAAGTGTAGCCAAGAAAGTAAGCGGCGACAAAATCAAATCTGTCGTTTGCAAGAGCTTTCCTGAATTCAAGCTCCGCCTCAACGAGGGCCTGCCTTTTGAACAAAAGCAGACCGATAACCGTGTGCAGCATAGGATTTTCCGGAGCAAGGCTCCTCAGGAAATCTATCGCTGCCTCCGGATCCTTTTTATACAATGAATAGAACCGCTTCAGATGTTTCTTAATTCCTTTCATGGCATGAGTTAGGATAAGGTTGCCCAAAAACAAAGTCAACATCACTGAGAGGGCACATAATTGCGCCGAAATCGCACAAAATCGGCGAATTTCCCTGAAATTAACCTTTTGATGTTGATGGGGTGAGGATATGCCGCCTTCCCATAATGTCACTGGCCATCAAAACCTGGAACTCATACTTTGCAATACAATGTTATTTGTAGTAAAATGAAAAGGCTCAATTAAACAGAACAGGGAGGTGGTCAAAATGTATGCAGTGCTGTTCGTTGCAATAGTTGGAGCAGGTGGATTTGGTGGGTTTGGTCTGTTCTACACGGGGCTTGATGTGAAGGGCATCAATCAGGTTCTGAGCAACCACGGAATTGAGGGGATTTCGGCGTATCAAACGGGGCTTGGCGGAGGTGGATATGGTGGAGGCGACCGCCTGATATTCGGAGGCTATGGGTTTGGCACTCAGGAGAATCTTCAAGGCGACAGCATGACGGTGGGCGTTGAAGGAGGCGCCGGGTTCTTCAATGTCGGCTATGAGCTGCTTCCCAATGGCCCGATTGATCTCTTTGGTATATTGGGCATCGGCGGCGGTGGCTACACATTCGAGTTCAAACCCGAACAGGGATCCGTCAGTTTCGACAGTCTGATTGCCGATCCACACAGGTTTGCGGCAGTGAAATACAGTTCATTCTCGGTTGAGTTAGGCGTCATGGGGATTGTGGAAGTCAAGAAAGGGGCGCCGATGATCGGGCTTGCGGTCAAAGCGAGTTACATCCTGCCTGTCACGGAGAAATGGGAGAACATGGACGGCACTGACCTCTTGGGAACGCCCGATTTCTCGTTCAGAGGGGCAAATCTGAGCCTGTTCCTGATGTTTGGAGGCTGGATGTGATGGAAAAGTGCGGGCCGATTTCCGCTGGCCCGCACTCAGTCTGCCTTAACTTCATACATCAGGGATTCGGCCTCGACGAGCACATCTCCCTCTGAGTTCAGGATGCGTCCGACTGCCTGCACCTTGCGGCCCGAAACCGATTTGACCTCGCCCTCAACGCGTATCTTCTGGCCTATTGGCACAGGCTTTCTGTATCTGACAGTAAGCTTAACTGTGGCGACCGGTTTGCCCACGCCATAAGCGGCATAGACCATGATCTCATCTAACAGTGTGGCCGCTATCCCGCCGTGAAGCACGCCACCATATCCCTGATACTCACGGGCAGGGACGAGCTCGACAAAGGCTTTTCCATCAGGCGTTGTCGTTATGTCGAGTTTAAATCCGTAAGGGTTTTTCTTGCCACACACAAAGCAGTAATCATCCCGAATCCAGTCGCTCATTTTTTACCCTCCACCTTGAAGATAGAGTCTGCGATCCATGAGTTGAGCCTGACATCGGTGAACCTGTAGAAAGAGCGTGTTCCATCCCCGTGAATGACGAGAAAGATTGGGCGAAAACCATTTTTTGTAAATCCGACCTCAAGGTAGCCTTCAACATTGGCATCCTTAATACGAAAAGCAAGGGTATCACCTTTCTTCCAGTAGGTTACATCGTATTTCCTGAAGAATTCATCGCTGTTTCGAGGAAAAACGATGTCGGTTTTCCTATGAAAAACCTTGTTCGTTTTCTTGTTCCAAATCACATAGTTCGAGTCCGAGAGGATGATGGCCTGCCCGTCAGGTTTCTGGAAGTCGATCCTGACCCCACGACCCTTTTTGAAGTAAAATATCCCATCAAACTGCCGCTGCAGGCCAGTCTCATAGTAAGTGACCGTCTCATGGAATTTGATCTTTGCGGACCTCAGGCTATCTATGAACGACCTGAATCTGGACATCGGTGAGACTGCGATCAACAACGACAAAAGCAGGTCATTCATTTAGACAGCGCCTCCTTCAGCAGGGCAGCCACTTCCTCAGGCACCTGAGCGACCTTAACACCCGATTCTTCAAAGACTCTGATCTTCTCCTCAGCCGTGCCCGATGAGCCTGAAATTATGGCTCCCGCATGTCCCATCCGTTTCTCAGCAGGCGCCGTTCTACCAGCGATGAATGCCACTACAGGTTTGCTCATGTGCTTCTTGATGTAAGCTGCTGCTTCCTGTTCGTCTGTGCCACCAATCTCACCGATAAGCGCAACTCCTTCTGTCTCAGGATCGTTCTCGAACATCTCAAGGAGGTCTATGAAGCGTGTGCCAATTATCGGGTCTCCACCAATGCCGATGGCTGTGGACTGGCCAAGTCCTGCGGCCGTGAGATGGCTCACAATCTCGTAGGTCAATGTCCCGCTGCGCGAAATTACGCCTATCGGGCCGCGCTTGAATATCTGTCCCGGAAGTATCCCGACCTTCGCCTCCCCCGGAGTTATCAGTCCTGGACAGTTAGGCCCGATGAGGCGGGCGCCCTTCTCGCGGACAAATTTCACCACTTTGCTCATGTCGTGCACGGGTATCCCTTCGGTGATCGTGACGATAAGCTGGATGCCGGCATCAGCTGCCTCCATGATGGCATCGGCCGCGAATTTGGCCGGCACAAAGATGACCGATGTGTTTGCACCGGTCGCTTTGACGGCTTCTTCAACCGTGTCAAAAACAGGCACGCCGTGCACTTCCTGTCCGCCCTTGCCAGGTGTAACGCCAGCAACCACTTTCGTGCCGTATTCCAGCATCAATTTTGTATGGAAAGATCCATCTCGACCTGTGATCCCCTGAACCACTAACTTTGTGTCCTTACCCACAAGGATTGCCATCAAATCTCCTCCTGATTTCGCCAGAGATTATGTTTTCATGCGCGATTTTTTTCAACCGTCGGGTCGAGAAACAAAATTTTGTCCGCTCAAAGAAGCGTTTTTTAGCACAACATCATTTTCATCTCACAAAAAATGGCGGCATGAGGTAAAGGTAATTCTCTCTGAGAAGCGATTTTGTGCCGTCAAGGTTGGCTCTGCTGGCGACGCCCAGCTCCTCGAGGAGTTTCATCATGCGCGGCTTCGGAAAAAAGACGACCTCGGCGTCAGGTGTATTCGCCATCCTGCGAGCGAGTTCTATCGCATCTTCAAGTCCGCCAATAGAATCGACGAGCCCTATGCCTAATGCCCTGATGCCGCTGTAGATGTGGCCTCTACCGAGCGAGTCCACCTTCTCAGGCGTCATCCCGCGTGAGAAGGCCACCCTGTTTATGAAGATGTTGTAGCCATACCTGAGCTCTTTCATCGCAAGGGATTCTTCCTCAGGCGTCAGTGGCCTCAGTATCGACGACATTGCGTCCGCATGGCGGCCGATCTTTGTATAATCGACATCTATCCCCAACTTTTCGAGCGTTCTCCGAAAGACGAATTTCAGGGAAAGGATGCCTATTGACCCCGTAAGTGTGGTGCTGTCGGCCATTATAACATCTGATGGCACAGATACATAATATCCGCCCGATGCAGCCACATCGCCCATCGACACGATAACCGGCTTCTTATCCTTCAACTCCTTCAATGCGAACCAGATCTCCTCTGATGCAAGGGCTGATCCGCCCGGTGAGTTAACCCTGACGACGACCGCTTTGATGCTCTTGTCTTCCTTGATATCTTTGATGGCCCTGACGATGGTCTCGTCGCCGACAGTCTTGCCTGTGAGGATATCGTTCCCGCTCTTACCCGACACAATACCGCCTTCGATGTAAAGCACGGCGACCCTCTCCGCAGGAATTTCCCATGAGTCGTCAACATTTTTAACTTCAACGACTTTATCGATGTCAATCAGCTGCTTGTAGCCCAGCTCATCCTTTGCCCACTCTTTGAGTTGCGACGAATGGATTATCGTATCGACGAAGCCGAGCCTGACCGCCTCGCTGTCGTTCCACATGCCCTGAGAATCGACAAGCAAATCGAGGTAAGCGGTTGATTTCCCCATCCGCTCGGCAATTGCAGGCCAGATTGTCGATTTCATATCGGTCATGTAGTCCATTCTCTGCTTGCGGTCGTATTCGGACATGTCCCTGCGCGTGAACGGCTCGATAGCCGATTTGTATTCCTTGATGTGGAATGCGTCAACATCAACTCCAATCCTGTCCAGCATCCTCTTGAAATAGACGCTTCCCGAAACGAACCCCGGCATCACCACATAGCCGCTGCTGGTGATTGCGACGACATCGGCCTGAGATGCGAGCCACAAACCCATCGTGTCAAAATTCTTGGAAAAGACCAGTATTTTCTTGCCGTTCTTTCTGAGGTCTGCAAGTTCGTGGACCACCTCCTCGACCTGCGCGGCTGATAAAGACGGATTTTTCAGCACGATGAGCACGCCGACGACATCGTCCCTGTCTCTGAGCGCTTTCAGCGAATGGATGAGTGAGTAAAAGCTCTTGCCCGCCTTCTTGAACAACGAGCTGGAGGTCTGTTCGGGATATTTTCCATCGAGCACCACACGAACGATCTTTTGGGGCTTAAACGGCGAGCCCTGATATTCCCTTGAAAATGCCAATCCGAAGCTCATGCTGCTGCCGACGGATTCCACATTTAATCTGCTATGTCCCAGTGAGACAGTTGCGCCTATCTGATACTCACATGTCGAACGGGATGTGGAAGCTGGCTGCATCGTGCCGATGGGACAGTTTGCCGCACCTCGAACCTCAAGCCACTTGACCGGAGAGACAGATACACCGATGTCGAGGCTCCGAATGTAGTTGCCCTGCATGTTTGCGTTGCCCCACAGCGTGACCATCTCGGTGAACGGCCTCACGCCCACACCGAACTGTTCGTTGATAGAGTTCCTGTCCCACTCGACCGCCACGCCGGCAGTGAAATAGCGGGAAGGCCAGAAAGCGAGGCCTGCCATCTGTTTCTTGCGCGAGTAGGTGTAGCCAACGCTCAGCTTGCGCAAAAGTCCGTTAGATGCAAGCGGAAGACCAACTCCGAGAAGGAGATCCCTGTTTTGCCCCTCAATTCGATAGGCGACAGCGAACCCATCTACCCGATAGCCAATGGTTAAGACGGTATCCTGAGAATAAAAATCGCCGGAAATCCCAAATTCATGGATCGATTTCATGCCAATGAACGCCGGGTTTGCCAGCCACGATGACCATTTCATGCCTATATCAGCTGATGGGAAGGTGGAAACCCATGATACAACTGCAAAAATGATAACCTGCATTCTCTACCTCCTTTGGACTGTATTTTATCGTGCACATTCATGCATCTCAACACAATGGAGGTTGGTGTTGGAGTTTTCTGTGGGAATAATTAAAAAAGTTAGATAGAAACCCAGCTGCGTTTCACCTAATTCCCCTTTCCTTGATGTTTTCGGGAATCTGAAATTCATCGCGACATCGTTTAATAGATCTAAGTTGCTAAATTTTAATTCCTTTTCGCTAATGCCCCAATCACTTCTACAGTATTCACGAACTTCTGCTGCACATTTTATGGAAAAATTTCACAATTTGTTTCAGTTCGACATCAAAAGTGGTGAGGGTGGAGGTGAGAGGATGGGGAATACAGGAAGACATACGATGAACCCAAATCTCCATTCAAAGGTTACTTGAAAGCCTGTATTATTGAGAAGAATACGAAGATATAGATCTCCATCATATTAGCGGGAGAGATAATTACGAGATCATGCCGTTTAGCAAGTGGTAATTGGAGATTTTAATGATGCATCATGTTTAAGGCCCGGGCTCAAGCATGAAGTCAGCTCTTGTTCTATTGCCTTCAACCACATGCACGGCGACGGAATCGGTGTGGTATCCACTCGCTGATGCATAAACTGTGTAATCGCCGGGACTAACGCCGTCGATGTAATACCTGCCGTCGTTGTCTGTGAGCACCCTTGATGTCGGCGGATTGGTCCACACTGTGGCATTCTGAATCGCCGAGCCGTCGATTTTGTCGATAACCCTGCCTTCGATGCTGCCTGTCTCGGCAAGTTTTTCGCACCCAGCAAATGCAAATGTCAGAATAATAATGAACATCAACATTATGGATTTTTTCATGGCCACCTCCTGTTTGGTCGAAATGTTTAAGGCTTGATTTTGTGATTTCAACACATTCAGATTTCGATATTCGACCTTCTGAGCGATTCGGTTGTGTTATCCGTTGGCTGTTGCGGAGTTATTGGGAACCCGATGGCGTGCAAAAGGCTGTTACAGCGTCACTTTATGCTTTTTAATGCGGTGCGAAATATTGCCAAGGATGCCCCGTTACCATAAAATCAACGAATAATAGCTTGCCAGGAGGTAAAACATGAAAGATATATTTCAGAAATGTCGGGAATTCGCACAGTTCGAGGACAAATTAATCCTCCAGAAGACCGGCAGATACCCATACTTTCGCCCAGTTTCATCAGCGGAAGAGGCCGAAATAGTTTTTGAAGGTCGTAAACTCGTTATGCTTGGCTCAAACAACTACCTCGGCCTTACCACGCACCCGAAAGTCATCGAGGCGGCCGTCAAGGCCACAAAGGAGTATGGGACAGGGAGTTGTGGCTCCCGTTTCCTGAACGGCACGCTTGACATCCATCTCAGGCTCGAACACAAACTTGCGGAATTTGTCGGCAAGGAAGCCGCTCTCGTTTTCAGCACAGGCTACCAGACCAACATCGGCATTCTGACGGCCCTCATCGGGAGAGGCGATTTCGCTGTGCTCGACAAATGGGATCATGCATCGATCATAGACGGAGCAAGGATGTCCTACGGTGAGGTTAAGCGATTCAAACACAATGATCTCGATG
The DNA here is from genome assembly GCA_015489175.1 of Caldifarciminota bacterium. Lineage (GTDB taxonomy): Bacteria > Hydrothermota > Hydrothermia > B15-G9 > B15-G9 > WGAI01. Next base: position 16,694 of record WGAI01000054.1, on the reverse strand, counting down.
ATCTCGAGAAGGTGCTTGCTTCCATACCGGATGACAGGGCGGCGCTCATCGTCGTCGATGGCGTGTTCTCGATGGAAGGCGATATAGCCGACCTGCCGGGGATACTCAAGGTTGCGAAGAAATATGGAGCCCGTGTGATGACCGACGATGCCCATGCGATGGGCGTTTTGGGCAAAAACGGGTCAGGCACTGCGAGCCATTTCGGAGTGACGGATGAGACGGACATAATCATGTCCACATTCAGTAAATCGTTTGCGTCTATCGGCGGATTTGTGGCAGGTGATGCTGATGTCGTCGATTACATCAAGCATTTTGGGCGTTCGATGATATTCAGCGCCGCGCTGCCGCCTGCGGCTGTGGCTGCTGCCGAGGCGGCTCTCGACATAATGATTAACGAGCCGGAGAGGCGCGAGCAGCTGTGGAAGAACACACATAGGTGGCAGGAAGGTCTGAAATCCATGGGTTACGACATCGGTGAGACGCAGACACCGATCGTGCCCGTCATAATCGGCGACGACAAGCTCACCTTTGAGATGTGGTATCAGCTTCAGCAGAACGGCGTTTTCGTCAATCCGGTCATAACGCCGGCTGTCCCGCCCGGCAGACAGCTCCTCAGAACGAGTATAATGGCTACACATACCGATGAGATGATAGACCGCGCGCTTGAGGCCTTTGAAAAGGTGGGCAAAAAATTGGGCGTGATCAGCTGACACCCAACATGAAAAAGCTGTTTCTGGTTTTGCTTACCTACGGCTTCTGGGCACCATCCGCTGGCGCAGTGGAAGACACGATCCCTCCACAGGCTATTATAGACTCGGTTCAGGATTACCTCTACAAACTCCAAATTGAATACATTGCGCACATTCAAAACAGGCAAAATCGCCGTGAAGCGATGGAGATAGTGACACACATTCAGTATTTACTTTCGATGCTGGATTTTGGTGAACAGCCAGACTTGCTTCAACCTAAAGATTTGAGTTCTCTCCTTGAATCCCTTCGCAACGAATTGCTTGATAGACAACGGCTTAAAATTTTAAAAACCTTTCTTATCGCTCGAAAACCTTCTCTTACAGTGGATCAGGTGGCAGAGATTATGGATGCTTTCCTATTTGACAGAAGCAAAGTCGAAGCTGTCAGGTTGATGTATCCTTACATTCAGGATAAGGAGAACGGATATAAGCTCGTAAACAAACTCACCTTTTCCAACGAAAAAGATGAGCTGATGAGGATCTTTACCAGCGGGCAGTAGCGCACAACTGGTGGTTATAGCGGCTAACAAAGCGGTTGTGTCGCCATTGAGGGATCTCTCAGGCAGTTGAAGCTGTTAAGCCTTTTCTGGATTTTGATAGAGAAGTTTTAGAAGATTGCGCTATACTTCACTTGGACACTTTCACGGAGGTGAAGCCATGCAACTTGTGATTATCTCATTGCTTTCGTTCGTTGCAGCAAATGCAACACTGGACAAAAGTGGACACATGATGTATGTGGAGTATTCCATTAATGAGCCTTCTAAAGGTCAGGGTGTTATCTATGTGGATATCCTTTTCCATTACAAAGGCGAGACTTACAAAGTTGCGCGCCACAGATATCCTGAACCGGTAACCTCGATAGTCGATACATTTCCATGGGTTTCAAAGGACAAATGGGAAGGTGGCGACCTTGAGGTAGTTGCGAAGAAGGCAGATGGGAGTGTTGAGAGGAGTTACATCCCGGAGAAATCAATAGAAGTCAGGGATTTAGGCTATCAAATGCCTGAGTTTGAGCATAAGGTGAACGGTGCGCTTGTGAAGGTGAACAATGGACCTGATCCCTATGCGTGGAGGATGTTAGGATATGATCCGGGTCATACGGGTTATTATCCATTTCATTTGTATCCACCGCTGGAGTTTAAGTGGATACTTAGGGATTGGGGACATCCTGGAAGTTGGATTACCGAAGTATCAGGAGCAGCGGGACATGAGATGTTGTTTATTCCCAAATCTGTTAGACAGTGGAACATTATTACTGCGAGGGATATAGAGACTGGTGAGATTATCTGGGAGAGATATGTGACGGCGAATGTGATGACATCAGCTTTATGTATAGGTGATTCAATTTTGTTTGTGGGGTCAGTAATAGGATTTACCCCCTGGCAGGATACAACCTTCTATGCCCTTGACCCTTTTACAGGGGAGTTGAAGTGGGGGAAGGTTTTTAAGACAGTAGAGTATTCACCGATAGTAGTGGAATCATTGGTATATGCGCCGAGTTTGGGTTTACCAGCAAAGTTGGGTTGCTGGAATTACAGGGGTGATTCAATATGGACGGTGATTTCATGGATGTCTGATGGTTCGCCTGCATATTATAATGGCGTTGTATTTCATACAGGATTAGATACCCTTACTGACCCTTATGTATTGGATTCTACACTTTATGCTCGTGATTACAGGACAGGCGAATTTATTTGGGATTTTACACGGAATGGTTGGATATTCACCTTTATGTCGTATGAAGAAAAAGTGATCTTTTCTCCCTCTCTATTTGACCGACTTTATGCTTTAAATGTGGTTAATGGAGACATAGTCTGGACTTCCTTCCCAATTGCAAATCTCAGAACGGGAGGTGCTTATAAAAAAGTTTGGTATGCTCATAGCCAATATATTAACGACACATTAAAAACAAGGTGGGTTGTTTTAGATTCAAATACAGGATTACCTGAGTTAGATACAATATTAACCCCTGCAGATACAAACAGTGGAAGGACAGGATTTCCTTTGTCTTCCAGTGATTCCATCTTCTGGATAACCAATTGTAGTAGGATTTATGTTTTTAAAAATCATGTTCCTCTGTATGAAACTGATTTGCCTGAGTCACCTGCTATATGGCCATCGTGGAATTTCCCCATTTTCTACAAAAACTATTTCATCTACGCCCATGAGGATTTTCTCGTGATTTATGAGGCTGATACTGTGGATACATCTGGACAGGATACTCTTACAGATTTTCAGGTTTACCTTCTTTATACAGATGGAGATCCAGTTCTGAGATTGAATATACCCGATGAGGGACAGATAAATTTAAAACTGTTTTCCATCGCTGGCAGAGAGGTATGGGAAAAGCAGGCGTATTTTGAAAAGGGATCACATTTTATCGACCTTCCCTCTTTGCCTTCAGGGGTGTATATGCTGTTTTACGATTTTGAGGGAGAGATAGGGACGAAAAAGGTCCTTCTTTTGAGGCAGAGCAGAAAGTGAAACATGGCAGATCTTGCTGTCCCGTAGAGATTTAAAACGGGCTCCATTTTGCAACGCCATCATCTGACGCGTGAGGCTTCCTTTAACATTTCGATTGACGAAATCTTAATTCCCCCCTTCTTTTGCGGTAAAATAGGGTCAAAACAGGGGGCTGAGAAATGGAATTGAAAGAACTTATCGATGTGGCGGCTGGTCGCCGCAAGGCCGACCTTATCCTGAGAAACGGCAAGATTGTGGATGTGTTCAGTGGTGAGATCATCACGGACGATGTCGTCATTTACGGCGACCGGATTGCTGCCATCGGCAGCGGTTACGAGGCAGAGGAGGTCGTTGATGTCAGCGGCAAATTCGTGATGCCAGGGTTTATCGAAGGCCACATCCACATTGAAAGCTCGATGTTAAGTCCCCGCAGGTTTGCGGAAGCTGTCTCCCGCCTTGGCACAACCACCGTGATTGCCGATCCACACGAAATCGCCAATGTTCTTGGCCTTGAGGGGATTAAATTCATGATCGATGACTCAGAAGGGCTGCCTGTGGACATCTTCTTCATGGCGCCGTCGTGCGTGCCTGCGACAGACATGGAGACTTCGGGCGCTGTCCTGACGGCCGATGACCTCAAGAAGCTTAAAAATGAGCCCCGTGTGCTTGGCCTCGCTGAGATGATGAACTTCCCCGGCGTTGTTCTGGGGTTGCCCGATGTTATCGAAAAGCTCGCCGCCTTCGACCTCAAGGACGGTCATGCGCCGCTGCTCAGAGGAAAAGACCTAAACGCTTACATCGCAGCCGGAATTTACTCGGATCATGAGTGTGAAAATCCAGATGAGGCACTTGAAAAACTGCGTCGCGGCGTCCATGTGATGATCAGGGAGGGGACAGGTGCAAGAAACCTCGATGCGCTTATAGGGATTGTGAACGAAAATAACTGGGCTTTCCTGTCGCTGGTATCGGATGACAGGCATCCCGGCACCATCGTCGATGAGGGCCATCTGAACTATCTCATTCGGCGGGCGATGGATAGAGGCATATCGCTCGTCAACAGCGTGCGTATGGCAACCATCAACACCGCCCGATACTTCAGACTTCATGACAGAGGAGGCATCGCACCCGGCAAGATTGCGGATATCGTTGTAGCTGAAGAACTGCCGGATGTCCTACATGTCATAAAATCGGGCAAGTTCGTCCTCAGGGATGGGGATCCTGTTGTGAGCGTGGATGTGCCTGAAAGCCGCAGGATTGGGAAGGTGGAGGTGGAACCATCGATCGAGAAAATAATTGTCAGGCCTTCGGGTAGTAAAATGAGGGTGATCGTGGCTCATGAAGGCTCTTTGATCACAGATGTGATGCTCGCAGAGCCGAAAATTGATGGCGATGTGGTCGTCTCCGATCCCGACAGGGATATTCTCAAGATTTCGGTCTGGGAGAGGCACAGGGGGACTGGCAATGTCGGAGTTGGGTTCGTTCACGGTTTCGGCCTGAAGAAGGGCGCCATTGCTGGGTCAGTTGCACACGATTCGCACAACATAATCGCTGTCGGTGTGGACGATACGGACATCGTTGCTGCGGTGAAGCACATCGCTGAGATGGGAGGCGGGCTTGCGGTTGTCGCCGACGGAAAGGTCATCGCCAGCTTGCCGCTGCCGATTGCGGGTCTGATGTCCGACGAGCCCATCGAGAGGGTTGCGGCTATGGAGCGGCGCCTCAACGAGGCTGCCGGCGAGCTCGGTTCGCCGATGAAAGCGCCGTTTATGACCCTGAGTTTCATGGCGTTGCCCGTGATACCTCACCTCAAATTGACGGACAAAGGGCTTGTCGATGTCGATAAATTCGATTTCGTTGGGCTGTTCGAATGAAAAACGGGCGGCCGAAGGCCGCCCGTCATAATCTCAATTCATCCTTTTCATCCCTCAATCTTTTTCCTCAACCTCATCTTCTCCGAGGATGAGCATAAACGCTTCGGGTATGTGATCCAGAAGGTCGGAAGCTATCAGGCTGTGTTCACCTTTTTGGGCTGCGACGATGTCACCTGCGAGTCCGTGCATGTAAACTCCAAGAATGGTCGCCTCTTTTGGCTCCAGTCCCTGGGCAAGAAATCCGGCTATCATCCCCGTGAGCACATCGCCTGTGCCGCCTGATGCGAGTCCGGGATTGCCCGTAGTGTTGATGAAGATTTCGCCAGACGGGGATCCGATAACGGTTGGTGCACCTTTAAGCGCCAGGACGGCGCCCGTGTCACGGACGAATTTCTCGACGACATCCACGCGCTTTTTGTTGATCTCGTTGGCGTCCATGTTCGGGATAAGATGAGCCATTTCACCGGGATGCGGCGTCAGAATAGGCGGAATTTCCCTATCGGTGATCACATCAAGGTTGCCATCCAGAGCCACGACCGCATCGGCATCTATCACGATTGGCCCCTTGAAGTTCGAGATAAACTTGATGATGGCCTTGCGGGTGTGTTCGCTTCTGCCGAGCCCCGGCCCGATCGCTGCGACATCGAATTTCCATTTGTCGGAAAGCAGCTCATCGATCGCCTTTTCCGTGATAGAGCCGTCCTCATCATCAACCGGTATGGTGATGACCTCCGTGACTTTCGCCTCAAGTATGTCATTTAGCGATCTGGGTATAGCCAGATAGGTGAGGCCAGCGCCGACGCGCATTGCGGCAGTCGAGGCGAGGGCAGCTGCGCCCGTGTAGCCCCTTGAACCTGCCACCACCAGCACGCGCCCTAAGTCGCCTTTGTGTTCGGAACCAAACCTTATAGGAATGAGATCACTGACCATCGGCTCTTCCAGCAAAAACCGATTGATTTTCTCATTCACCAGATACCATGGGATCCCGATGTTGGCAATTATGAGTTGACCGGTGTATTGTTTGCCGGGGTAAAGGACATGGCCGAGTTTAGGAAACGCCATTGTGACAGTCACATCTGCCATAACGGCCGTCCCTCCGATCTCACCAGTGTCGCTGTCAACACCAGACGGGATATCTACCGATACGGTTATTGCGTCAGACATGTTGATCATCTCGATGATTTTCATGTAAATTCCCTGGAGACGCCCCTTGAACCCTGTCCCGAAGATCGCATCGACGATGACATCCGCTGTTACGAGGTCAAACGCCATGAATTCGAGTTCGTTCTCTGATAGCACTTCCGCGAAATCGAGGTCCATCTTTTTCAAAGTGTTCAGATTTTTTCTGGCAGGCCCTTTGACATCATCTTCTCGTCCAATCAGATAGATGCCGACATTGGCACCTTCATCAGCGAGATATCTCGCGGCAACAAAGCCGTCGCCTCCGTTGTTACCTTTGCCGGCCACGACGATGATCTTTTTGCCCTCGACATCAATCATATCCATGATAACGGATGCCACCGACCTGCCGGCATTCTCCATCAAAACACGCGCATCTATGCCCAGTTGATTTATGGTTATGCTGTCAAGCTCACGCATTTCGCTGGCTTTGACCACAGGTTTGGGGATAAGCATATCATTTCCTCCTTCTTAATGAGGTTTAAAAATCCGTTGAAACTGCATTTAATTCAAGTATGCAGCTTCGATTTAATGTCCGGTCGGTAGCTCTATGAACTCAATGGGGATGTCGAACTTCTCGTTCAGGTGTTCTCCGAGCGCCATCACGCCCAGCCTCTCCGTAGCGTAATGGCCTGCCATCACGACATTTATGCCCCCTTCGACCGCCTGCCAGTAGTATGTGTGGGACGGTTCGCCTGTGATGTAGATGTCGAGCCCTTTCGATATGGCTTCTGGCAGAAGCGAGATGGCACCTCCCGATATGAATGCTCCTCGTTTCACCTTTGAGGGCCCGAATGGCCAGAAGATGGAATTGGTTGCAAATCTTTCATCGACGGTCTTTTTGAATTCGTCTCGATGCATTGGTTCGCTGAGCTCAAATTCCCAGCCGAGCAGCACGCCATGGTAATCGCCAAACGGCTCGCCTTTCTCCACGCCCAAAAGCTTAAGTCCCACTGCGTTGTTGCCATACTCAGGATGGATGTCGAGCGGCAGATGGGCGGCGTAAAGTGCGATCCCGTTGTCAAGCAATGCTTTAATCCTGTTATACATCTGGCCGCGAATGAGTTCGGGTTTGCCCCAGAACAGGCCGTGGTGGACGAGCAGGAAATCAATTCCGCGTTTTGCAGCCTCTTCAAACGACTTGAGCGATGCATCGACCGCCATGCCAACTTTTTTTACCTCGCGCCCGCCGTTCTCGACCTGAAGGCCGTTGTTGCTGATGTCCTGTATCTCCGCAACCCTCAAAAGCGAATTTAGATATTCTGCGAGTTCATAACTGTTCATTTTGAACCTCCTGTGGTTTTTGTTTTGGCTCGACGCCAAGGCCGGGCTTATCCGTGAGGTGGATATAGCCATCTTTGACGGGAAGACCGACGAACGGATCCTCGGCCAACAAGATGTTTCCGTCCAGATCGACATAGTCCACGAGTGGTGCGATCTGTGCGGCGGCGGCCACGCCGAGCCCGGTCTCTACCATACAGCCGAGCATAACCTTGAGGTTATGCGCACGCGCTATCTCGATCATCCTGATGGCTTCGGGTATCCCACCGCTCTTGGCAAGTTTTATGTTAATTCCATCTGTGTAGCCGAGAAGTCTGGGGATATCAGTCGATGTCAGAACGGATTCATCGACCACTATCGGCAGCGGCGACCTCTCCTTTAGAAATTTAAGTCCCTGAAAATCATTGGGATGAAGAGGCTGCTCAACGAATTCAAAGCCGCCGAGTTCGGCCATAAACTCGATTTTCTTCAGGGCCTCCTTGGCGTCCCATGCCGCATTTGCATCGACACGGATGGGCTTATTGGTGGCATCGCGCATCGCCTTTATTATGTCGTAATCGTTTGGGCGGCCGAGTTTTATCTTGAACACCTCGAAATCGCGGTGGTTTTGCATGTCGTCGATCATCTCGTCTATCTCGCCAAGTCCTATTGTATAGGATGTCTTGATAGGTTCGGATGGCACGCCGATGAGCTTCCAGACGGGGATGTCCAGTATTTTCCCGATCAGGTCGTAAAGTGCGTCCATGATGCCGGCTTTGGCGGGGAAGTTGCGCCCTGCGATCTCATGCAATCTGGCCTCTATCCGCTTCGTGTCGAACGGGTCCTCGAACTCGGATTGGATTATCGGGATGGCGATGTCGAGGAAGCCCTTCACCGCCTCGATATGATCGCCGTAGTAAGGGTAGGGGATGGCCTCTCCAAATCCGACAACTCCATCGTGCTCGATCCGAACGATTACGGTGTCTTTCTCAACGGTCACATCGCGGGAAATGGCGAACGGCCGTTTAACACGAATGTGGATCACATCATAACTTATCTTCATTACACATCCCTCATGGCAGTTTCTTGCCCGGGTTCATGATGCCCTTGGGATCAAAGACATTTTTTATGTTTTTCTGAAGGTCGATCAGGGGCTGCGGCTGTTCAAGGTGCAGGTGCGGTTTTTTGAGGATACCGATGCCGTGCTCGCCCGTTATCGTGCCATCAAGCTCGACAGCAACCTCGCAGAGCCTGTGAACGACTTTATCGACGAGCTCGATCTGGTCTTCATCGTGCAGGATGTTGACATGGATGTTTCCGTCTCCGGCGTGCCCGAAGACCGCAAGTGTCAGGCCGACCTCATCCTGAATCCTGTAAACCGCCTCGACAGCTTCCGGGATGCGGCTTCTCGGCACGGTGATGTCCTCTATCCTGACCTTCTTGCCTGTCGCTTCGAGTGCGTGCAGGAGGTCGCGACGCGCTGTCCAGATCTTTTCCCTGTCTTTGTCGTCCATTGAGGCGATTATGTCCATTGCGTTGTGCTTCTCGAAGATCTCGGCAATCTGTTCCGCCTCGACCATGACTGCGTCCTCGCGGCCGTCGAGCTCGACCAACAGGATAGCCCTTGCGTCGGACGGAATGTTGGGCGGCATTTCGTCGCCTGCGGCATCGATAGACGATTTGTCGATGAATTCGAGCGCACGGGGCAGGAACTTGCGCGCTATGATCTCGCTGACAACCTTCGATGCAGCAACCTCATCGTCGAACGGCACGAGGAATGTCTGCACATACTCGGGAAGCGGTATGAGCCTCAGTGAGATCTCGGTGATGAACCCAAGTGTGCCTTCGGACTGGCTGAAAAGCATAGGCAGATCATAGCCCGCAACCCATTTTTTGGTCTTTTTCCCGACGCGCATGACCTCGCCGTTGGGCAAAACGACCTCAAGCTCAAGGAGATAGTGTTTTGTAACGCCGTATTTCAACGCTCTCGGGCCGCCTGCGTCCGTGGCAACATTGCCGCCTATCGTGCACTGATCAAGGCTCGCAGGGTCAGGCGGATAGAACATGCCGACCTTTTCGACCTCTTTCTGGAGTGTCTGAGTTATCACGCCCGGCTCGGTGGTCACAACGAGATTCTCGGTGTCGATGTCTTTGATGGATGTCATCCTGTCGAACACGACGAGGATGCCGCCGTTGACCGCAAGTGGGCCGCCCGACAGGCTTGTGCCTGCTCCGCGAGGCGTAATCGGGATGCCGTAATCGTAAGCTATTTTCGCCACTTTACTGACATCTTCGGTGGATTCCGGATGGACAACCACATCGGGAAGGTAAAGTTCAGGGATGCCGGACTCATCTCTTGCAAAAGCTGCCCGATGCTCCTCTGCATCGGATACCTTCGATTCTCCAAGTTCGAGTTTGAGTTTATCGATGTAGTTCATGTCACTTATGATGACGCATGTGATGCCGCAGTTCAATCGTAAGGAATTACCCGCTCAAGCGCCCCATCGAGCAGCTATCTCGTTATCTTAACCAATTTTCGATTTTTAGATCTTTGACTCTGTTGAAATCCGTATCGTCGGAGATAAGAATGAAATTTTTGCAGAGAGCTATTGAGGCGATCAGAATATCCGCATCTCCGATGAATTGCCCCTTTCGCCTCAAATCAGCGTAAATATCAGAAGCAGTATCAAAAATGTTTTGAGTATCCGGCAGGATTAACCCAAATTGTTTGCATGGCATCTCAAATTTCTTTAGTTGAGCTTGAGCATTAGCATATAAAAGACCTCGTTTTATCTCATAGTAACTTATTCCGTTTATGAAAATTTCTTTTCCCTGCAATATAAGTTTCTGAGCTTTTTGTTTCACTCTCTCGTTGCCTTTTAAAATCGCCGTAATGATATTGGTATCAAGCACATATCTCATTTGAAAAGGTGTCTCCTTTTTACAGCCTCGTCAAATGTCTTAATTTGCTCAGGGTTTAACTCTTTCAATATTCCCGAGATGGCTTCTAACGCCAGGATCCGTTTTATCCGTTCAATTAACTCATCTTCGGAGACATCATTCCAGTCAACGGGAACATCATTTAACATCTGGAAAACGGTTTCCAATAACTTATCTTTGTCTATCCCTTTGAAAAGCTCATCTGTATCTATCAATCTGTCAACAAATTCAGAAATTTTTAACGACAACTGGTCATGTTTTGATTTATTATTGGCAAACTCATCTATAAGCGCTGTTTCGGTTTCAAATTGGGGAGGCTGATATTCAGTCGAGACATTTTCGGACTGTATTATCTTTGAGACAGGAAAATCGAATAAAATACGCATTTCCATTAGGTTCTTCCAAAAACTTTTTTTTGGGTTGACTACCTGTTGTTTCCACCACATCACTGCTGAGGAACATGTCCGATGGACAAGTTGTTATTTCTATATCTCTTGATGTTATCTGCTGAGCCATCATTCAAACCTCCTTAGTAATTCTCCCTCGATCATCTTGAAGAACCAATCATCTGTTAGCGTATGTGCATCGATCACCCATGCCTTAATTTGCCTTTTAGTTTTAGGCGCAAGTTCTCCGGCCGATTGAACCTGAGTTTCCCATATCAAAGCATCTTCATTTTTCCTTTTGCCTCTAACAAATCTCAGGTATATGGCCCCTCTGGGCTTTTTAGCAGGAAATGAAAACTTGAGATCAAAATCCAACGGCGAGTTTTCGACTTCCGTCCCCTCAAATAGCTTCTCGTATATCTCTATCCGTATTTTGAGATTTTTGCTCAAGAAGGAGAAAAATGTCATTTTTTTCGTAATTAAAATCAACCGCATCGATGTATCTGAGCAATGCCCAATTTATTTTTAAATTTTTCTTCGCCTCAGGATAAGCATCAAAAAGGACATCCACCACACGATTTAACCTTTGTTTAAAGTCTTTCCATGCATACCCTTCTGTGTCGTTTAAAGTGATGATGCCTGGACCTATTTGAATAAGCGGCCATTTGTCTCTGCCCTTTCTGAAACGGTGTTGGACAATATAACCTGCAATTTCGTCCGGCATAGTCGCAGTGGGTAATTGTTCATGGAATGGGTATTCGTCTTTTACCCTGTCGTATATCCTGCCAATCAATATTTTATAATGAGGGTCTATTTTCATCCCTGGAGCCAACTCTTGAAGTTCCCATCGAAGTTCAAATATCACCTCTACAAGAGGTTTATTTTGCAGTGTTTTTCTTTCCATCTTCTATACCCCCATTTTCTAATGGAACCACCCTACATAGCGTTCTGAACACATTCGGTAGTCTTGCAAGGAAAATCTTTGATCAAAATCCAGTCAAATACAAACCATTTTCAAACCTGAGACGCCGAAATTTATTGTCCAAGTGTATAACAGAAGGGGAACAAAATGTCAAATTGCTGTTATCGCTCATTTAAACGCTGCTCAAGCGTCCCATCGCATCAGATGGTATTATCTCGATAAAACCGAGCTATGATCGAAAAGCCACCTAACCGCTTTAATCAAGTCGATAGAGGGAAGTTGAAATGGTGAATCGCCAAGAGCCTTTATAATTTCGGCACTATGTTGAGGAAAATGAGAGGGTTTTGACTTTGCCCTCTTTGTAGTCTTTCCTTGCTTCCTCGATTGAGCGTAGATAGCTTTCACTTGAAAGGGCCAAAATGTTTTCTATCAGATCCTCGATGCTCTCTTTAACCACTTCCGAAATCAAAGATTTTAATTCATCAGCGCTCAAATCTTTCACCTTTGATTTCACCTTCATAGCACCGCCCCTTAATGAAGTCACCAACAAGATTATAACGGATTTGTCCGAATATGCTGAGCAAAGGTTTGTCGTTCTCATCCCCTCAATGCTTCCTCGACTATCCTGCGATCCCCTTCGCTCACCATGCTGAGCGCTTTCTGGTAATCGGATTCAGACACTTTTGAGATTGCGATTTTAAGGGTTACGAGAGCATCTATCGCATCAACAGCACCAAGCTTTTTAAGGATCACGAAACCCTGCATGATGTATGTAAGTCCCTCGCTCTTCTTCCCGACTTCCATAGTCATTTGGCCGAACATCACCAGTGCTGAGGCCATGCCGTGAATGTCACCGGCTTCACGGAACATCTCAAGTGCCTGAGTGCAAAGCATCAACGCATAAGCATATTTTTTTCTCATAGCATGGACATTGGCCATTGCGTAGTAAGTCGCAGCTATGCCCTGAATGTCGTTAATCTTCTCCTTAAGTTTGAGCGATTTCTTGTAACGCCTCATCGCCCTGTCATATTCACCTTTCAGGAAATGGATGTAACCTAATTCGTGATTTATTGCGGCTATTCCCTGTGTGTCATCGATTTCTTTGAACATTTTGAGCGCCTTTGAGTAAAACTTCACCGCCTTATCATAATCGCCCTTAATGACATAGATGTAGGCCATTTCGTAGTATGTCGCAGCTTTGCCTTTGAGATTGCTTTCCTCTTCGAATGCTTCGAGCGCCTTTGAGTAGAGCTTCATCGCTTCATCATATTCACCTCTCATTGCACGGATCTCAGCCATTTCAAAGAAATTTTCACCTTTACTTCTACGAGCGCGGCTCTTTTTGCCCATTTTAGCAGATTTCCCGCGGGATCTTGCCATCTTTGTCCTCCATCCTCAACTTGCTGCCGATGAGTATAAGTCATTTCGAGGTGAATGCGAACCTGCCATCAAAGAGTCCATTCACCTACTGCCCAGGACTGTGCATTCTTTCGTGCGATGTCCGAACTGCGGCAGCCCTGATTTCGAGGTCGTCAAAGGCCGCTGGGTGTATATCAAGTCGATAGAGGGAAGTTGAAGGTTCTCATCCCCTCAAAGCTTCCTCGATTATCCTGCGCTCTTCTTCGCTTACCATGCTAAGCGCCTTTTTGTAAGTGGATTTCGGCAGCAGAGAGACCGTATCTTTCAGAATTTCAAAGGCCTGTATAGCATCCGCAGCGTCCAGCTTTTTGAGGATGACAAACCCTTCCATGATATGTGCGAGTCCGCGTGCCCGCTCCTCGTCATCCCCGTGTTCCACAAGCAACTGACCGAGCATGACCAGTGTTGAAGCTTTGCCCTTAAGGTCTCCGATCTTCTCCTTGATATCGAGTGATTTTTTGTAAAGCTGCATCGCCTTCTCATATTCACCCCTGACAACATGGATGTAAGCCATTTCGTGGTAAGTAGCAGATTTGCCCTTAAGGTCTCCGATCTTCTCAAAGATATCGAGTGATTTTTTGTAAAGCTGCATCGCCTTCTCATATTCACCCCTGACAACATGGATGTAAGCCATTGCGTGGTAAGTAGCAGATTTGCCCTGAAGGTCTCCGATCTTCTCCTTGATATCGAGTGATTTTTTGTAAAGCTGCATCGCCTTCTCATATTCACCCCTGACACGATGGATGTAAGCCATTTCGTGGTAAGTAGCAGATTTGCCCTGAAGGTCTCCGATCTTCTCCTTGATATCGAGTGATTTTTTGTAAAGCTGCATCGCCTTCTCATATTCACCCCTGACACGATATATGTTAGCCATCCACCAGAGTATGTCGCTTTTTATTTTCGGGTCGTGTGCTACTCTGGCCGCTGAATCCAGCTGTCTGAGTGCGTAGTCCCACAGCCCTCTGAGATAGAAGTATCTTCCAAGCCGTGCGACAAGCTCCGCATAGAGTTCGCCGAAATTGCTTCTAACGGTCTTGTCCTCAAGGAGTTCGACTATATTCGGCCAGTATGGGTCAACGGCGTTGAGGAGGTGAAAATCCGAATGTTCACTGAGGAATTCGATAAAGAACTTCAGGATGCGTTCGAGCGATTCCTTTCGCTCCTCGTGCTCCAGCCATTTCTGCGCAATGTCCCGTATTCCGGGGTGCATATAGCGGACGAAAAACCTGTGCTCCTTCCATTCCCCTTCTCCTTCAGGCATCAGCACGGCCGTTTCCCTGTTTTCCACGAGTGCGAGGTCAATCAGCCGTATCAGGATGTCGTTGATATCGGCGGATTTCGGTTCGAGCACGGCCGCAATTAGCTCATCTGTCCAGATGGGGAGCATTGATAGCACCCTGAAAGCCCTTTTCTCGTCCGGTTTCAGCCTTGAGTAGCTCATATTGAGGAGCGCCCCAAGTGTGAGCATGCGGTTGCCTTTGTCGATGCCGATCTGCGCGACCTCCTTTTCAGATAGGTGGCTGTGGAATTCCCGCATGAACTCATCGATGTCAAATTTCGGTTTGAGCTTGAGCCAGTCGTTGATCGCTCCAGCGGCCACCTTAGCGAACACAGGCACGCCCATGACCACATCTCTGTTGAGTCTCATGAGATGTTCGTCTTCAATCTTGCCGATGTTCTCCTCGCTTATGTGCGCCCTCATGAGTGCGACGGTTTCGTCTTCTGACAGAGGCTCAAGTTTGATGCGATTCTGGCGTGAGAAGTTGCGTTCCGCCTGATGGCTGTCCCTTGTGGTGAGGACGAAGACCGAACTGGAGGCTTTGACCGCTCCGATGAGCCTATGGAAAGCTGTGTCACGGGACAACAGCTCGCCGTTCTCGAAAACTATGAGCACCTTGCGGCCCGCTATGGCAACGGAAAGCCGTTGATATGGATCCATGTTGCTGGTTCCCCCGGCCGATGCGGTGGGATTGAGCTGCGTGATGGCCGCATCGATCGCTCCTCCGATGTCCATTCCCTTTGAGATGCTGACGACTGCATACATGTCAAATGGGTAGCTTCCTTTGCTCGCCAGTTCCTCCGCTGCGCGGCGTATGAGTCTGGATTTGCCTATGCCCATAGGTCCGACGACGGCAAATGAGGTGAGGTCTTTCATGAACGATTTTGCCCGTTCCAGCTCCTCCCTGCGGCCAACGAATGGTTCCTCCATATCGCGCAGTTGTCGGGTCGGCACGGGTGTCTGTGGGGCAGCCCTTAAATCCATCGGGAATCGCAGCGATGGGCTGACACCTGCATTTGCTTTGTTCGGATCTTTAACCAAATTCTTGTCTGACTCCAGCCTTGAGAGGACCTCACGCCAGAGCGGATATAGACCCAGTTCTTCCGAGCCGTGTTTGAGGTGTTCGATGTAAACATCACACTCATCTTTTGCCATGAACTCTTCAACGGATTCGTCGAGCCATTGCATTATCGCCTCTTTTATGAGGATCCATCTGGAGGTCTTAACATCCTCGCCGCTTTTACCCTTCTCTTTGCTGAAGTCGGGTTTTATTTCCTTCACCCTTTTGTTCAGGTAATTCGTGAGCTTGATGAAGGTGCCCTCATCGAGACCGCTTCCTCTCCATGTCCCCTCAAACTTCGTATCGATAACATCTTTCACCTTCTTCCTGACCGTCCTAATGCGTTTTATGTTCTCGACACTGTCTTCGAGCCTGTCGATGCCTTTGTCGAACCATTTTTCGGCTTTTGCTGAGAACGGAGCGACCATGCATCTCGGCCATCTCAAAATGGTAGCAAAGAAACTATGGAAGTATTCCGCAAATATATCCGGAAGGACAAACCCGAAGAATGCGATGATGGCTCCCAAAATTACCGAGATAACGGTAATGGATTTAAGATAAGATTTTAAGTGAGAGAGCAGTGAGGCCAACTCATGGGGCCACAGGATGATGGCGAAGATCGCCGCGAGCGAGATCGCCCAGCAGATTTTGTCGCCGCGTGAGGCCGTGTATTTCTTCGTTCTGGCAGTAAGTATGAAAAACAGCAACAGAATGAGCCAGAATATCACAAAAGAGGCAAATTTATGTGAGACGATTAAATCCAGAACATAGCCGAACATCACTTTAACCTCGTTTTTTTCAGATGATGATGTTAAACTCTTGGTTTCGATGGGGAGACTTACCCTAAAAATTGTGTAATCATTCATCTTGTTTTTCAACTCCAAATTTGATGGCCATCAGCTGGTGTATCCGATATAGATTCGCCCTTACCTTCGGCATAGGCTTCCGCATCCACCGGTCGTTTAAATTGCTTAGCTGAACGAATAGATTCACCTCCAATGACTTCATCGAGGGAAAGTAGCCGCCAAGTTCCATCCTCATCAGCTCAAGCCCGGCATTTATGCTCTCCACTACATTTGTCGTGTAAATGTATTTCCTCACCTCTTCTGGATACTTCGTAAAGGCAAGGTAATTCTCCTTTTTCTTCTCAAGCTCTCTGGCTCGCT
>WGAI01000053.1 GCA_015489175.1 Caldifarciminota bacterium | reverse complement strand
CCGTCGAAATAGATGTCGTCTATGACAGAATCCACGACCGTGACATCCTGATTGCTGCAGCGCAGCGCCACACGGGCGTGCGGCCCGAAAGGCAACATGCCGTTCCTGTGGAAGCGAAGGAACAAAGCCAGTGTATCACCGGGATCAATGAATGAGTTGGTATCCTGTTGCATTTCACGATAATTCAGAGCGAGTTCCACCATATACCATCTCTCGACCCACCCTCGAAAGCGATAGACCACGGGGCTGCATCCATCACAGCTGAATGTCGCTGTAACAGTGAACTCCTCCTGATCCATCGCCATGATTGACAGGACGCCGATGATAGTATCGATTGAGATCGTTTGTCCGGGCGCAAGATCCCCGAGCGATATTTCCGCAAGGGTGGGCTCCACCGGGTGATGTGTTTCAATCGTTACATGGAGGTTGTGCGCTGTCTCAGTTTCGCAGTTCATGACTGAAGCCCTGAACACAAGCGTGTCCGTTGGGATAAAAAATTGTGTGCTTTCCTGATCGGTCACATTGGCGTTGTAGATGTAAAGCGACGGATGCGTGGGCACACTGGTGTTGACCACATAGATGGTCTTCTGAGCCGGTATGTTGAACGGTGATGAAACCGTGAGCGTGTAGGTACCTGTATCGGGCAATGTGAAACTCACCTGGCCGTCCTCCCCAACCGTGTCGATGGTTACTATGCTATCTCCTTGAGATATAACGGCTTTGGTGTCAAAGCCGACCATGCCAATAGCTGAGGCGTAAACTGTGAATTCGTTCCCAGCCTGAACAGTGTCAGGCGAGTGAATGAATATCCTGTCGGGTATCCCGCGCCACACATTGAGGGATGGATCGCCTAAAACTGTGAGCTCCCACGCTGTGAGCCTTGCCGTATCCGTTGTGACATCAAAGGATTGAGCTATTCTCGCCCTTGCAAGGTCAACAGCCTTTCCGATCGTCACAAGGTCGTCGAGCCAGATAGCATGATTGATAATCGAATCAGCGAAACTCCTCATCCGCAAAACGGTGTTTGATGTGTCTATTACCACGCCCGAATTGCCGACGACAGTAGCAGCTCCCGTCAACATGCTACCGGGATCCTCCAACATGTTGTTTGCCTCGGATTCATCGGATAGGAAATTTGCACTTCCACATGTCAGAAATACGCTGACAAATGGCATTGAATCATTAGAAAATACAATCGGAGTTCTCAGGGGATAGCCGCGATGGTTGTGGAAACTCCTCCTGTCTGACAACAATCTTCTGAAGTAATCGGATTGGTCCCAGTTTACCCATGAATATGAAACATCCCTCATTCCATTGTCGAGCATCCACTGTTGGATAAGGGATAAAACAGGTCTGACCATGTCATCATTGAGTGTAACAATGCCACGCGAGAGCCAGAAAACATCGTGAGCGTCAGGGGATTTTTCGTAGTAAATGATCTTTCTGAGAACATTCCTGACTTTGGTTGAATTCGAAAACGGGATTCTGCCTATTGACATTTCCGTTTCCATCGTGAGCGTGTCTTGAACCACATAGAGAAAGTCAAACGGGTAAATGTTGGGCACCCCGACATCGAAAAATTTTAGATAAGTGGGTATCGTGTTTGGATCACCTATGAGCAGGACGAACTCAGGCGGAGGGTTGAGCGTATCGTGGGCGGCATGGATGAACGCCCTTATTTCCGATGTGTCGCTCCCGATTTCCTCGACTGTTGCCACCGTCACATCGAAGCCCTGTTGAGTTTTCCAGTCCACGAACGGCTGGATCGCTCCCAGAAGCGACTGGGATGTGATGATTAGATATCCCTGTCTTCCCACCGCTTTCAGCGACATTGTGAGCATAAGCGTGATGACTATTGCTCGCATTGCCCCCTCCTTGTTTTCAGTTCACGATAAGTCCATCTCGGATTTTTATGACACGGCCTGCATGTTCCGCAACTTCAGGGTCATGAGTCACCACGATGATGGTTTTCCCGCGATCGTGGAGCTCTCGGAAAACAGCCAGAATTTCCTCTTCCGTTTTAGAGTCGAGGTTACCTGTTGGCTCATCAGCAAGTATAACTTTTGGGTCGTTAGCGAGTGCGCGAGCAATTGCCACCCTCTGCATCTCTCCTCCCGACAGCTGGTTAGGGTGATGTTCTGCCCTCTCTTTAAGTCCGACCATCTCAAGCAGTTCAAGCGCCCGCCGCTTTCGCTCTCTTGCGGGCACACCGGCATAAATCATAGGGATTTCCACATTTTCCCATGCGCGAAGCCTCGCGAGCAGGTTGAATTGCTGGAAAACGAACCCGACCTTCCATTTGCGCAGCTCGGCAAGCTCCGGCTCCGTGAGCGATGACACATCCACGCCCTCAAAAAGGTATTTGCCGGATGTAGGGGTATCCAAAAAGCCGATTATGTGCATGAGGGTCGATTTGCCGGATCCCGACGGCCCCATAATGGCCACATACTCACCGTCCTCTATCTCTATCGATACACCGCGCAAAGCGCGTACAAGTGATGCAGAATCGCCGCCATAAACCTTATGTATGTCAATCGATTTTATTAGCTTCATTGGGCTTTCGCTCTGGTTTGCGCCCACCCGGGCGTCTGGGGCGTTTGGCCGCCTTCTTTTCCTGAACCTCGACTTTGTCACCGTCTTTGAGTTTTCTCAACACCTCGAACGGGCCAACGGCTATCTTTTCACCGGGGCGCACGCCACTGACAACCTCGACCATGCGTTCGCCCATTACCCCGAGCTTGACTTCTTGCTGATGTGCAACCCCGTTTTTGATCACGAACAGTATGTTTCTGCCGTTCCTTCTGCCGAGTGCCTGAATTGGGACGATCGGGACATCGTGAGCGCTTGCGACTGTGATGTCACATGTGGCCGACATTCCGGGTAGCAGGTTTTTCGGAGGGTTGTCAAAGAATATATCTACAATGTAGCTCACCCCCTGCGTCGATGCCTGAGATGTGGATTGAGGCGCACCGGCTATGCGGTCAACATGACCCATAAAACTGGTGTCAGGAAACGCATCCACCTCAATTCTGGCGACCTGGCCGGGCTTGATTTTGACGATTTCGGTCTCATCGACTTGAGCGCGCACGAGCATGGAGCTTCTATCGGCTACAACCATGATGACGGAGCCGGGCGTGTTGATCGTGCCAACTATCGCCATCTCACCGACTTCTTTGTTCACAGCGAGCACCTGCCCGGAAACAGGGGAGGTTATTACGGTCTTGTCCAACTTATCCCTTGCGGCCGCGAGCGATAGACTGTCGGCCTTGAGCTGTGCAAGCATGGCCTGATAGTCGGAGTAGGCCTTTTCGTATTCCGCTTTTGATACAAGGCTGTCCTCGAACAGCTTTTTCGTGCGTTCAAACTGGTTCCTGGCCGTTAAAAACCTCGCGTAATCCGATGCCAGCCTCGCCTTTTCCTGCTTGACCTGTGTCAGATACAACCTTTGATCTATCACGCAGAGGGTATCCCCTTTTTTCACCCAATCCCCTTCTTTCACAGGGATTTTGATTATGCGACCGCTGACATCCGCACCTATTTCCACCTGATTGAGGGCTCTGATCTCGCCGTCTGCACGGACAACCTCTTTGACATCGCCCTTTCTGACGGTCTTCACCTCGACCTTGAGCGATGCGCCCTTATTTTTGGCTATGTTTGCATAGATGATCATGCCAAACAGCACGACAACCGCTACAACTATCAAAATTTTCTTCTTCATTTTAATCCTCCAGAGGCCTCAGTGTTTTGAAGTCGTCAGGTGATAACACCTTGATTTTGTCAAATGTTACGCCACGGATTTCAGGCTTGAATTTCTCAGTGTCGGTCACAACCGCCATGACAAAATTGTCCGGGTCGATGTGTTTTCTGACCGCCGATGATACATCATCTAACGATAGAGATGCAATTTCTTCGATTTCCTTGATCCAGTAAAAGTCCTGAAGGCCGTAAAGCTCACAGTTTATCAGGGCTGAGGCTATCTGCTTGTTGCTCTCAGCCATTCGCGGAATGGCGCCCTGAAAGAACGATTTTGCCATCGTCAACTCTTCTTCTGTGATGCCGTGCTCGTGGACATCCCTTATGATGTCGAGCGCCAATTTCAGGGCGTCCGTAGCGGTTTCAGCCTTCGTCTCGGTCTGTGCGGCGAATACGCCGGGCGCCTTAAGGCCGCCTTTCAGGACAGAATACGCGCTGTAAGCCAGCCCGTTTTTGATGCGTATCTCCCTCATCATGCGTGACAGCTCCCTGCCACCGCCTATGGCGAAATTGGCGACCACCAACCTGTTGAAAATCGGGTCGTTCCTCATCGGAGCGTGATGTCCCAGCGCGATGAAGGCCTGCGATATCTTCATATCGACGATTATCGCGTGTTTCCCTTTGATAGGAGCCACCTTCGGGAGCTCGGGCAGGGCAGGCTTCGGATTGCATTCCCATGAACCGAAAGAGTCTTCCGCCATGCTGACCACCTCTTCGTGTGGCAGGTCGGACACCGCTACCAGAAAGGCGTTGGTTGGGCAAAAGTGTTTTCTGTGGAAATTGATGAGGTCGTCGAGTGTGATATTCTGGATCGTTTCAACCACGCCGTCAGATGGCGCACCAAGCGGATGGTTGTGGTAGATCCCTGAATTGAACGCATAGCTCAAGACTTCGGACGGCACCGTGAGCTCATCGTTGTGCTCGGATATCAGTTTTTTCTGCTCTTTCTCAAGCTCCTCCCGCGTAAACCTTGTGTTTATAACCATTTCGGCCATCATCGATAGGCCATGATGGGCAAACTTTGAAATCAAGCCGAGTTTTACCTGCTGCGTGTAATGACCGCTGTCGGATACTAACCACCCGCCCAGCCCTTCTATCAGGTTTGAGATCTCTCTCCTCGTGAAGTTCAGGGTGTCTTTTTCGAGGAACCTTGAAACAAGTTCAGCCACGCCGTTTTTGCCCGGTGGATCGTAAACTGACCCCCCATGCAAAACGAGGACCGCATAGAAAACGGGCAGTTTATCTCTGCGAGCCATGACGACCTTCATTCCGGAGCTGATTTTCGTGCGTCTGACTTCAAAAGGTTCCTTCATGCTGCCTCCATTGTGATGACGGATCGGTTAGTTTTGATAAGGTATTTCCCGACAACCTGTTTTATGTTTTCGGGTTTGATCTCCGAAAACCTTTTGAGCACGGTCAGGTAGCCGTCTTCACCGATCATGATGTCCAGCTCTCCGATGGTCTGCGCTTTCCCCATCACGGTTTCCTGTCCCATGATGAAGTATGTGGTCTGTTTGTTGACAATCCTTATAAATTCCTCCTCAGATGGGCCTTCTGCGGCGAGTTTTAGCAATTCTTCGGATACCACGCCGTCGATGGTCTCGAACGGGACATCGATCGAAGGCGTCACCATTATGGTCGCTATGAACGGATCGAGGGTCTTTTCGGTTATGATCGTCACATCGGTTGCAAGTCCGGACTCCACGAGTTTTGTGTGCAGCCTCGAGGCTCTCCCGTCGCTCAGGATGCTGAGTGCGAGCGCAAGCGGCACGCTGTCTGGATGCGACAATTCGGGTATGTGATACGCCGCAGCCCATACCCTTGGCCAATCTTTGCCCGTGAGGTGGGCTCTGCGTTCGCCTCTCTGCTCGGGTTCACGCGTTATCACATCCTGATGCACCCGTTTCGGGATGTGCCCGAACAGCTCTCTGACCCAGGAAATCGCCTGTTGGGGCTCGACATCGCCTGAAATCACGAGATATGCATTGTTCGGGACATAGTAAGTCGAATAGTGATTGAGCAGGTCGTGGAGTTGCAGGTGCTCGATGTCGCTCATCCAGCCTATTATCGGGTGCCTGTAAGGATGAGCCTTAATGGCAAGTGCGTCCATCTCTTCCAGAAGCACGCCATAAGGATTATTTTCCAGAAGCCGCCGCTCCTCCATTATGACCATCTTCTCGCTGTCGAAATCGCGGAATTTTGCGTTCTCCATCCTATCGGCTTCCATGGAAAGCAGCTCGTAAAGCTTGCCTGACGGTATCAACGCCCAGTAAACGGTGAAATCTTTGCCAGTGGCCGCATTGTCCACACCTCCCCACGAGGTGATGATGGCGCTGATTTCCTCAGGGCCAAGCTTATCTGTCCCTTTGAACATCATGTGCTCGAGGAAATGCGAGACTCCGGTTTTGCCGTAACTCTCGTTTCGCGATCCGACGAGATAATAAAGGTTGATAGAGGCAAGAGGCACAGAGTGATCTTCGATAACTGCCACTTTCAACCCGTTCTCAAGCGTCTCACGGGTGATGTCCAGCCTGTATTTTTCGATGATCTCGTCGATGTCAAGTAACTCTATGGCCGGCAATGAAGAACTTCGCATTATCCCTCCACGATCTTTATAAACATCTTCCTGCGCCTCGGTCCATCAAACTCGCAAAAGAATATCCCCTGCCATGTGCCAAGCAGGATGTCTCCGTTCGTGATGATCAGGGTCTCAGAAGGGCCGACCATCGTCGCTTTTATGTGGGAATCGGCGTTCCCTTCGAGGTGCTCGTATCCGGCGCCGGCAGGCACAAGTTTGGCGAGTGTGCGGCTTATGTCACGCCTAACCGATGGATCAGCGTTCTCGTTTATGGTAATGGCGGCCGTTGTATGAGGCACATAAAGGACACAAATGCCGTTTCTGATTCCAGCTTTGCGCACAATTTCCCTAACGGTGCCCGTTACATCCACCATCTCCATTCTTCTGTTTGTCTTGATCTCGATGCTATACAGCCTTTCCATGTTTAGAACCTCCTGTGACAGAGGGTTTAAGTTTAAAGCTTTGGCGCTCAAGATGCCTTCCCGTTGCTGCACTGCGTGCCCGTTCGCATTTCCTGATGTTTCAAGTCCCTGCAAGACGATAGTAAGCGGGCGTGACCGTTCCGATGCGGCGAAATCAAGCGATTTTTTAAGAAAACGCCCACCTTTTGGGATATACTATAACACTTCATGAGATACATTTCGGTCATTCTACTAATCGGAGGTATTGTTTTGGCAGCCACAAATTGCGATTCACACCGCAGGGTTAGCCTCGGAGATGGACTTCAATATGAGGAATACTCCATAAAATCGGTAAAGGTGTATCTGCTCAGGATACCTGTTGATAGGTTCCGTTTTGAGTATCACGCCTCAAAAACGCCCCGCACGCCTTCCGAGTGGCAGAAACTGACAAACAGCATCGCCGTCATAAACGCAGGGATGTATAGCTACGACAATTACATGCATGTGGGCGAGGTGATATACAGGGGGAACCGTATGCCGTCGGTGCCGATGAAGAACTATCAGGGAATTTTTGCCTTCGACCCCGTGCAGAAAGGGTTTCCGCAAGCGGCCGTGTTCGACCTCAACTGCACGCCGTTGAACTACATAAAGCATAACTATCTTTCCACCATTCAGAACATGAGGTTTACAAGCTGTGTCCGAGGTGAATCGCTATGGGGCAGGTGGAATCAGGTGCATCCGATGAGCGTGCTCGGTCAGGATAGTGCGGGCAATATCCTGTTCATATTCACGCCGTCCGAGGTCGCTCCGCGCAGGTTCAGGGAGTACCTTGAGCGGCTGAATGTGGGGCTTAAGAACGCTGTTTATCTTGAAGGTGGTAAGGAAGCGGGCATGTTTATCAAAAGCGGGGATTTCACCTTTGAAGGTGTTAGCAGGGGAAAGCCTTATCCCATCCCCAATGTCATAACTTTGCACAAAATCGAAAAGGAGGGGCAAAGGTAATGAAAAGCATCGAAGAAGTTGTTAAGATAGCCATGACACGGCCGCGCAGAAAGATGGCTGTTGCGGCGCCTGAAGGCCTTAATGTGCTGGAAGGTTTGAAGATGGCGATGGACCTCGTTGAGCCCATCCTTGTGGGCAATCGGGATGTCCTCTTGCCCATGATGCAGGAAGTGGGGCTCGAGGCCGAGATAGTTGATGTGAAAGACCCGGTTCAGGCCGCACACGAGGCGGTTAAACTGGTCAGCAGCGGTTACGCTGACTTGATCATGAAGGGGAAAACCGATACCCCGAACTTTTTGAGAGCTGTCCTGAACAAGGAATATGGTTTGAGGACGGGAAACCTTCTGTCGCACATCACGATTATGGAAATACCAGCCTATCACAAGCTCCTTTTTGTGACCGATGCGGGCATGAACATCCGACCGGATTACAATCAAAAGCTTCAGATAACCCAAAATGCGATAGCCGTGTTGCGCGCGCTCGGCTACGATGAGATAAAGATCGCCGCCGTTGCCTCCATCGAGGCGTTACATCACGATATGCCAGAGACATACGACGCTGCGATGTTGTCCAAGGCCGCACAGAGGGGACAGTTGGGCAAAGGTGTGCTGTTGGAGGGGCCGCTCGGCTTCGATATAGCCATATCAAGGGAATCAGCTGAGATCAAGAAGATAAAGAGCCCAGTGGCCGGCGACGCAGATGTGATTCTCGTGCCGGATGTGGCATCGGGCAACATCATGGCAAAGGCCATAATCTATTTTGGAGACGCCAAAAGCGGCGGGATAGTCGTGGGAGCCAGAGCGCCGGTCGTTTTGCTGTCGCGTGCTGACACTCCTCAGCAGAAATACTATTCCATAGCACTTGCGCTTGCCACTATAATTTGAGCAACCAATTTGGTGCTCAAGACAGTTTGAGGATAATTCGTTATGAGTTAGGCTCGTTTATAGGTAGATGCTCAGAATACTTGAGTTGTAAATTTGAGTTCGTTGATGCGTTTTTGAGGATTTTTCCGTCCAGAATATAGGGGAGAGGGGGAAGAAAAAATGTCAGATAATGGGGACATTAAAGTTAAAAGTGTGAATGTCAGGCCTTATGTCCAGCTTGCTACTGTCATCAGCAAGATAGTCAGCAGGAAGGATCCATATACCCATTCCCACAGCGAGAATGTGGCCTCTCTTGCCGTTATGATTGCTAAAGAGCTGGAATTAGATGAGTTCAGTCTAATCGGTGTCCGAATTGCCGGGCTCCTGCACGACATCGGGAAGATCATTGTGCCGGCTGAAATACTCTTTAAGCCCTCGTGTTTGAACGACATGGAGTGGCAGTTTATACGCATCCATCCTGTTACAGGTTACGACTTTCTGAGAGAAGTCGATTTTCCATGGCCTGTGGCCAAGGCCGTGCTTCAACACCACGAAAGGATCGACGGCTCCGGCTACCCTTACGAACTTAAAGGGGGTGAAATTCTCCTTTGCAGCAAGATAATAGCGGTGGCAGATGTCGTTGATGCAATGACATCTTTCAGGCCATATCGCCCCGCTTTTCCTCTCGAAGTTGCTATGGACGAAATCAGAAGTAACAGAGGAATTAAATATGACTATGATGTTGCCGATGCGTGTCTTGCCGTGCTGAGAAGCGGGATATGGAAGAAACTCAGCTAATCCTGTGCCGTTTTTCGGGCTTTAGAATAAAGTTAGCACAAATCAAGGAGGAATTTCATGCAACTGCTTATATTAACCCTTGCAATTAGCTTTTCCGCCGATACGGTTATCTGTTCCTCGTGGGGCAGTGAACCCGGCCACTTTGGGCTCTATGTTCAGGAAGAGCTTGAAGCCCCGCCGATGGGGCCAACCTCAATCGGCATAGGCGCCGATGGCAAGCTTTACATTGACGACTGCGAGAACTCGCGGGTTCAGGTGTTCTCGCAGAACGGCAAGTTTGTCAAAACAGTGAATAAGCCCGACGATATAGGCTGCTTCTGGGACATAACCGCCGATAGGAACGGCAATGTGCTCGGGACGGCATACACCGGGCGTGCGGATACTCCTGCGTTCGTGGCCATGTGGAACGGTAGAAGATGGATCAGGATACCTCTCCCGAAATCCATCAGTCAAGTTCGAGGCGCCACCCGCCTGTTTGGCACATCTCACGGTATCTACATCTCGTTTTTGCAGAATGGCAAATGGTATTCGTCACGGCTCACAGCTGACACCATCAGGCTTATCAGGTCAGCTGTTGAGGGCCTGCCTTCACCGAACGGAAGCATCGTAAAAGCCAGCGGCTCGGTCGCTGGCGTGCTGGACGATGGCACCCCGGTGCAGTTTTCAATAGATAGGATGAGGGGAATCCTTAGGGCGGGCAACGATACCCTTGCCGTGTGGAACCTGTCCATGTTCATAGATTTCTACGATGACCCCTATGTGGTTGCGCCAGATGGCACAGTCTTTGTTGTAACAACTTCACCTCAAAAACTTTGCGTGATAAGGTTCAAAAATGCGCGCAATCATCGTGATACCGGCTCGGTTCGGCTCCACAAGGTTCAGAGGAAAGCCTCTGGCGGTAATCTGCAATAAGCCCATGATAGAGTGGGTTCTGAGAGGAGCTCAGAGCTCGAAACTCGCCGATAAGATAGTGGTTGCCACCGATGACAGGGGGATATTCGAGACGGTCATTGAGATCGGTTTCGATGCAGTTATGACTTCCACAGAGCACAGCTCAGGATCGGACAGGGTTGCAGAAGCGGTTAAGGAAGTTGATGTTGACATAGTCGTGAACCTTCAGGGTGACGAACCGCTTATAGACGGTCGGCTTCTCGACCGCCTCATAACGGAACTTGAGGGCTCGGATGCCGACATCGCCACTCCCGTGACGCACTTTACATCTCTGGATGAGCTCATGTCAGAGAACACCGCCAAAGTGGTCGTGAATTCAGAAGGTTATGCGCTCTATTTCTCAAGGGCGGTAATCCCGCATCGGAGAGACGGAGAGCCGCGACTTGACGATTACCTCAAGCATATTGGCATATACGCCTATCGAAAGGAGAGTTTGATGCGGTTTGTCGCTTTGCCACAATCGAAACTTGAGCTGACAGAAAAACTTGAACAGTTGAGGGCGCTTGAGAATGGTATGAAGATCAAAGTTGTTGGGACCGATTACCAATCCGTGGCTGTTGATGTGCCGAGCGATATAGAGAAGGTTGAGAAAATATTTCGTGGACGCGGAATTTGCAGCTGAAACACTTATTTTGACAGCTGAAGGGCGGCGGGGCGAAGCCCCGCCGCCCGATTTTTACTTAAGCTCACCTTTCAGGTATGCGTCGTATGCGGACAGGTCGAAGTAGCCGTGCCCCGACAGGTTGAACGCAATTACAACCTCGTCGTCCACTTCCTTTGCAATGTCGATAGCCGCCTTCACGGCATGAGCTGATTCTGGCGCAGGAAGGATGCCCTCTGCCCTTGCGAACTGGATTGCGGCCTCGAATATCTCGAGCTGGTCGTATGCGCGCGCCTCAACAAGCCCTTTTCTATGCAACAGGCTTACCAGCGGCGACATGCCATGATATCTTAACCCACCGGCATGGATCGATGGCGGCATGAAATCATGCCCGAGAGTGAACATCTTGAGCATCGGCGTTAGCTTCCCCGTGTCGCCGTAATCGTAATCGTATTTCCCTTTTGTCAGCGTTGGGCACGCAGTTGGCTCGACTGCAACAGCTCTGACCTTTTTACGCTCCCCTCTGAGGTATTCGCCTATGAATGGGAACACGAACCCGCCGAAATTCGAGCCTCCGCCCACGCAGCCGATCAGGATATCTGGTTCGACACCCAGCTTTTTGAACTGCTCTATCGCTTCGAGCCCAATGACAGTTTGATGCATCAAAACATGGTCGAGCACAGAGCCGAGCGAGTATTTCGCTTCCGGGTCGTTCACCGCCTCATAGACCGCTTCGGTGATGGCTATCCCGAGGCTGCCTGGATTGTCTGGATCTTCCTCGAGAATTTTTCTGCCGGGAGGCGTCTGATCGCTTGGACTTGGCACGATCTCACCGCCGTAGGACTGGATGAAAATTCGGCGGCCGGGTTTCTGCATGTAGCTGACTTTGACCATGAACACCTTGACATGAAGGTCGAAAAGCGAGCCTGAGAAGGCCAGCGCCGAACCCCATTGACCTGCCCCTGTCTCCGTCGTGAGCTTTTTAACGCCTTCGATCTTGTTGTAGTAAGCCTGAGCCACAGCCGTGTTCGGTTTGTGGCTGCCGGTGGGTGACACCCCCTCGTATTTGTAGAAGATGTGAGCCTTCAGGCCGAGTTTCTCACGCAGATTTGCAGCATAGACAAGCGGTGAAGGCCTCCATATCGAATAAGCGTTGCGGACGGCATCGGGAATTCCGATAAACCGTTCGAGCGTTGCCTCCTGTTCGATCAGGGAGACAGGGAAAATCGGCTTCAGATCGTCGGGATTTAATGGCTTTTTGGTCGCCGGGTTCAACGGCGGTGGCGGAAGCTCATCGAGATCCGCCTTGATGTTATACCATTTTTGTGGAATTTCATCGATGTATGTCAACCTCTTGAATTTTGCCATTTCTGCACCTCCTTTTGGGTTTTGAAATGAGGTTAACGGACAGGATTTTTAGGGGATGATCAGATTTGCGTGGGGGTTAGTTTCCCCCACGCCAGCACCACCAGTGGCTGGCGCAACGGAAGAAGGCAATGGCAGGTTTAAATGATGATCCTTTCATCGTGTTGATATTTTATTGCAGAGTTCGCTCGCAGGCAAAACGCTGACCGTTCATCTGCCAAAATTGCTATCTCGATACTTTTAAATGGGAAACACAACAGCTTGATGCCCAGAAAATTAATAAAGAGGGCAGATGGGATGTCTGCCCTCGAGAGAAAATGCAGGCGCTGGAGGTTATTCCTCGTTTTGTTTTCGCTTAACCCATTTCAAAAGAGGCGGCAGCAGTGTGATCGTCACGATGAAAGCGGTGCCAACCCCTATGACAACCACCGCGCCAAAGCTCGGATATCCCTTGTAACGGCCGAGAAAGAGGGAACCGAACGCAGCCATCGTGGTCAAAGATGTGTAGAGGATAGCCCGACCTATCCTCGTAAAGACCGTGTTGACATCGCCAAGCGCAATGTATCTGTGGACTATGTGAACTGCGTCGTCTATACCGATGCCTATGATGAGCGGCAATGCGAGCACATTCATGAAATTCAGGTTGACTTTTAGCAGTCCCATGATGGCGAGCGAATAGAAAAATGCAAATGTCACAGGTAGATATGCGATTATCGAGTGCCTGAGGGTTCTGAAATCCAGCAACAAAATCAGAAAGATGACGATGAAGACGATCGTAAGAGCCTTGAAACTCTCCCTTTTGCCGGCTTCCCACAGCACATGCATGAGCAGAGGCGTGCCTGTCGCCCCTTTGAAAGCCATAAACCTGTCAAACATGCCTTTGCGTCCCACTCCCTGCCAGATGTCGCTTCGGGTAAAAACATTCACAAGGAATGTCCTGCTATCTTTCGATATAAACCTATCTCGCACCACCTCAGGCACATCGTTGAGCGTTATCTTCTCAGGTGTCGAGGCCGTGCGAACAAGCGGCGCAACGATCGAGAAGAATCTGTTGTTCAAATTGTTCAATCGGCTATCGGCGGCATTCTCAAGTTTACCCCTCAGGTCATCAAAGATTCCCGATTTCAGGATGTTTTCGCATTTGTCGTGAACTCTGTCGAGCCCGGCCATGTAGGCCATCGTCTTGAGCTCAACGATGTTGTCCTGAAGCCTATCTAACTGATCGAGCAGAAGCTGGCGGTTGACGCTACCAGCCCGAAACTTGGAAGCACGGGTATGTATCCTCTCAAGATACGGCATTTTGAAGTCCTGCAGCTCAGGTGGCGGAAGGTATAGGTGAATCCCTTCGACAAAGCTCACGCCCGGTAGTTTCTTAACGGATTTTGCAACGGAATAGGACTCATCTATACTCGTCGTGAGTATAGAGATGTAATCCGTTGACATGCCAAACCTTTTAGTTACCTCGTTTTGGGTTTCAACCGATTTCAGCCCGTCCGCTTCTAACTCTATAGGGTTGTAAGTGACTCTGATTTTTCTGATAGCGATGGGTGAGATGAACAAAAGGATTAACAGCACCACAGGCACGATCATACCCAGAGAGCGCACTTTTTGAGCGTAGAGACCGAGGGAAGGGGCGCTGAAATCCCTTTTTTCGATCCGACGCCCGAACAGCTTCAAAAGGGCAGGTAGCAGGATTACTGTTGCCCCTGCCGTCGTCAGCACGCCAAATCCGACGACGATGCCCAGCTCCCTCAGCACATCGAAACTCGTCAGGTAGAGAGACAGGAATGCGGCCGCCGTTGTTACGGCTCCGGTGACGATCCCGTTTCCGACTTTTGTAAGCGCCGCTGCAATCCCTTCTTTTTCGCTCGCTGCCTGAAGGATATGGATGGAATAGTCTATCCCGAGCCCGATCAGGATTGCGGCGACAAGTACGGTCATCATGTTCAGTCTGCCGATCAGCAGGTATGTCAGTCCCAGATCCCACACGATGCCGAATGTGAGAGGTATTCCAACGAGTATCGGCGCCTGCAACGCACGGAACCCGATGATAAACAGCAGAATAACGAGTATAAACGAGGCGATTGTGGTGACTGTGCTATCCCTTATCCCTGTCTGATACTCATCGTATCCGATCGAGTAAATACCCGTGTCGTTCAGCTTAAGGCCGCTGTGCCTCGACTGGATCCTCGAAATTATCGTCCTCACGGAATCCACAAAAGGCAGCAGTCTGTCCATATCCATTGCGGACATAGCCGGTGCCACCGAGATCACGCCCATCTTCCCATCGAGGGAGCGGAATATCAACGGGCCGACCACCGCCTCCTTCGAGCCGATGTCAAATAGCAGTGTGTCACCATTCCCCAGATACCTGTTCATGCCAATGAGCAGGTCTTCGATGGTCATAAGTGACATTGTGGCTTCAAGTTCCTGCGCCGACAGGTTGTCCTGACTTTCGATGTATTCGGATTCAAGGTCGTTGTTGAAATTCAGGAGGAAGGTGTCGATGTTTGCCGATGTGAATAGCGTTTCGACGCGCCCGATCATGGAGGTGTCTATGAGCATGAAGGCGTGATGTGAGAGGTAGTTCTCCGGTTCCTCGAATGTAACGGCCCGAACATAACCGAGTTCCTTGAGCTTTGCGATTGAATCGGCGACCTCGTTGCCGAGCACTATGAGAGAGTCAGGGTCGTCATGCTCGACGGCGATGAGGAGTCCTCCTTCGCTCCCGAATTCTTTGATGAGCCTCTCGAAGTTGACAGCGACCGGCTCGCTTTTGGGCACGAGTCCCACCCATGTCATTTCAAGGCGAAGCTTCGATGCAAGCCATCCGGAGACAAGTGTGATGACAAGTGATAACAGAATAACTCGCCATGGATGTGTGGTCGATACATAGGATAACTTCTTGAAAAAATTTTGCCTCATGGCTCACCATCCTGTTCTTATCCTCACGAAAAATCCATCGGGGAAAGAAGCAAACTCGCCTTTTCCAAACGATACCGATGGTGATAAAATCAGGCTGGCGTTGTCCGACAGGGATAGGTTTAATCGAGGCATGATTATGCCACTGCCATCATCGAGGTTAAGTATCGCCGCCAATTCTACCGAGTGAAATCCCATTGTCCTCGATAAGTCCACGAAAAGCTCGTTTTCGCCTACCGAAAGCGCGTTGCCGGTGAGGAAGTTGATGTATCGCGCAATGGTGTCCATAGACGAATTTGTGAACCGAATTATGTCCTTGTTTCTGAGGTATTCGATCAAAATCCGGGTAAGGCCATCTGAAAGCGTGTAATCCATTCCAACAAGTGCCACACTGGCCGTGTCCCTTTTCAAGAACTCGCCATGAACCCCGACACTTGAGATTTCGCCTGAGAAGTCCCCGATGAAAGCGTCAACTGTTTCGTTCAACGCCACAAGTGTTGGGGGAGGCGGGTCGAAGGGGATCGCAAGTATCCTCTGGAAATGCACTCTGCCGAAAGATATGTCCCATCCTCCTATGTTCCCGTGAAGCCTCACCCCGTATCGCGAGCCGAAGGTGTCATCGGGCGGCAGCCACAGCATGTCCAGTTCCCACAATGAGGCCGGGAAGATGCGCAATCGCAACGCGTCAACCCCATCAAGTTCGTATGTGGGATCGAACATGGATTTGTGCTGAAAGACATTTGACGGATTGAATGCGTAGCCTGTGCCCCAGCCTACCTGTTGGCGGCCCACTTGAAACTCCGCTATTCCTTTTCTAACCCTCAGGAACGCATTTTGCAGGTAAAATCTGGATTGGTAGGTGAATGTGGGAGCATAAAAATCGACATAAGGCGTGAAATCATTGGAGCTGTAAGTCAGCTTTCCGTGATAATGGATGCCAACGATGTCGGTGCGGAAGTAGATGCCCGTAGAGATACTGCTGGAAATTCGTATGTCGATCTTCGAGTAACCCGTAAAAACCGTGCTACTCTTCAGTTTCATCGCCTGACCCTGATACTCCACAATGCCGCCGATCGAGGTCAACACGAAAAATATGATGCCCATCATTTTTCAAGCGCTCCTCTCATACCTTCGAGTGTGAAGAATCTATCCTCGATGGGGCTCTTGTAGTCTATGCTCACGATTTTCATCACCGTTTTGCCGCCGGTCAGGTTGTTCACCATTGTGATCGTTTTAGGCGTTGGTATGCCGTCGATGACCTCGATATCGCTCTGATAAAGCGTCTTGTATGGCTTGCCGTCGTCCTTCCTGTAAAAATCGATCTTCGTCGGCACAAAAGTGGATTTATCCACCGTCATGACGATCTTCGAATATGAGATATGAGTGTTTTTTCGAGGCACAAGTTCGAGGATGTAAGCGTTTTCGGTGGTTTTCATGCTCACAGGCTTGAATTTCTTGCCGTAGGTGGTAGTGCTGAGGTCTTCGTAGGTGAAATCCGAGCCCATAACCTTGCCCCGTCGCGCGTGCGAGGCTATTTTTCGCGTCCTTCCGGTCTCAGGGAAATACGCCCACACATTGTCGCCTACTATCAGAAAACTCGTGCCTGCAACGGGCTCAGGATACAGATAGACCATGAGCTGTTTGTCCATGTTGTCTTTTGTGAAGTATTTAATCCGAAATGTCCTCTTGCTACCGGATGTTGTGACTATGGTTTCCTCCAGTATCCCGACGGAATGAGGCACGGTGGCCACTGAATCCACCTTTTGGAGCACCTCCGTCGGGGTGAGAGCGACAGAAAATGCCAGCAAAATCCCCACCATTTTAGAACCTCCTTTTAAATGTTCTCAATGAGTTGGAGGACATCGACATCTGTGAATTTTATGTCCGCTTCTGTGCCAAGTATCCTTTTGATGGCAAATGCATAGGCGTCTAACATCGATTTTATGCCTTTGATGTCCCTTTCTTTCATCAACCCAAAGATGGCCTCGCCGACAGCCATGTCCATGACTATGAGCAATTGAGCGACGCCTTCAACTTCAACGATGTCAAACGCTCCCTCAGCTTTGCCCTGTTCAAGCACTTTGTTCAATGGGGCTGAAATGATTTTGAGCATCTGATTTACAAATTTCTGCCGCATCTTGAGGTTGGTGTCGCGATAAAGCTCAGCAAGGATTAACTTAAGCACATCCTCTTTTCCTCTAAAAATTCCATAGATCTCAGTGAGTTTGGTGACTGCATCTCTGTCGGAATTGGCTATTTGGTTGATCTCTGAGGCAACATCTTCGAGTATGTCGCTGATCACTGCATCCAGAAGGTCATCTTTAGACTTAAAATGGTGGTAAAATGCGCCTTTTGAGATGCCGAGAGTGTCGATTATCTGCTGGACGGATGTCTGCTCATAGCCATTCTGCACGAAAAGGTTGAAGGCAGTCTCGATGATCTCGCGCTTCCGTTGGATGCCTTTCCTGATGTTTCCCATCTCTCCCTCCATAGTTTCAAACCGACCGTCGGTCTAAAATTGTGGTGCAGGTGGCACTCAGAAGTCAAGAAAAGTGCGGAGGTATGATCCAATGTACCTTGCTCGTTGCTCTGTTGAAGGATTGGGGTGGTGCGCATCCACGGCTTTCATCGGATGGGATCAAAATTCCGCACAATCATTTTGTTATCCCATTTAGTGTTCATTGGCATAGACCATCTGATACCGTTCCTCATCCTCAGGGGTGGCCTCAAGATGGATATCAAGGAGGAAGCGGCGGCTTGCTGTATTTCTTCATTAAATCCCAGATAACCTTTTCTTTAACCTGGAGATTTGAGAAATATCGGCCGCTGATAGGCTAAGACAGAGGATCAGGGGGTATGATATCGCATTTTTCGCTTGAGAAGTGCCAAACTATTGGCTAAAATAAGCTTTGCCATGAAGAACCGAATTTTGCCTTATCTTTTCTTTGCCATAGGCTTCGTGTCGCTGTCGTCCATTTTTCTTGTTAGACCTATAACGCGCTCAATTCAGAGGGAAGTTGAGACGACTTCGAGGGTTATAGCAAAACTTTTCTCGACTTTGTTGATACCTGCGACTGAGGAGAGCGATGTGGCAGACATCATTCGGGATGTGGTAAACGATGTGGATTTCCCGATGGTCGTGGTTGATGTAAGCGGCACGCCGAGGGCCTGGAAAGGCGTTGGCGTCGATCCGAAAAGGTTCTCGGCCGCTGAACTCGATCGCCCCGAACTTTTGCGACATGACCCCGAATTCCAGAAGCTGCTGAAGGCCGTCGAAAGCTTGAAAGAAGCCCATCAACCTATTCCAATGGAGTTACATGGCAAAGTGGTTGGTTACATCTACTACGGCAACCCTGAGATCGTGAACTACATAAAGCTTTTGCCCTTGCTTTTGACGATAGTCGGCGTTTTGTCGTTCGTGGGGCTCATGTGGGCTGCCGGTTCGATCCAGAAATACCAGATGGAGGCGTTGTGGAGCATGTTTGCTAAAGGGCTTGCCCATCAAATGGGCGTCCCGACCTCATCTTTGATGGGCTGGTTCGAGCTGTTGAGATCGCATCCAGATATCGAGCAGGACATCGTTAATGGCATGGAAAAGGATTTGAACAGGATTTCATCGATCCTTCAACGGTTTTCGAGGATCGGTGGCGGGCACAAATTCAGCCGATTCCGCCTGTCCGAGCTTGTCAATTCGACTGTCCGTGAGGCCAGAGAGCGGTTTTTGAAGGGGTATAGCCCCGATATCGTCATCAATTCCGACTGCGAGGTGATGGGTGATTTTGAATTGCTTTCGTGGGCGGTCGAAAACCTGGTGAAAAACGCTTACGAGGCAAGGATGAACTCCCCTCACATTGAGATTCATGTCGATGTCAGGGATGGGAAAGGGGTTATCAGGGTAGTAGATCACGGCAGAGGGATACCTCCTGACAAGCAGAAGCTCATCTTCAAGAAGGGGTTTACGACCAAAGAAAGAGGATGGGGCATGGGATTGTTACTGACGAAAAGGATCGTTGAAGACATCCATCACGGCAAAATAAGGCTTGTGTCATCGACGCCAGGCAGGGAAACTATTTTTGAGATAGAGCTCCCTGTCGAGGATGGCAATTCAAAATAAATTTGGCGGAGGTCAGTGCGATGAAAGGGGTTGGCGATATAGATGACATATTGAAGATGCTGCCCGAAAAGCTGCAAAAATGGGTTAAAAGCTGGCCTGATAAGATGGAGGAATACGCTGCAGTCGTGGCGCTGATAGCCAGCATCAAGGGAGTGCAGGATGAGAAAGGGCTGCAGGAGTTCTTTGAGAGCGATCTTGAGATGCAGATCGTTTTGATGAACATGCTTTACCATTCCGGTGGAGAGTCAAAAGAGTTTATGGAAAAGAGCGTTATGGAAAAACTGCAACCTGAGGCCGCTGTACTTGTCAAAGCGCCGACCGAGGACATCTTGAGCATTGAAGTAAGCAAACGTATCCCTCAAATTAGGGCTATGCTGGAGAAGGAATCAAAAGATGATCCCCATAATTGAGCTCTATTCCATGTTTATTGCTAAAAATTAGTTGGTAGTGTGGTGTCGAGAAGGGAAAAAACCTGTCAAATCTAACTTTGTTGCCATGTCCGAATTGGGTGAAGTGCGATGAGTGTTAGAACCGAATTCAAGGAGAGTTTTTTAAAATCAAACCGGGAGGCCTCACTCATGGGGAAAATCCACGATTTTGTGCTTGATGGGTTGGATTTGAGGAACAAAGTCATCCTCGATGCGGCAGTTGGGGCGGGTGTATCGACTTATTTCTGGGCAAAAGCTGTTCATGAACAGGGAGGCACCTCCAAAATCATCTGCGTTGACAACGACCTTCCACAGATATGGATTGACAGGATAAAGAAAAGGCTTGGAGAGTATAGCAGATACATCGAGTTGAGAGAAGCGGACATCTTTGATCTGCACTTCATAAAGGACGAATCGATAGACATCGTGAATTGCGACGACACCATCGTTTTTCTAAACCCCAGGCCTCTGAAGCTTCTGACCGCATTGAAGGAATTTAAGAGGGTCTTGAAACCGGGCGGCCACCTGATAATCACTTCTGAGATCCCTGTGGAAAGTCTCGAAAACCCTGATAACGAGGGGCAATGGAGGCGATGGAACCTGTCGAAGGCCATTTACGATTTGAAAGGAGAGACATGGTCATCCGAACCACTGCCAGAAGAACTCAAATTTGCCCTCGACATCCTCGGATTTGATGTTTATGCCGAGAAAGTATTCCCTTCGGCGAAGAATTCTCGCCATAAGGAAGTTATGGATGAGTGGAGAGAGTTGATGTTGAAAGACATTGAAGAAATACCATGGGATAATGAGCTGAAAGGTGCTTTGAATAAAGCAGTCAACAGGGTTTACGACAAAGTTATGAGCGATGGGTTCTTGATGAACCCATCCATCTATGTTTTGAAGTGCAAGAAAAGGAAAACGACATAGGTCTTTTTGAGCTGATGTTCATTTTGTTCCCTGTTCGGTCGATAAATCCCCGCCCGCTTAAGAGGGCTTTACTATGGAGGTGAGCCATGAGAAGGCTTTTGTTGATACTCATCATGCTGACAGGGCTGAACGCCCAGAGTGTGGTCAAGGTGCTTGATGCCCCTCGCCGCTCCGGCGGTCTGACTTTTGACGGGGAGCACCTTTACTCCGGCCTGTATGCGAGTGGAAACGATGTGTATATTTTCCAGATTGATACTTCAAACGGCGCGGTGCTCGACACGCTGCCATCCCCGAGGGACGATTGCTATGGGCTCGCTTTCGATGGAGAATACATCTATTTCCTGCACCATTACATGGGGAGCGATCATCACATCTACAAACTTGACGCGCTGGGGAATTTGATCGATTCGTTCCCAACTCCGAGGCATTACATGGCAGGGCTGACATACGACGGCGCCCATCTATGGGCAGCTGCGTATTACGATCCAGACGGACGATTTTACGAGATAGATCCTGCCACAGGCGACACTTTGAGGAGTCTGCCTGCACCTGATGCACAGCCGTGGGGACTTGCATTTGACGGGACGAACTTGTGGATGGTCGATTACTACGCCAACATGGTCTATGCTGTCGATACCGCAAGCGGTCAGGTCGTGGCATCGTTCAGCTCTCCCGGTGCCAATCCCACAGGTGCAACATGGGACGGTGCTTACCTGTGGGTCACAGCCAAAAATCCTAACTCCTCAACCGGCTGGTCGTTCTTTCAGATAAATGTCTCAGGCGGTGGCACACCTGACATCTACATACCCGACACGCTCCTTGATTTTGGAGCTGTGTCTATTGGCGATACGGCAACAGCTACTCTTCAGATTTACAATCAAGGGGATACCGTTCTCACGATAGA
Organism: Caldifarciminota bacterium; assembly: GCA_015489175.1. Taxonomy (GTDB): domain Bacteria; phylum Hydrothermota; class Hydrothermia; order B15-G9; family B15-G9; genus WGAI01. The sequence goes on along the minus strand of WGAI01000053.1, from coordinate 62,322 downwards.
TTCGGTCGAGGTCAGCGGCGAAGGCTTTTTCGTGAGCCAAACCGCATCGCCGATAGCATCGATTGAGCCGAGAAGCAATTACGGATTGCCTGTTCATTTTTACGCGACAGTTGCAGGAGAATATCGAGGCACGCTGTCGGTCTTCTCAAACGATCCCGATGAGGAGAGAGTGGATGTCAGCCTGCATGCGAGCAGTGTAATATCCGGGCCGCACATTGTGACCAGCGACACTACGATGGATTTTGGCGAGAACTATGTCGGTGGGCTCAAACGAATGGTGCTCGTCGTAACCGATTCGGGCACATTCGACCTTATCATAGACAGCGTTCGTGTTTCTTCTGCCAACTTTTACCTCGAAGGCATCGACTTTCCGATAACTGTCAGGCCATTAAATTCGGACAGCCTATCGGTTTTCTTCTCCCCTGAGATCGAGGGTGAAGTGAACGACACGATGTGGATCTACTCCAACGACGCCGCTGCCCCGTCATTCTCGATCGTTTTGCACGGACGGGCGTTTTCTCCGTCCGCTTTCACAGGTGGCGACCTGCTCTGGAGCGTCTCAGGACCTGACAATGTCGTTTCTTCGACCTATTTCGTGGATCCCCGAGACAGCACTCCGATCGTGGTTTTCGATTCCTACGATGCAGGTGTGACGGGCGACAACCTTTTCGCAATTCGTGGGAACAGCTACGGTGAAGCTATCCCGTTATGGACTCGGGACATAGGTGGAGGCTGGGGTGAAGGCGGTTTGAAAGCCGTCTCTGACCTAAACGGCGACGGTTTCCCTGACATCGTGCATGGCAGTGCGTGGGGAGACCGCACGATTTACGCCATATCCGGCCTCGATGGCACCGTTATCTGGAGCTATGACACTCACAGAGAGGATGGACATGGCGGCTGGGTCTATTCCGTCGATACGCTTGGCGATGTCAACGGCGATGGTGTGCCTGAAATTATTGCAGGTGTTGGAGGATGGAACAGTGGCTCGATGGGGCCGCGCTGTGTGTATGTGTTCGATGGTGCCAGCGGGACTGTGCTTTTCCGACATCAGGCGAACGATGCGGTCATAACAGTCTCGTCCATAAGGGATGTGAACGGCGATTCGTATCCTGATATAATTGCTGGCGCTGGAGGCAATTCCGTGAGGGACAACCATGTGTATCTCGTGAGCGGCAATCCTTCAGAAAACGGACGTGTGATATGGAGTTACGACACAGGCGGCGATGTATGGTGGGCGATCTCTATACCGGATCTGAACGGCGATGGTGTGGACGATGTGATCGCCGGCAACTGGAGCGGCATGGTCCTGGCGATAAGCGGGGCCGATGGGCAGCTGATATGGCAGAATACGGTTTCCAGCGTCGTGATGAAAGTCGTTGACATAGGCGATGTTTCTGGGGATGGCATGCACGATGTAGCTGTCGGGAGCTGGTCAAACGATGTGATGGTCATCTCCGGCAGCGACGGGACTACACTGTGGAGGTTCTACACGGGTGGCGATGTGTGGACGGTCAACTCGGTTGACGATCTAAACGGCGACGGATTTAATGAGGTGGTCGCAGGCTCATTCGACCACAGGATTTATGTGCTTGATGGACACACAGGTGACAGCCTCTGGAGTTTCACTGGCGACAACAAATTCTTTACGGTTCTTGCTGTGTCCGATGTCAACGGGGATGGATTTGCAGACATCGGCGGTGGCACACAGATGCTCGGCAGTAACGGCGGGACATTCTATTTGCTCTCAGGCGGAGCTGTGCCACCGTCCGTTAACGAAGGACATGGTGATGTCGGTCAGGGCATCATCACCATAACGCCGAATGTGTCGGCTGATGGGATGTTCACAGTGAAGGCCCCGAAGACGAGCAGTGTCAGGGTCTATGATGCAGCCGGAAGGGAGGTCTTCAGACGCATGGTTGACGGTAACAGGTTCAGCTTCAGGTTGAATTCGCCCGGCGTTTATATCCTGCTCATTGATACTGGGCGTTCCGTCAGGACACAGAAGATAGTGGTTGTGAAGTGAGTTCAAGGGCGGCGGCGACAGCCGCCGCCCTTCATCAACGCAGCAAAAATTCGGGAACCAGCGAAATCGAGAGTATAGGGTAATTCCATTCGGTGGCACCAAACGAAGCCTTAAACCTTTTCAACCCTTCTTTCCCGAGACTTGCCCCCATGTTATACCATTCGGAGCCGAGCCTGTTTGCGAGCTCGATGGCCTCCACATGGAGCAGGTTGTTCGGCCTGAGATGCAACCATTTCGTGTATGAGGCGCCGTGCCAGTAAAAAAGTTCCCCCTTGCCTTCCAACAGCCAGATGCCCGCAATCGGTTTATCCTGATAAGTGGCGAGCAGCAGATGGACATTTTTCAGGGCGATGAGACGCTGGAAGAAATCAATAGAGTAAGTTACTGCACCGCCGTGCCTTTTGGCAGTATCAGCATACATCCTCATATATTCATTGACATCGGAGCTGGATCCGCTTTTAAACCTGACGCCGCTGAGGAATGCTTTGCGGTAGTTGCGCCTGCATGATGAGTTGCATCTACCGAGCGGATCGGACGGGATTGGATGCAATATCATCGTCTCGCCTCGCCTCATCCTGACGAACCAGGGAGGGGAGCCGTGAAACGAGAGCCACGGTGTGCCGTGAAACGCTATCCGACTTGCGAGGTATTTTTTCATTATGGCTAACAGGAAAAAACCAAGTTCGCGGAGGTTAACGCTGTCTTTTGGAGTTATGGGCCCGCCATATCCGCCCATCGGGCCGCTGTGGATCACTTTCGTAAACAGCTTGTTTTTGACAAGAACCGGCACGGCAAGCCCTGATTCGCTCACCAACAGACTGCTTTTGCCCTCGAAAAGTGAAAACCATTCCGGCCTCCAGAAAAAACTGTGTTTCTCGACATTGAGGACTGCGGACATCCACTCTCCGTGCTCGGCAATGACCCGCATTACACCTTGTAGCCTCCCTCAAATTCCTCGATTAAGTTACTCAAGTGCCACCTAAAGTTTATCAGCTTCCACAACTTTTCAATCTTTGATATATCTCCCAGATCGAGCGATTTGTCTTTTCGTATTCGTATCAGCCAGAAGTCTATGCTGTTAAACATCTTAAACGCAATAGCATAAAGGAAAAGCTCATTTACGGTAATTCGACCGGTCTTGAGCATCCACCTCAATCTTGGCCATTCCACTCTCCTCAGGAATTCTCCAAACCCTTTAATTTTGGCATAAACGGACTTGCCCAGAGCCGTCATCGCTCCGGTGTATTTCCACCCGAAAAGGGCTGTAACGGCCCCAAATATGAAAAACGATAGTAAGTAATCGCCAGACTTGCCTAACTGAAAATTGTAAAGATAGGCCACGAAAATCGCCCACAAGGCTGAGGCGAGACCAAGAAGCATTATCCTCCTCTTTGATGACATGAGAAATCTGTAATAAACTGGCTTGTAATAAGTTAAGTAATCTTTGAAAGTTAGGTCAAAGGCTTTTTTCCATTCAGTGAGGTTGTTCAGCACATAGTCGAGGCTTACCTCCGACGGAAACTCGTTGTAATTCAGTTGGATGCCTGATTCGAGTATTGTTCTGACGCCCGTCATGGTAAACACGCGTGTCATGACAAACCTTTCAAGCGGGTTCAGATCATCAAGCTCGTTCATATCCCTCAACCTACGGATGTAGAAATCGTTTTTCGAGGGTATCAGTTCCACAACCCCTTTTCTCTCAAGTTCTAACAGCGTAACAAGAAGTTCTCGCTCATCGGCCGCTCTATCCTCGATCATGTAAGCCACTTCTTCAGGCGAGATTCCTTTGGGCGGCCTGTATTCCACCGTTGTCGGAGGGCCAGAAGTCGCCCAGTTGTAAAAAAAGAAAATCCCAACTGCCCACAATATGGCAAAAGGTATGAGTGAGCGAAGCAGGAGAATGGACAAGATCGCAGTCGTGTAAGCCGCACCGAGCAACAAAAACATGAATTCCTGAGTCGCAGCGTAAAATCCCATTATCCCTGCAAGTAACAGAAACACAACCAGAACCATATACCAGTTGTGAAACAGGTATGGGAAGAAGTAAGAAGTGGTAACACCAAAGATGAAAAACATGAAAGCGAGGGTGGTCAGGCTCGTCCTACGCCTGCGCTGCAACGCATATCTCATAAGCGTCTCATCGATTTTAGCTCTGTCATGAAATCCGTGCATTGTTTCACCTTACCAAAAAATCGGGGGCGGCTGAGTGCTCAGCCGCCCCCCTGTGCTTATCGTTTCAGCTAAAGTTCTACTGGTGGTTGATGAGCCTCAGACCCTGAACCAGCTGGAACCATGTCTCGATATTCTGGGTGCCATTGCTTGTGTTGGGCACGCCATTTGTGTAAACAAGCCCGAAGTAGCCATCTTCGGTGTGAACACCGTAATAGCTGTTGCCTATGAGTTCCTCGTAGTTCACATAATTTCCAGCGGCAGGGAGCACCGAGTTGGCTTCCTCGTTTGTGACATGTTTAATTCCGTTGACTCTCCAATTTGCTGATGGCACAATGGAGCTGTCAGAAGAAGCCTGACTGACATCTGGCGAAGCCAGATAATAAGGTACCACAGTATATCCAGCGGCGAAGTTGGTTATGTAAAAGTCAACATTATCTGCGCTGCTGGCCTGGCTCATAGGATATGCTGAGCCGCTTCCCGTTGTTCTATCCCAACCATAACCGCTTGATCCTGCGCCGTTAAGCTCATAAACTTCGACGGCAGCTGTATGATAGGGGATAGTGCTTACATTATCAGTTGGGTCACTCTCGTTATCTCCTTTGTAAGCTGTGACATGATACTCGCCAGCCGTTCCCTGAGGGTCAACCTCATACTGAGTCTCAGTTGCCTCGAGGGTATCTATTGGGGCGAAAGTGCCGTTAATAGGCTTAAAGTAAACAATATAGCCATCGATGTCCTCTGTCGGGGATGCTTCCCATGTGAGCACGACCCGTGTGCCCGTGTTATCAGCTGATATCGAAAGTGATGCCGGTGGCTCGATGTTCGTAACAGGTGCGGGGCATCCTGCAAAGAAGGCAACTCCAGCCACAACCATCAATATTGCTACAAATCTTGTGTATTTTTTCATATCCTTCCCTCCTGTTGGGGATTCAGCTCACCTATCACCTTCCACCAACTTTGGGTGGAGGAGCAGGTTTGCTGGACTGAGCAGGTTTCTTGGGTTTATAACTGCTCTGTTGTTTTTTGACGCTCTGTGTCTTCATCTCAGGTGCCTGAGCGGCAGCAAGCTCAGCGTTCAGAGAATCGATCACAGAGTTCAGCATCTGAATACTGTCCTGAAGGGTTGTAACCTGATCCTGAAGCTGTGTAACCTGCTGCTCAAGCTCTTTCACCTTTCCGGAATTGCATGACGCTGCAAGCACAAGCCCGCCAGCAATCGCCATGACTATCCATACTTTCCTCATAACAAAACCTCCTGTTTGGTTTTTGGTGACTAAATATTACCTGTGGGATATAATGGTGTCAAGAAATTTATGTCCATCCCCCTAATTTTTGATGTGCCTACCATGTTTTTCCAATCAAAAAGGTAAATTTCTTTTCGGAGAACGACCCGCTTCCGGATTTGTTGCCCATGCCATAGAGAAGTGAACTTGATATTGTGACATCCCAACCTGGCCTATAAGATGCACGGAGATACAGGTTAGTTCTGTTTTCATCGTCTGATGACGAATAAGATACGCCAGCAACTGGCATAAATTTCTTTACAGTGTAACTCGCTGAGAAATCGAAGGTTGACCTGTTCATCTGCATGGTGTCAGATTTGAATTTACCGTATGTCATGGTGGCTGAGAGCGTAAGCGGGAATTTGAATGCAAGTGATTGGGAAACCGTTATGAGGCCATAAGATTGCGCATGATAAAGGGTATCCGGTGTGTCAGAGTTCTGATAGCTTAGCGATAGTTGAGAGAACAGGCTCATGTTCCTGATTATGTAAGGATAGCCAGCCGATGCCATTATCATCCTGCTTGTAAAACTGGCAGTGTCCTCTACCATTTGCGATGTCTGATCCAGTGAGAGTTGCAAAAATGGCAAATTCGGAGGCGCCACGCTGATGTCGATGTGGTAAATGGTGTTTTGCGTGGTTATCCCCTTTATCCCAAGGATATTATCCTTGCTCGTCCGATAGTTCCCGCCGAGCGAGACCATACCGTGCAACATAGCCGTCCTGAATTCAGCGCCATACTCGATTGCATCGTTTTTCAGAATGGCCGTTCCAAATGATTCATAGCCAGGGCCGACATATTGGCCGTAAACCTTGAAAGATGTGCCCTTGATCTTAGATGCTATTCTTACACGAGCTGCATAATCCGCATGCGTGGACACACGCGGCTTGAATTGTTTGATCAGGAATTGGGGCATTTTTTCTACTTCGATAATGGAATCCCTGATGTCATCCGTGACCTCACTGCCTGCTATTTCAGCTTGCAGATGCATGTGTTTCAAATTCATCCCCATGTTTAACCCCATAATGAAATTTTCGCGCGGTGGATTGGAATCGGATATGGAAAATCCTGTCGTGTCGTCTAAGAAATGGGCATAGGTTAAGTGGAGGTGGGCGCCGTCAGGCGCCCCAACCCCCACTTTGTAGCCGAGAACCCGCCTCGGATAAACTTCTCCAAGGACAGAATCCACCTGGGTTAATTTTCCTCGTGTAAGCGCTATGTAGAACTTACCTGGCGAATATTTAACCGTAAATCCGTCAACTGAAGTGCCGTAGAGTGTGAGTGATGAGAATTCTGGGTTTGTGTTGCCAAAAGAAATCATCGGAAACGAGAAAAGGAAACCGGGGAGAGACGGCATGTAGGATAGCATCTTTTGTGGCTCGAATGTCAGTGTCCACGCCTCAAGCTGATTCAGAAAGCCGTTTTTTACCGATGAAAGCGACAGATTGAGCGATATCGGAAGTCCGTAGAAGCTGATCGATGGGTTAAACTGCCATCTTGCCATCAGCGCAGGTGCAGTCTGGGTCACGCCAGTTAGCGTATCGTATTCGAACATGAATTGAGCGTTTCCGCTAAATCCAACCGGGCCAAGCTCAACAGTGGCTATCAGGAACGCTTTTGTTAGTAAAGCAATCATTTTTCATCTCCGTTTCTTATGGTAGCTGGCCATACCTTGCGGGTGATGGCACCGATCTGTTTCCACTCTTGTCTATCAGCTGGACTTTATACCAGAAAGTCTGGCCATGAATGACATTCTTGTCTATAAAAGCGCTACCTTTTATGAGACCGCTTATCTGATAGAATGGGCCGTGCGATGACTTTGAACGAAAAACTACAAATCCCTCATGTTCGGAAGGCGAGAAGAGGGGTTCCCACTGAAGCCGAATGCCAGTTCCTGTCGATGTAACCGATGTTATAAGCGGTCTCATGGGATGTTTGAAATCGTAGGTATAGGTGGAAACTTCTGTTGATGGTTCGCCAATATTCCCATCGAAATCTGCACCCCGAACACGATATGTGTATTCGACTTTTGCCACAACACCGGTATCGAGGAACGAATAGACCGTGTCCGGTGCCCATATCGAATTGGCCTGAATGTCTGCGCATGTTGGCTTATCGGGGAAGTGCAGCTCAGGAGAGACGCGAACCCATGAGCCCGATGAGTCCTTTCTCTCAACTACAAATCCAAAAAGATCCTGCACAGGGGCTGAAACCCATTGAACAAGCACGGCTTTATTCCGAGCTTTCAGGCCTATTATCTCAGGAGGTGGGGGAGCGACCCTTTCACGCAGTTTTTCGCAGTAAGTGTTAGCTGTGTCGCTGACATTTTGACTTTTGTCTATCGCCCTGACCGCATAGCGGTAACACAGTGGCGACCCCTTGGGCAATCCGTGATCAGCGTAAACCAGTGAATCGGCATCATCCACTGTTGCAATCAGGTGTAGCGGGTAAACTATCCTCCTTTCGTTTTTTATCAAAGTATCACTGCAAATGCCCCGATAAATCTGATATCCCGCGACATCGGGAGCATGTGGCTTCCTCCAGTGCACCACTATGTAATCAGTGTATCCCACTGCCTCAATATTAGTTGGAGGATCGGGAGGAGTTATGTCCTTTACAATCCCGTTAACAGGTGCGCTGTAAGTGCTCTTGTTTCCGTTATTATCCACTGTAACTATACGGTAGTAATAAACTCTGTCCCCGTGAGGTGAACCCAGTCCCGGTGTGTTGTCAAGATATGTAACCTGCATCGTCGTGCTGCCGGCTGGCTGCGGCACAGTTGCCACAAACACGCCGTTTGTATCTTCCGCTGATGTGTATCTGTAAAGTCTATAGCCTGAAATCCCCTGAAGCTCTTTATGGTAGTTTATGTCCTGCTCGATTTTCTCCCACGAAACTCGGAGACTCTCGCCCACTGTAGTTACATGTATGTCTTCAGGAGCCTGAGGCGGCGTGGAGTCCACAGGTGTGGCCGAGACAGGCGAGCTTGGCGAGCCGTTGTTGCCAAGTATCGTGACGGCGCGAACCCTGTATTGGTAGGTTATTCCGTTGAACGGGCCCTTTACCCACACACCATCGACATTGTGGCTATCCGGCTCCGAGCCTGACCACCTGAGGTGATCCGTGAAACAAAGCTTTGAAGAATCCGGGAGCGGCTGCCCGAAAGGCGTCTCGGTGCACTTCGTCATCATCATGGCCTCGTTCACACGGACATAAGAGCCTGCTCCTGTCCTGCGCTCCACTATGTATCCAGTGGCGTTTTCCACAGGTGTCCATCTGACCATCACCTTGTTGTCTCCGGGGTAGGCCTCAACATGCGTGGGGGCAGGTGGCACAACCGGAGAACCAACCGTCACCGTGACAGAATCAAGGAAGTGTGTTTCTGAACCTCCCCTGAGAACTCCGGTCAACGCATAACTGTAAGTGTTCCCAATTCCTGGGTGCGGGTCGATGTATCCAATTCCAATAACACGGGCTATCCTATACATCCCGGTGTAAGCAAGTGCAAGTAACATTTTCCTCTTCAAAGTGTCATTTTGTATTATGTCCGGAATAGAGCACGGTTTTATCGAAAGGCTATGCAGTTTCTCCCAATCCGGCGTTCCGGGCGAGATGATCCTCTGAATCGTCCTGCATGATGTCACGGTTCTTATTGGAGCGGGATTGAGTTTTGTGTATTTACCACCGCTTCCTTTCCGATATATGTTGTATCCGATATAAGGTCCTGAGTGATTCCAGATGAGCACCACTTTGTTGCCTTTTGTATCGGCAACCAATTTTGTGGTGCTTCCGGTGGCTCCCGCTGCTTTCGGGAGCGATGCAACCAGTAAAATTGCCGTGAGTAATATCTTTCTATTCAATGTAAAACCCCCTTTGGCTGCTCACGCCGACGGTGAGCCCGACTTCAGCACAGAGAACCCATGCGACGCATCCTTCAAGTCTGATTGTGCCTTCGATCGCGAATGGACATGGGCCGATGAATTGCCCCTCAAATGTCCCTGATGCAGATACCAACCCCCACAGAATTTCGCCATACAGGTAAATTCCAAGATCGCCTATCACATAGGGAAGCGGAAGGCCTCCGCATGCCGAGGCAGAGCCCACACCGTTTGTCATGGCTCCCATGCCGAGGAATACCTCGGCACCGCCTCCGAACAGTCCTATGTCGAAATCAGTTTTTATGTCGGTGTAGGTGTAGAAGCCTGTCAGAGTTGCGGGCAAATTGGCCATGTTCACACCAAATCGGCCATTCCTGTGAGTGAGAATCCATGCTTTGTTCTTCGGGACATTCACACCTACGAAAAATCCACCTTTTACGCCAAGTGCACCACCGGATGTAAGGGATAGAGATAGCTCTAACTGCGACCAGTTGAAGTCTATGCTGCCTTCACCTTGAACGGAGGTGTAATCAACCCCCATGTGGAATGTGAATCTGCCGTAAACCATTGTGTGGGCGGATCCTATCGGCAATCCCCCGCCGAGATTGAACATCCCATAGATGTCACCTTCGAGGTAATGCTCGCCGCGGTTATACACCAGCCTCGAGTAAGCGTCCATTTCCACACCATTTACGATGCTCTTGAATTCATATCGCCCCTCTATGATCAGTTTCGATACGGTGGGGGAAATCGCCAGTGTCAAGCGTCCTGTAGCTCCAGCTGACACGATAACCGTTGAAACCGCTGAGCTCGTTATCGAGCCGCCAATGACAATCCTCTTCAGCTCATCTCCTTTAATAAATGCGCATCCCCAGATGTCCCTTATTGCTGTCACGGCTGTCGCTCCCATATCAACCGTGGTAACATGTGCTGAATCCGCTATGCAGAGCCGTGTTCCCTCGCTCTTGAGGTCTCCAGCCATGTAGAGGCTCCTGTCAAGATACTGGATCGAGAACTGACCAGCGCCAAGGAAGCCGTATTGTTTCGCAACATCGTAAGTCACACTGTCCAAATTGAAGTCCGCAAGCCCGTTGCCCCATCTCCGTCTGAGCCCGAAGACAGCTGGTGAATCTATCCTTACATTCCTGCCGTAATATGGCTTTGCTGTGTGAGTTGTGTCCTTGTAGTCATACACAGTTACCAGTGTGTCTGATTGGCCGAAGAAGTCAAAATGTATGTAAGACCTGACGACAAGCGCGCCCAATTTGTCATGGGGACGGTATTGCGAAAGACCAGCTGAATCGAGAGTTATGGCAAACCCATCGAACTTCTGATATGCCGAGTTCTGGTTGAAATCCATCCTCTTCAGGTTTCCATCGGCAGCTATTTCGGACCAGATGATGTTGAACGGACTGCTGAAGTGAACCGTTTCGGAAATATTGGCGTTTGTGAAGATAGCCTCGCCGCTCCTGATGCTCAGGTAGCCGGTCTTGCAATCCATTGCAACACCCCAGTAAGCAAGCGTTTCCGGCTGCTCGAAATGGATTTTGCCGCCGATGAATTCAGCTGTCGAGGTGATGTTCATGTGTCTGAACTGGAAACCGATGGCAGTTGGGTAAGGTATCTCGTTCACGATTCCGTCAAATCGGGCGTCGAATGTCGAGTTTCCAGCAAATTCGATGTAAAAATCCATGCTGTCTCGCTGATTGACATTGAACCTCAGGTTAAAGGTCGAATCCGATTTGTAGCCCGGCTTGCCCGGCCTGCCGAATTCGCCTGCGAAGTATGATCCTCCTTTCTCCTCCACCCATATCCTGCCAGTAAGTCCCTGTTCATCAAGGACCAACCACCCTGTCAGCGCACTGTGCTTGATGTCCATAGGATTTGGTAAGTCTGGAGTGTAGATAAACAGCGAATCATAATGCCTGACTCTCAAAATCATACCCACGAGTGTGTCTAAATGCGGATACAAAGTGAAGGAGTCGCCTTTTGCGAGTAGGTAATACTGCCGCGGTTCCCCTGTAAACCTGAGGTTTACATCCCGTTTGTGGAATAACTTAAACTGCCCCCATGAGATGTAACGGCTTGAGAGGTGTGCCGACCCTGCGAATGTAAGCGTGGAATCGACTGACAGCGAATCGAACTCGGCAGCAAGCGTATCCCCGTTCTCATCCTGCACCCCATTTTCACCGTATGGCATTTTAACCACACCACTTATGTGGCCGCTTTTCACATTGCAGTGTTGTATCTCCAGCCTGCCGTCGTTGAGGCTGAACCTGAAACCGTAAGGAGAGACAGTGGTGAAATCCCACGGATTTGCAAGCTCTTCAAGCGTCACGGTCAGGCCTGAATCCGTCAGCACCGCCATTGAGAACGAGTATTCTCCGTAAAGGTAGCCTGTATTCGAATATCTCATTTCTGGGCGCTCGATGGTGTGCCCGCCGTAGAAGATAATCCCACGCCACACCTCCAGACCGGGTATGCCGTTTATTATCGGCCCAGTAGGACCGGGTGGTGTCAGGTTGCCCGGCGAGATATGTGGCACGGTGCCCGGATTTATCACTCTGCCGGGGAAAGGAGTGAGCGAACCACCGCCTGAACCGCCTCCAGAACTGCCTGAACTGCCGGAGCTACTCCCCGTGGTGTCGCCGCCTGTGCTGGAAGAGCCTGATGACAGCGCCCTTGCCGCCATATCGATGAGGATGTCGCCTGTTGGCCTGAAATAGATGTCCAGATCGGCCATCCTGAACGGCTCGAGGTTTGAACCGTCAATTCTTTGAATGAACGCGCCGTCGGTATCTATAACTGTCTGGAACGGCCCAAGCTGCCACGGATCGGGGCTCCCAGTATCGTAGAGACATGGGTGTGTCATATAGAGTTGAGCTGTGGCTGAATCTGGTGTAAGGGTCACACTGCTTATGTGAAGTTTAAAACCAGCGACCGTTATCTGGATTGGCGATGACATGTTTGATGTCGCCATGCCTCGTGTTATGATTAGTGTATCTCCGTGTTGAGTTCCACCTACAAGTCCTGTGAAATCAACATCGAACCCAACTCTGCTGCCGGTGCTTTCATCGTAGAAAAATGACCTACCTGATCCGCTGAGAGAACTTATCCTTGAACCAGCATCGAATGAGCTAACAGAGACAATGAAGTGGCCAATTTTTAGAGTGTGGGGCAACCTCGGCGTTACTGTTCTGCCTCCAACGACGAAAACCCATGTCTCGCTCATGCCGTTGTTTTGACCTATGGGGTTACCCGCTTCGTCAATAGCCTGCACAGCCCAGATATATCTGGCTCCCACCTGTAAACTCCGTCTCCTCAATGGCAGCATATACATAGTGGACGATACCACATCGTCGATCACCGGGGGACGGCGTAACGCCATCTTGATGTTGTCGCGCGGATAGACCCGCCATACCCTTATTCGATAGCGCGGCACGGTCGGCGGATATGTCCTGACAGGTGTCCATCTGAATGTGAGGTTCCTCAACGATACGGTGTCCATGTTTTCAGGGGTAAGAAGATGCGGGGGAGAGGGAGATATTATCTCGAATGAGGCGCATTGTTGTGCCGATGGCCTGCTGGATTCCCTCTCAAAAACGGAGACGCATATCTCGTAATTGTCAGCCGGCAAGGAGCCTGTCCTTGCAAGAATTTCCCTGAATCTTTCCGAAAAATCAACATTGTCCCAGTCCACCATTCTTGGGTTATCGATGGGGACGGGCACACCAGAAGGGAAAGTTATTGGATTTGACTGTCCCGTCAGTATTTGTCCGGCTCTGGCGCCTCTTATTTCAGCCCTTAGGAAAGCTGTTTTGGTGCCAGGCCCCTGATATGTGACTGTTAGCGAGACTATGCCCGATGTTTTTCTCCACTCACTTATCCTGCGCGGAGGGTGGGGGTTAACGAAGAGGTTAATCCTCCATTGTGCCGACAAACTGCTTGCCATCAAAATGATAAGCCCTATAAATCTTAGTTTTCTGCCCATAGTTTGGCCCTCCCATGTTGACTCTGCACCATCAGGTGGTCGTTATCGTCCTTTGACGGTGCAACCGTAAGGATGTCTTTCGGCACAAGGACGAGGTGTGCCGATGGCTGCTTGTTGATATTTCCGTCTTCATATTCCTCATAGGTCACAGTTATGTTCTGCGGCAACGATGATCTCAGTTTTAGCTTGCCGTCGGGAGTTATACCTGCGATGAGGGAGCCGCCTTCGGTCATGGTCTCAGGCCTTATTGTGAAGGTGTTTAGGTGTTTGGGTGATATTACTTTGTGGATGTCTATGACATACTCTGCGTTTTTGCTGGAAGATGTTATCTCGACCTGAATTGCCCCGCTCTTCAAGCCGGACACCGAGATCAGCTCATCACTGCTTGCACCGCTCGCCTGTATTTCTGCCACTCCCCCGTTGCCTGCAATCAATATATCGTAAGAGCCGTGGCTTTTGAGTTTCAGCTTGTAATTGCTGTCTGTGGGGCTGGTTAACAGATAAAAATGGCGTGTGCTGTCAGACGAGAAGAAATCCATTGGGAACAACATGGTTTTATCGGCCGCTTCGTCTCCTGTCTCCACATCCGTTATCTCGCAGCCGTTTACCACAATCTTCGCCACGGATTCAGCGAGGTTGGAGATCAAGAGAGGGTTAGTCGATGGCACCAGAAGCCTGATTCCAGGAACTGTGTATATAAATCCGCTCCATACATTGCCGTTCGGCCCCGGGTAACTCCATGATGTGGATGATGTCGAATTTATGGTTATGATGTTCTGGCCATGTCGGTAGAAATCCTGATTGGAAATGTATGGTCTTGAAGGGTCATATACATGTATTTTCCATGTGGTTCCGTCCTTCTCGGTTTTGTATGCGAGCACAGCGTGCATTCCTCCCAGACTTGGTGTTACGCCTGATACCGCCAGCGATTCGCTTATCAATACAACCGGTATTTCATTTCCTGATAGGTAAGATTCCACTTTGTTGAATGTCCCTGTTGCGTTCTGGAAATCGCCACTGGATATGAGTTCCGCTATTTGCCTGACCATTGGCTGGCTGAACTGGCGTGCCCATAACACATGATATGCGTGTTTGAACACGGGCCAGAACGGGGTCAGGGTGTCATTGCCACTGGTCGTCGAATCGGCTACAGCGTAAGAGCCAAGCGGTTTACACAGCCCCATGTAACCGTCTTCTACATACACAGCACCTGCAAGAAGCGACATCCCGAAACAGAAACCGTCGTTCGCATATCCTTTTATCATGTCAAAAAGTTTGACATCAAGTGCGTTAGATGAATCTACTGCGAGAAACGCTTCCCGAAACTCGCTCCATACCAACTCTTCGCCGTAGTTATCAACTGGAAGTCCATGCATCCTCGGAAACGAAGTCTGAGCAAGAGCTGTCTTGATATACATAAACATCAGCAACACAAGGGTAATCCTGATGTATCGCATATAAATCACCTCCTGAAAGGTTGTTGGTTTTGCACATTAAAAATGGTGGGAAAAGATGTGGGGACTCCCAAACATCAGATACATCTGAAAAAGGGAAATGAATTGACATCTTAACTTCCACCCCCTTGCTATGGTTCTCCGTAGAATAAGCCGAATTTGTCATAAAATCAACTTTAAATATGCGCAAAAAATGAATAAAATGCTTACTAACTCAGGGTGATCGACCATATAATTGAGCCATCATGATCATCGCTGATCTTTTCACCATTCTGCGGTTTTTGCTGGCAATTGCTCTCATAAGCTATTCCGTTCTGGACGGTTCAAGTATTGTTTTAGCGGCAACGCTTTATTTCGGGGGCTGGTTGTCCGACAACCTTGATGGCTATCTTGCCCGAAAAAGCAAGCAGGGGCACGGTAAACTTAAGGATCTTGATGTCATTGCTGACATATTCCTTGTGATTTCGGGTTTAATATGGGTAACCATACATTACGGTGCCTATTCTTCGATTTTTGTTTTGCTTTACGGGGCCGCATGGGGTTTGATGTTCGCTGTCACGGGCAACGATGCGGTTTTCATGAGTTTTTCATTCGGCGGGATACTAATGACATTTTATACCGTATGGTCAAATGAGCGGACACTGGCCGTCTTTGCCATTGTCTGGGGAACGGTGACTGCCATCGTCAAGAGGAAGGCGCTGATTGATCACATCAGGCGGTTCCTTCATGCATTGAAATAAAATCCTTTCCGCACTTTTTGCTGTATATTTTACGACGGTCTCTCGATGAAAATGTAAGGAGGGTATTTATGAAACAGATACTTGCTTTGCTTCTCTTTGTTGGCACATCTTATGCGGCATTTGAATGGCAGCAGTTGCCGGCTTATCCGAGGGGCATGAGTGGAGCATTCACTGCGATCTCATACGGCGCAGATGCCCTTTTCTGGAACCCTGCCGGACTGAAGATGGATGATAACACTACTGATCTGCTGATCTCCTACGAAAAGCCGTTCGGCGGCATGGACTCTCAGCTCCGTGATGGGCTTGTAGGATTCGTTAGAAAAATCGGGGATGTTGGTGTGGGAATGGCTTTCAACGATTACGGCGCTTCGCTCTCTGGCGATTACAACGGCGATTACGGCGAGCAGATACTTGCCCTCGGCGCTGCCATTCCGATGAACGATAAGGTAGCATTCGGTATGAAATTCAACTATTACCGACTTTCTATGCCTCGCTTTAATCCGACGAGCGCACTCGGTATGGACATCGGCATTATAGCCCATTTCTACTCGAAGTGGAGCGTTGGCCTGTTCGGACAAAACATAAGCGGGGCCACTTTGCGGACCGCCGATGGGAAGGGCTACCGACTGCCATCATCGCTGTCCTTCGGGGTTGCATTGAGGCCCACAAGGAACACCCTGACATCGGTTGACATAAGGAAGGAATACGATATGCCTGTCACCGTTGCCATAGGTCAATCCGTGGAGCTTGGAAGGTTTATTTTGAGGGGCGGCGTTCAGTCGCAAGGAGATTATCTGAGCTTTTCGGCAGGCTTTACCTCCAGGTTTAGAGGGTTCAGGTTCGATTACTCTGCTACCATCGTGCCGTCTTTCCCCGTAACCCACACATTTACAATCGGATTTAGGAGGTAAGTATGACTTTACTGCTGGCCATTTTGTGGGCGTTCCCGGTGATTTCAATCAACACGGCCCCTCTCGATTCCATAAAAATGCTACCGATCGGATATGACGATGCCAAAATAGTTGCCTCCCAGAAGGGCTTACCGCTCGACTCTGTGCTTAACACATACCATGTCCCACCTGAAAAGGCGGAATCCATCTATGTCTATCGGGAATTGCACGGCCCGTTTGAAAGCTATTACGAGCTTGGGAAGGTGCCCGGTGTGACGCCCGGCGACCTCAAGCGGTGGAAAAAATACATCATCGTTTACAAAATGGTTCCGGGAAGGGACTTCTCCTATTATGCTGAGCGGGTTCGTGAGAGGGGAGCCGCTGAGGAAAGCCCGACGGAATACGCAATGGATCAGTGGATTTCGTTCCTGTCCAATCCGATAAATGTGAACAAGGCGACCGTTGACGAGCTATATGCACTGGATCGGGTTTCCCTGATCGATGCGGCGGCTGTCGTAAGCTGGGCGCGCAAGCTCAGAATCAGGCATTCAGGCGACCTGCGCCGTGTGCCTGGCCTGTCATACTACGGCTATCGAAACATGCGCGATTATGTCGTTTATTCCGACCTCAGACCGCGTCCTCTCTCAGGCTGGTTCTATATGTATAGCGCATTGCCTAATGAAATTTACACAGGCGGGAGCGAACTTTACAGCAGGATCGCCGAGCTGACGGATACAACGCGCGACTCTACGCTCGCAACCGCACTCCTGAACAGCGGATGGACTCAGGCTCAGGTTGATTCGCTCGTCGAGAGGCTCAGGTCTGAGAGGGAGGATGTCACAAGCAGGACGCTTTTCCCTTATTCCAAGGTTAAACTCAATTTTTACAGCTACTCGAAATTTCAGGGCGGCATACTCTACGAATCGAGTCCATACAGGAGGAACTACATCGAAGAAGGCAGACGCAACTCAAGGGGCCTCGTCAAAGGGTATATCGGGATTGTGAAATGGGGGCCTGTTAAACGGCTTTACATCGGGAATTATCACATAGCGCTCGGTCAGGGGCTTCTTGTGGATAACACGGATGATTCGCGGTCGAGGAGCATCTGGCGTCCGCAGGGGCTTTACGGTGACATATCCTCGACCGACGGTTTCGCCTTCAGGGGAATAGCCGCAGACTTCACTCACCGCTGGCTTGATTTCATGATGTTCGCCTCCAGATCGCCCCGTAATGCTGTGCCTGACAGAAAAGGGAAACCGATTTTCTACTACGCATCCACCTTTGTGCCTTACGCTTACGAAACGAAATTTCAGGAGACGGTTTACGGAGGTAGTTTCAAGGCCAATCTGCCCTACGGTCCGCTCATCGGAACACAGTTTGGCGTCAACTTCATGAAAATCGAACGCAATGTCCCGCTCTCCTTCAGATTTGAAGACCTTGATATACCCGGTGACGCAGATTCGCTGAAAGGCGATCCGTCCTTCCCCCTCCCTGACCCCGCAAGAGGGCGGTCACAAAGCTTCGTGGGAATCGAGGCGAGAACTGTCATCATGCCTGTCTCCTTCGAGTTTGAATACGCCAGGGAGATAGGACACGGTTCGGCGTTCGTCGCAAGAGCTCGACTTCAACAAAGCACTTTTTATGTGGACGCGCTGTTGAGGCACTATGAGCCGGATTATCTCAATCCGTATTCGAGGCCGTTCTACGAAGATAGAAGGTTCACTGACACACCGCTCGAAAAGGAATACAGATTGACCGATCCTCTGGCATCGGGACTTGTGGATCTTCCCCTGCCGAAGCCTGAGACCGGCATCTATGTCGAAACCCGTTTCCAGCCCGTCAGAAACATCATATTCCCGCGTGTTTACATCGATACATGGCGCGACAACACCGATGGCCTCTGGAACTACAGGTTTCAGGGGGAGATCGAATATCGACCTGTGTATGCGCTCAGGTTCAGACTGAAGCAGAAAATTCAGGTCAGGCACAACTTCAACAAGCTTGGCGTTTCGGAATCGCGGACGCTGGAAACAACTTTGCGCAGCTTTGTTGTGTTGAGCGGCACGGATTTCATCGGACTTGAGCTCCGCTATGGCAGAGTGTTACTTTCGCCTCGGCCGTCGTATCGCGATGCCGACATAGATGGAGGTTTCGTGGCTGTGACATGGAGCCACAATTTCTCGCGCAAGCTGCAATTCAAATCGGGCGCGGCCGTCTGGACGACCAACGGCATGTCACAATGGATCTTCGAGGACACGGGTATCGATTTCCTCTACGGCAACGGACAGAAGTTTTACATAAGTTTCCTTGAACGGCTATCGCCAAACCTCGGCATGAAGTTGAAATATCGGATAAAGAGCACGGAATACCCGCATGTCGGCCTGTATGACCATCCTGTTTACGACCCCGACGGAAAACCAATATACAATTTCGTGGAAAAGGAACCTTACTATTCGGTGTCAGCGAGCATTTTCTACAATTTTTAAGCAGTTGTTGTTATGAAGCCTGAAATCAGATACGAACCGCTTAAAGGGGTGCGCGTTCTCATAGCGCCGGGCAGGCAGAGCCGCCCGATACAGCTCAATTTTGGCAACCACGATCGTGGCCGTGATAGATGCCCGTTCTGCGAGGGACGGGAGCACATGACCCCACCTGAAATATGGGCTTTGAGCCATGACGTCAACCGCCAACCTGACACTTCCGGCTGGCGCATTCGAGTGATCCCAAACAAATATCCTGCTCTCATGGGCGATGAGAAACCGTCCAAAACCTGCATAAATTCGATATACGAGAGGATGGACGGGACTGGTTACCACGAACTGGTCATCGAAACTCCTGACCACGATGCAGACCTGTCGGACCACCCTGTGGAGCGGGTAAAGGAAGTCTTCAAGGTGTATCAGATGCGTTATAACGAGCTGAGGAGCAGGAAGATCATCAAATATGTCCAGATTTTCAGGAACTGGGGGCCGCTTGCCGGTGCTTCTCTGCCTCATCCTCACACTCAAATCCTTGCGATGCCGTTTATCCCTGAGTATCCCATGCGTGAGTTGCGGGCGATGAAGAGGCGGCCGATCCTGTGCGAGATGGTTCAAAGCGAGCTTGAGCAGGACAGGCGTGTGGTTGGCAGGACGCGCGATTTTGTCGCATTCACACCGTTTGCATCCCGATTTGCGTTTGAGACATGGATAGTGCCAATCGAGCATCGTCCTGATTTCGGTGAGGCCACCGACGATGAGCTCAAGCAGATTGCGACCCTGTTCCGCTCGATTGTGCGGGCTTTGAAGGCACATCTCGGCAATTTCTCATACAACCTCATAATCCACTCATTGCCAGATAGATATTACCATTACCACATCGAGATAACGCCGAGGATAGCCGGGCTCGCTGGCTTTGAAGTCGGCACCGGCGTGAACATTAACACTGTTTTGCCGGAGGATGCAGCATGGATAATCAAAAAGAACCTGTCTTAGCTATTGAGACATCTGGCATGACGACCGAGCTTGCTCTGCTCGAAGGTGAGAAACTTCTGGCCTCTGCTTTTAGCGGGAGGAAATTCGCACATTCCGAGGTCATCAACATCCTTTTTGATGCCATCCTGAAATCGGCCGATGTGAAGCCTGATGAGATCGGTTACATCGCTCTGTCTATAGGCCCAGGCTTCTTCACGGCGCTGCGTGTCGGACTTTCGTTCGCTAAAGCCTTTTCCTTCGTTCACGGCACCAAAATCGTTGCTATCAACACGCTTGACGCACTCGCTTTCGAGGTTGAGCCGAGAGAAGGCAGACGCGCGATTTCGGCGATAGATGCACAAAAGGGAGAGGTGTATTATGCCGTGTATGAGTCAGATGGTGAGAAATGGCATCGCAAAAGCGATTACCTGATCGACAAGCCGCAGAAAATAGCGGGAAAAGCGGATTTCTTTGTCGGGAGCGGTGCCATCAAGCACGATTTGAAACCGAGACCGTATCATGATCCAATGGTGCCCTCAGCAAAGTGGGTCGGCATACTCGCACTGGACTCTATCGAGAAGGGCGAATTTGAGAACCCTGAGGTGCTTGAGCCTTTTTATCTCAGGTTGCCCGACGCTGTGGTCAACAGAATGAAAAAACTCAAGGGACAGGATTTGAAATGAGATGGAGGAACTGGAACATCAGGATGTTCGCCATAGATGTCTTGGTCTTTACCATTCTGACCGAAGGCCTGAAATCACCACTGCTGCCGATCGGAATCGCCGTTGCGTTCGGGGTTTTCGTCCTGTGGCTTTACGCCGTCTTTTTAGACAGCGGCACGGTGAAATGTCCCAATTGCGGTAGCGAGTTGCATGTCGGAATAGCGATGAAACATAAGCTGACATTCGCAGAGGCTGATAACGGTTTCGGTTTCCGAACCCTCTTTGTCGGCTGGAGAGCCGTCGCCATAAGCTTTGCCATTGTCAACGGTGTCGTGTGGGGCTCTGCTCTTCTCGCAGTCTTGCTTAACTCAGATTTGCTCCTCAAGATCGCCATAATCGCAACGGTTTTTAACCTGAACCATCTGTTTTTCCTTGCCCACAAAGAAACACGGACATGTCCGAAATGCGGTCATGAGCTGCGCCTCACGATAGGCCTGATCCCTCGATGGAGCGCAGAGGAAGCCAAACGGGAATCCTTATGAAAAAAGGCTTCAAGACGGTCATCGGCGTTGCCATCATCGTTGCGATATTCGCTTACCTCATAAGAGGCATAGTTGTAAACTGGCAGCAGGTCAAGGACTTCCACTGGCAAATAGACTACCTTTCGCTCCTCATATCATTCCTGTTTTTTGCTGCAACCCAGCTGTTCAGCGTGTGGGTATGGCTCCAGCTGCTAAAGAAGTTCGGCTACGAGCTCGCTTTCGGCAAACTTTTTGTCATCTGGTGGATCTCGGCGATGGGGCGGTATCTTCCGGGCAAGGTGTGGCAGCTCGCCGGCCTCGCTATTATGGGCGAGCGTGAAGGCATACCGGCTGAGGTTACCACATCCGCCAGCATCCTGACGCAGGTGCTTGCGATACTCGCGGGATTTGTCATATCTATTCCTATAGTTTTGGCCCAGAAGAAAGAATCAATTTACTTCCTGCTCATGACAGTTGTGTTCCTCATTTTGATGGTGTATCCGCCCGTGTTCAAAAAATGGATCAACTTCATAGGCAAGAAAATCAGGGGAATTGAGATCAGGGTTCATCTGGATACACTCAGCCTTCTGGAGTTCATACTGCTTTACGGTTTTTTGTGGATCGGCTACGGCGTGGGTTTCGGACTGTTCGTCAGGGGCATAACGGGAGCCAATTTCACGCTGGACTACATCCCAATTTATGCTTTTTCCTACATTGTTGGGTTGATAACGGTGTTCGTTCCGGGCGGTTTTGGCGTGCGAGAAGGGCTTATGGCTGCGTTTCTTAAGGATCGGTTCGGCGAGGCTGTGGCTTCGGCCGTCGCCATTATGGCCAGAATCTGGGTGACACTTGTCGAGTTGTTCTTCTTTTTGATAGCTGTCTCGATGATGGCGAGGAGGAAGGATGGCGCATAAGGTCGTTCTCGGCATCGATTTCGGTGAGGCGAGGATCGGACTTGCGATCGGCGATACTGACCTGAAAATTGCTCTGCCGCTTAAAACAATAAATGCCCGCAACAGTGATCCGATACAGGAGATCAAGAAGGTCGTTGCTGAACGGGGCGTTGACATCATCGTTATCGGTATGCCGCTTCTGCTTTCGGGTGAGAAAGGCCGACTTGCTGGACTTGTCGAGGAGTTTGCGGAAAAGCTCAGGCAGGAGATCGATGTGGAGATCGTTTTCTGGGATGAGAGGTTTACGAGTGTGATGGCTGAGGATGTGATTCGTCAGACCGGACAGAAACCGTCGCGCAGAAAGCACAAAGTTGACATGCTCGCCGCCCATCTGATACTTCAGGAATACCTAAATTCACTCGACTGAGTCCCACTTCCAATCTGTTTTGCGTAAGATTCCCGTTCTTTCAACCGATTTGTTGTTTGTCAACCAGAAATTTCTTTAAAATATGCTCATGATTGGCAAAGAGTTCACATTGAGGGCAATCGTTCTCGGAGTTTTGCTTGCCGTTGTTTTCGGAGCGGCAAATGCATATCTGGGCCTCCGCATAGGCATGACGGTTTCCGCTTCCATTCCGGCAGCGGTGGTTTCGATGGCGATTTTGCGTGGGCTCCTGCGGCGCGGAACGATACTCGAGAACAACATCGTTCAGACCATAGCTTCGGCCGGAGAATCGCTCGCTGCGGGTGTGATTTTTACGATACCGGCAGTCATTTTACTCGGCCTGGATGCATCGGTCTATTTCACATTTGTGGTGTCTCTTATCGGCGGTATCCTTGGCGTTTTGTTGATGGTTCCGCTCAGGAAACACCTGATAGAGGACGAACATGGAGTTTTGCCATACCCTGAGGGCACAGCATGTGCTGAGGTGCTTGAAGCGGGAGAAGAGGGAGGCGAAAAGGCGAAGTTGGTATTCCTCGGTTTTACAGCTGGCGGGATCTTCAAGTTTCTGGGTTCGGCGTTGAAGTTGTTTGGGATGGCGCCCGGAATGCTCATAAGAGGTTATAATGCCTACATAGGCATCGACCTCTCGCCTTCACTGCTCGGCGTCGGATACATACTCGGGCTGAGAATTTCGTCTCTGGTTATCGCGGGTGGGCTTCTCGGATGGGCGGTTCTGATACCTATCATAGCCCGATTTTCGGGCGTCAGCGTGGCCTCCGCCGATGACCTTTTCTCGATCTGGAGCCATGAGGTGCGGTTTATAGGCGCTGGTGCGGTCCTCATGGGCGGCCTTGTGAGCCTTGGGAAAAGCGCAAAATACATCCTGAGAGCGTTGGGACAGGTGTCATTGAGTTTTGGGAAAAGTCGTGATCTGCCAATGGCCTATGTGCTTGGAGGTTTAGCTGTTGTGATAATGGCGATGCCATTGCTTCTCGGGCTTAGTTTTTGGCTTTCGATTTTGCTCGTTATTTTCGCCTTCCTTTTCGTAGCCGTATCCTCAAGGATTGTGGGAATAGTTGGCAGTTCGTCCAACCCCGTGTCCGGCATGACAATAGCAGCACTATTTGCCATTTCCCTCCTGTTTGCCGCAATGGGTATGAGAGACACTAAAGCGATGTTGCTGGCCATGACATTCGGCGCAGTTGTGTGCATAGCGGCTGCGATCGCAGGCGACACATCGCAGGATCTCAAAACCGGCTACCTCGTGCGTGCTACACCGTGGAAACAGCAGGTTGCGGAGTTGTTGGGTGTTCTGTTCGTGGCTCTGGTAATTGGCTATGTGTTGAAACTGTTGGATACGGCTTATCACATCGGTTCGCGTGACCTGTCAGCTCCTCAGGCCACCATAATGTCGATGGTGGTCAAAGGCGTCATGAGCGGCACTGTGCCTTGGGTGTTGATACTCAGCGGGATGGCGATAGCGATGGTGGTTGAACTGTTAGGTGTGGATTCCCTGCCCGTAGCAGTTGGACTTTACCTGCCTGTCGAGCTCTCGACGCCGCTCTTTGTAGGCGGTATGCTGTCGCACTTCCTGAGACACGATGACGGCACGCTCTACGCCTCCGGTCTGGTTGCAGGAGATGCGCTGATGGGCATCTTGGTAGCGATACTCGTTGTCCTTGGAGTGAATCTTGAGCTCGAATCTGAGATCGAAGTTGGGATTAGCTCGATGATAGGTGCACTTTCTTACATCTCACTCGTGGTTATATTCGCACTGATCGCCAGAAGGAGAAGGAATGAAAAATAAGCTCAAAAGGGAATTGGGACTCTGGAGTGTCTTTGCCATAGCCACAGGCGCGATGATAAGCTCTGGGCTGTTCATCCTGCCGGGGATGGCGTATGCCAGAGCAGGGCCATCTGTTTTCCTGTCTTACTTTTTTGCGGGACTGTTAGCTGTAGCAGGCATGTTGAGTCAGGCGGAATTGATTTCGGCTATGCCGAGGGCGGGTGGTGACTATTTCTATGTCACGAGGACGCTTGGGCCTGCTGCCGGCACCGTCAGCGGATTGTTGACATGGGCGTCCCTTTCGTTCAAAAGCGCATTCGCACTTATCGGCATGGCCACATTTCTCGAGCTCATTGTCCCTATAAACATGCATGTTGCGGCTATCGCTCTGACCGCCGTTTTTGTGGCGTTGAACATACTGGGCGCTAAAGAGGCAAGTCTCATTCAGAAGATACTCGTCGTCTCAATGCTGGGCCTACTACTGCTTTACATCTTTGAAGGGATTCAGGATGTGCGTGTGACAAATTTTGAGCCGTTCGCCTTTGATGGACTGAAAGGCATCATCTCTACGGCTGGCATGGTGTTCATATCCTATGGCGGCCTCCTCAAGGTTGCCAGTGTAGCCGAGGAGGTGAAAAATCCGGGCAAAAACATACCTCTGGGCATGTTTATCTCCTTCTTTGTAGTGGTCTCGCTGTATTTCCTTGTGATTTTGACGACCGTGGGAGTGTTAGGTGACAAACTCGCCAATTCGTTGACGCCCATAACCGATGGGGCGGCTGTGGTGCTCGGTAGCCTGGGGCAAAAACTGATAGGTGTCGCCGCAGTTCTGGCTTTCGTCTCCACTGCCAACGCAGGCATCATGGCGGCCGCACGATACCCGTTTGCCTTGAGCAGGGACGGCCTCCTTCCGACAGTTATCGGGAGACTCAACCGTTTTGGCGTGCCGTTTGTGTCTGTTCTCCTGACCGGTGCACTTATCCTGGGCTCATTGCTGATGCCGCTCAAGCCCTTTGTCAAAGCTGCGTCGTCTGTGCTCATCCTTTCGTATGCTTTTGCGTGCCTGTCCCTTTTGATAATGAGGTTCAGTGGAATAACCAACTATCGGCCTCAATTCCGGGCTCCGCTGTTCCCATACATACAAATTATTGGGCTGGCCGGATATTTGACCATGGTCATTGAGATGGGGCTCGAATCTATCTTGATAACTATCGGCATAGGTGCACTTGGCCTCGTGTTTTACATGAAATACGGTGGAAAGCACAAGCGTGAGTTCGCACTTCTGCACCTAATAGCCAGAATAACGGACAAGAAGATAGCTGTGAGGACGCTTGAGAACGAGCTCATGGAGATAATCATCGAGCGGGACGAAATCGTTGAAGACAGGTTTGATAGGTTGGTGAAGAAATCGAAGATACTGGACATCAAAGGGAAAATTAGCAAGCTGGAGCTTTTCCGAAGGGTGGCAGCTGAGATGGCATTGGAGTCAGGCTTGGATTTCGATGAACTGTTTCGCATGCTTGAGAAAAGGGAGAAGGAGAGCAGCACGGCCATAACCCCGTTCATAGCTATACCCCATGTTGTGATCGACGGAGAAAAGAAGTTTAGCATGGTGGTCGTCCGAGCGCTGAATGGCGTCTATTTCTCAGAAACAGCGCCTGAGGTTAAGGCCATCTTCTTTCTGGTAGGCACGCGCGACGAGCGGCAGTTCCACCTTCAAGCGCTTGCCGCGATAGCGCAGATCGTCGGGAATCCGAATTTTGAAGATATCTGGCTTAACGCACGGGATGTGGAAGATCTAAGAGACATTCTGCTCCTCAGCAGGAGGGTCAGGGCTTGAGCTCAACAACACTCCAGAATGTCCTTTTCATTGACGATGTGTTGAGGAATGCGGTTGTTGAGCACATCGACGATGGCTCTGGCGGCCATGACCGCCATTTCCTCCCTGGCCCTGTAGGTCGCACTCCCGATGTGGGGCGTGATGACCACATTGTCCATCTTCCTGAGTGCTTCAGGGATATGAGGCTCGTTTTCAAACACATCGAGGCCGGCACCCGCAATTTTCCCTTCCTTCAACGCCTCGATGAGAGCCTTTTCGTCTATGACGGCACCGCGAGATGTGTTGATCAGGATGGCAGTCGGTTTCATCAGTTCTATCTCCCTTTTACCTATGAGATGGTATGTTTCATCAGTCAGCGGCACATGGATTGAGATGAAATCCGACGAACTGAGAAGCTCATCCAACGCTACCTTTTGAGCTCCAACTTTCTTCTCAAGCGTTTCGTTGTGGTGTCTTGAGAAATAGATGATCCGCATCTCGAATCCCATTGATTTCAATGCCATAGCCGTGCCAATTCTGCCTGCACCAATAATTCCGAGCGTTTTCCCCTTAAGTTCAAAACCGAGCAGGAGTGTAGGATGCCAGCCTTTGAACTTCCCCATGCGTGCGAACCTGTCTGCCTCAACAATTCTGCGTGCCACTGCGAACAGGAGCGCCCATGCAAGCTCGGCTGTGGCATCGGTCAGGACGCCGGGCGTGTTGGTGACGATTATCCCGTGTCTGGATGCCGCCTCAACATCGATGTTGTCGTATCCGACGGCGTAGTTCGAGATGATCCTGAGCTTCTTGCCGCTTTCGATCACCCTCTCCGTGACTTTATCGGTCAGGAGGCAGAGCAACGCATTGGCGTCTCTCACGCCTTCGATAAGCTCCTCCTCTGACGGGGGCAGGTCGCTTTCCCTGACGACTACCTCAAGACCGGCTTCTTTCAGAATTCTGAGCCCGACTTCTGGAATTGGCCTTGTTACAAATACCTTCATATCTTTCTCCCGGATCAAAGAGGCGGGCTTACGCCCACCTCTATGCATTGAGCATATCAACCGAGAGCGGCACCTATCGCCTCGTCGAAGATCTCAAGGGCGACGGTCAACTGCTCCTTTGTGATAATGAGAGGAGGTGCCCATCTGATGACAGAATCACCAGCGCCAAGCATCAGAAGTCCCCTCTTGAACGCCTCATAAACGACTTTGTCCCTGAGTTTGCCATCTGGCTCCTTCGTCTCCCTGTCCTTGACGAAATCGACACCTATCATCAGCCCTATCCCGCGCACATCGCCGATGACCTCAGGATAGCGCTCCTGAACCTTTTTCAGCTCCCCAAGCAGGAACTCGCCCATCTTCTCGGCGTTTTCAATTGCCTCACGCTCAAGAATTTCGATCGTTTTGAGCGCTGCCATGCACGCTATGGGGTTGCCGCCGAATGTGTTTGCATGGGTTCCAACTTCCCAGTCCATGAGCGATCTTGGTGCCACCATTGCGCCAAGAGGCAACCCTGATGCTATGCCTTTCGCGATTGTCACAATATCAGGTATGACATTGAAATGCTCGATGGCGAACATGCGGCCTGTGCGCCCCATACCGGATTGGATCTCGTCCACCACCGTGAGGATGCCATACCTGTCGGTGAGCTCCTTCAATTTGCCGTAAAAATCCTTTGGAGGCACGACATAGCCTCCCTCGCCCTGTATGGGTTCGTAGAAGACCGCTGCGACATCCTCAGGATCGACAAGTTTGTGAAACACGACATCTTCAATGTAAGAGAGGACGGCATCGACCACTTCTTCCTTTTTGACGCCAAACGGCGTGCGATACGGATCGGGGAATGGGACATGTATCACATGTGGCACGAACGGCCCGAAATGGCTCTTGTGGACATACTTCGATGCCGAGAGCGACATCGTTCCGTAAGTTCTACCGTGAAACGCCCCCGTAAATGCGAGGAAAAACGGCCTTCTGGTTTTATAACGCGCAAGCTTCATCGCAGCTTCGTTGGCTTCTGTGCCTGAGTTGGTGAGGAATGCGCGCTTGTTCTGTGCGCCGGGCACGATTTCAGCAAGCTTTTCGGCTATCTGAACCTGATAGGGGTAATAGAAATCTGTGCCAGACATGTGAATCAACTTGTCCGCTTGCTCCTTGATCGCCGCAACTACCTCAGGATGACAGTGTCCCACCGCGCAGACGGCTATGCCGGCGTTGACATCCAGGAATTTGTTACCGTCCACATCCCAAACCCAGACGCCTTCGCCTTTCTCTATGACTGCCGGATAACTTCTTGGGTAGGATTGAGATATGAACAGCTTGTCCTTTTTCAGCCACTCCTGAGCCTTTGGGCCTGGAAGTTCTGTCCTGATTTCGGGTCTTTCCATTGCCTTTTCTCCTTTTTGAGGGATTTGAGGGTCGAATTCTAAACGATTTGAAGTTACAGGGTCAAGCTCGGTTGGTGTGGCACAAGTGGCTGATTTAAAAGGTAATAGCGTATTTCAGGGGGCATTGTGACGGATGGTTCTCCTTCTCACTCTGATAGAGCTCAATCACTCGACTTTCATTCCGGAAATGTGTCTGATTATCGGTATGTCGTGTCTTGCAAGTGAGCTCAATCTTGCGAACTGGTTGATGGTTATCTGCTTGACGGATTCCATCATGAAGATCGGCGATGATGTGTCAATCTTGGGCATCAATGACAGGTCGATGAGATAGACGCCTTGCCGTTCAATTTGCATGGGGTCGTCCAGTTGCAACCTCAGCGTCCTCCTCGATGTAAAGCCGAGCTGATACCCGTATTTGATAGCAAATTCGACGACTCGTCTGTTGTAAGTCCCGAAAGGATACGCGATGGATGTCACCGATTTGCCTATGATGTCCTCCAGAAGCTTCCTCGAGCCTTCAAGCTCATTCATCAGCCGTTTATCGTCCAATTTTCTTAGGTCGGGATGTGTCATGGTGTGAGAACCAACCCACCAGCCTGCATCGACCAACTCACGAAGCTGATGTGAGTCCATCTGCCTGAACCTTATGCCGAAAGATGCGTCCCAATCGTTGGTTTTCCCAATGTAGCGCGCCACCGGGAAAACTATCCCCACATAGCCGGCTTCTTCAAGTATGGGAAACGCGTTGAAGTATATGCATTCGAACCCATCGTCAAATGTAAACAGAACC
This sequence comes from Caldifarciminota bacterium, assembly GCA_015489175.1. Taxonomy (GTDB): domain Bacteria; phylum Hydrothermota; class Hydrothermia; order B15-G9; family B15-G9; genus WGAI01. The sequence goes on along the minus strand of WGAI01000053.1, from coordinate 33,137 downwards.
GAAGGCTCATTCGGCATCTCGCCTGATTTAAGTAACTCAACATCAAGCTGCTTGTAGCCCAATGATTTAATCTGATTCACATGATTTCTGAATTGTTTGACTGTGACATGGGTTCCGCCGACCTCAAATCGGTTGGTGACCTTGTGGTATTGCAAAATCAATGTACTTAACATCCCACAAATTTTGTTGGAGATGTTTCCAATTGTCCACTTGCCGTGGGTGGGGGTATAGCGAAAAATTGTGTAATCATTCATCTTGTTCCTCAACCCCAAATTTTTATGTTCATTAACTGGTGTATCCGATAAATATTTGCTCTTATCTTCGGAGCGGGATTACGCATGCATAGGTCGTTTAAATTGCTTAGCTGAACAAAAGATTACTTCATCGAGGGAAAGTAGCCGCCAAACTCCATCCTCATCAGCTCAAGCCCGGCATTTATGCTCTCCACTACATTCGTAGTGCAAATGTATTTCCTCACTTCTTCCGGATACCTTGTTTAATTTCCTCATTGAAGGACATTGTGATGTTCATTTTTTCATCTCCTGTTGATTAGGGTACTCTTAAGTGCCCCGACAGGGGTTTTAAATTTTAAAAAAGGATTTCTCTTCATGTTTGATTAACCATGTCTGTTTCTGTAAATTTAAAATAAAATCGGGAAAAAGCGAGGTGAAGAGATGAAGGTTCAGGAACTGATGTTCACAAATGTGATTTATGTAACAGTGGATACACCGCTAAGAGAGCTTTTGAATAGATTTTCCACCTTCCATACCTTTCCTCTCGTGCCGGTCGTCGATAACGGACAGAAGCTCGTAGGGATGGTGAGACTTCAGAACATTATCGATGTTTTTCTACCTTACAACCCTGAGATCATAAAAATGGCACCATTCATGGATGAGTTCTGGGAGGAAGACATCTTCTCGGTTGACCTTGCGCCCGAGATGGGCAGTCTGATCGTTGTTGAAGACATCATGGATCACAATTTCATCGCTTTGAAACAGGATGACAGCATTGAAAAGGCTTACCAGCTTATTAGAATGCATAAGGTTCAGCAACTCCCTGTGATCGATGAGGATGGCAAGTTGGTCGGTATGCTCGGTATCTTTGACATAGTTTTGCAGGTGTTCAAGGAAAAGGGGATATTCTAAATTGCACTTAGATCCTATTCTTAGTCTGGGAATAATCTTTCTCTCAGGTTATGGAGTTCTGAAACTCATAAATGTCCTGAAAATCCCCACCGTTACAGGGGATTTGCTTCTTGGTATCATCATAGGCGAAGAGATCCTGAACCTGGTTTCACCGCACATCCTCTCTGCGTCAAGTTTCATCTCAAACCTCGTGCTTGGGCTGATTGCGTTTGCCATAGGTCAAAACTTCTCGATGGAGAGGTTCAGGAAACTTGGCAGGTCCATCATTCTGATTTCGATAATGGAAGCAGCGGGTGCATGGATAACCGTAACGCTTGTGTTTCATTTTCTGTTGGGAAAGGAACTCTACATTTCCCTTTTGTTTGGAGCAATTGCGTCAGCCACAGCTCCAGCTGCCACCGTTATGGTGATAAGAGAATACCGCGCGAAAGGGGTTTTCACGAATATCCTGTTGGGAGTGGTGGCCATCGATGATGCATGGTGTTTAATGATATTTTCGATATCACTTGCTGCTGCGCGTGCACTCGCGGCTCATGTCGGCGGCTCGTTCCTGCTGACATCCTTGTTGAAGGCTATAATCGAGATATTCGGAGCACTTGCACTTGGAACGGTTGCGGGAGTCATTTTCAACAAACTTTCCTCAAGCGTGAAATCTGCTGTTGGTGCCCAGATTTACACACTCGGGTTTATCCTCACAGTGATAGGTCTTGCGATTCACCTGAAATTTTCCATTCTCCTATCGTCGATGGCGCTTGGAGCCACACTTGTCAATATGAAAGGCACCAGTCAGCGCTATTTCGAGTCCATAAGGTCGATAGAATCGCCACTTTACCTGCTGTTTTTTGTGCTTGCAGGCGCGAACCTCGAACTGGCCTCTCTAAAACATATAGGACTCATAGGGCTTACCTACCTTGTGGCGAGGGTCACGGGAAAAGCCGTTGGTGCAGCTATCGGCGGGCTACTGTCCGGCGCGCCGGCTAATGTCAGAAAATACATGGGGTTTGCGCTTGTGCCTCAAGCAGGTGTCGCTCTTGGAGTAGCTTTGATAGCCAAAGCTGACTTCCCTGAGTTTGGTGGGACAATTTTCGACACGATCGTAGCAACAACAGTGGTCTATGAATTAATAGGCCCAATCCTCACGAAATTCGCACTTACAAAAGCGGGGGAAATAAAGCCCAAGAACATTTCTCCAGAAGACTAAATTCTTAAAATTCTGTAGGATTAAGATTCTTAACTTCGCCAGGTGGCTCTTCCGTTAATAACATTTTATTTTCTACGCCGTTGCCGTCTATGTCACCTCGCGCTTCCATAGCGATGTTGTGTTTTCCGTCATGTGCAACAGCTATGCTATCTATGGGGTTGTCTATCCAGTAAGGATCATCAACACCTTCATCTGGATAACCGCCTACTCCATAAACATAATAGGGGTTGCCCTGTGGACTAAACCCCAGTTTGTCGAAGTTGGTTCCCGATGTCCATTTGTGGGGAATGGGACCGGGTGTTGTATCTGGACACCATGAGCTTGTCAAAAAATATCCCTCTTCTGCCATGAAAGTAAGTTCATGCACCCTTATTCCGTCGAGATTGGTAAGTGCTTCTGTTCTGTGGGATTTGTATCTGAAAATCTTGAATTGGTGCAACCCTATCACAGCAAGAATGCCGATTAAAACCATAACCATCATTAACTCTATCAAAGTAAATCCTATCTTCCACTTTCTAATCATTGTGATTCCTCCTTCGGGCGGTTGGTTTATAATGTCAAATTTCATGCCAGAGACAAATATGACAGAATTTTAATACTTTAACACCTTGGATGCAAATTATTTAGTTGGAAGTAAGTTCTTTGCTGCATTTTTGCATTTTGCAATTAGACATCCCGAAACGATAATATGGCAGGGAGGTGAATATGGACCGTGACCTGAAATTCGGACACAGAACTTATGTGATGGGCATTTTGAATGTAACTCCCGACTCGTTTTACGACGGGGGGCGTTATGTCTCGATGGATATGGCGATACAGCGTGTGGAACAAATGATCTCTGAGGGGGCAGACATCATCGATGTCGGCGGTGAGTCGACGAGGCCCGGAGCTGAACCTGTGCCGCTTGAGGTTGAGCTCCAACGCGTTGTACCTGTCGTGAAGGCGATAAGAGTTCGCTTCCCAGACATCCTGATATCGGTCGATACCTACAAGTCAGCTGTTGCAAGACAGGCACTTGAGGCAGGAGCTGACATCGTAAACGATATTTCTGGCATGCAATTCGACCCCGAAATGGCCAAAGTTGTCGCCGAGTTCGGAAGTTATGGCGTGATTATGCACATAAAAGGGACGCCTAAAGACATGCAGGTAAATCCGAAATACGAGGATGTGATTGCTGAGATAACTGACTATTTCCGCAGGCGGATAGATTATGCTGTCGGGAATGGGATCGACAGAAGCAAAATCATTCTCGACCCGGGCATAGGGTTTGGCAAAAAGCTGTGGCACAACTTGAGGATTTTGAACGAAATAGAGCGATTTCGAGATGAATTCGGGTTGCCAATACTCATCGGCGCTTCTCGGAAGTCGATGATAGGCATGGTGCTCGGAAATGTCCCGCCCGAACAACGACTTGAGGGGACGATAGCGATCTCGGCATATTGCGCCATGAAAGGGGTTGATATCATTCGCGTGCACGATGTTAAGTCCAATGTCATGGCTGTTAAGATGGTGGAGGCTATCAAAAATTGGCAGAAGTTTACATCGGAATAGGTTCCAATCTCGGTGACCGCGAGGCTTATATCCGTAAAGGTATCGAACTTATGCGTGAGTTTGGCATAACCGTGATCCGGGTCTCAAGCATAATCGAGACAAAACCTTACGGATACACAGAACAACCACTGTTTCTCAACTGTGTCACTCATGTTGAGACCTTTTACTCTCCACTGCATCTTTTGAACGCTTTGCAGTTCATAGAAAATATGCTCGGCAGGAAACGGAGCATCAGGTGGGGACCGCGAACAATCGACCTTGACATACTACTTTACAATTCCGTCGTGATCGATACCCCACGGCTCAAAATCCCGCATCCGGATATGGTCAATAGGTATTTTGTCCTGAAGCCGTTGAGCGAGATTGCGCCCGATCTGGTGCATCCTGTTTTCGGAAAAACCATGATCGAGCTTCTGAATGGCATAAAAACTTAGTTTAAAATAGGAACTCATCAAAACGGAGGAACGAAAATGAAGGATGAGGTTAAGGTCGGTGTCTCATATTTCGGTGTGAGAAATCCTTTGCATGTGGCTCATGATCTTTACGATATGGCATCAAACGGCATAGATTTCGTTGTACACACCTACACAGAGAACGACATGATATTTTATCACGACACGATGGTTGAGATTGTGCAGTTAAGCCATAAGATGGGACTTGAGGTTTACATCGATCCGTGGGGTGTTCTGGGGATATTCGGTGGAGAGGCCTTTTCCAGATTCGTTGCGAGAAACCGCGACGCCAATCAGGTTTACTCCAATGGAGAAACCGCTCCTGCAGCATGCCCCAATAATCCGAAAACTGTCGATTACATGATGGAATGGCTTGAGAAGGCCGCTGACACAGGGGCAGATGTCGTTTTCTTCGACGAGCCACATTTCTCGGCAAGGAGTGACAAATGGGCCTGCAGGTGTGAGCATTGCCAGCGCAAGTTCAAAGAGATGTATGGCCACGATATGCCGCTTGAGCTCACAGATGAGGTTATGGAGTTCAGATTCCAGTCGATAGCCGAATTCCTGAAAAAGCTTGCCGCAAAGGCGAAAGAGCTTGGAATGAGGACAGCGGTTTGCATGTTGCCAAGGGAACACGAAGCCACACATTGGGATACAATATTCTCCATGCCTGAGATCGATATCGTCGGTACAGACCCGTATTGGGTGCCGCGCAAACTCACAGGCGAGGATGTTTACCACCATGTCCGCAAGTTCTCCGACATGGTCATGAACCTCGCAAATAAATACAGAAAAGAGCCTCAGATATGGATTCAGCTGTTTGGAATCCCGTCCGGTAAGGAAGGCGACATCGAGATTGCAGTTCGAGCAGCGCGCGACGCAGGAGTGGCCAATCTTGCGGCATGGAGCTATCGAGCCACAGCTTACATGTCATACATCAGGAGCGATGATCCTGAAATGGCATGGGCAACCCTCCTCAAAGCTTATAGAAATGCTAAAAAAACACACACTATCGAAACTTGAACATACATGCTCGATAGTATTAACATAAGCTTACCAAAATTAAGGGAGGTTGAAATGTATTATCTTGTCAAAGACATCGATTCATGGGATGAGAAAATCTCCTTAAAAAGGGCCAAGGTTGTCGCTTTTGTCAGCAACGGATTTGTCGGGGAGGAGAGGCGTCAGTTCGACAACATATTCGATCAGTTCGCCGCCGCTTATTACAAAAAGGCGATCTTTCTCTATGTCAATGTGGATGAGGATGAGCTGCGGAACGTGTTTGAGGATGTGTCTAGCGGGCTCGACATCTTTCCGATGGTGGCTGTTTATGACATCGATGGTAAGCTCATCAAAAAGGAGATAAATCCACCGCCCAAGAGGTTCCGAGACCTCGTTAAGATGGCGGTTATGGCTTCTGGTGGCAGGCGGCCTTTTATCACCGTGACAGACAAAACTCATTGGGAGGAGCTGAAAGATAAACCCCTGCCGAAAGCGGCCGCATTTGTCACAAATTATTTCAAGGGCAAGGAGCGCGAGGCATTCGACAGGATGTTTCGTGAGTTCGCCAGAGCCCACAAAGACGAAATTTTGTTCCTTTATGTGATCTGTGATTACGATAACCTGTGGGATGTTTATGAGGAGCTCAAACCCGGTGGTTTGAGGTTAATCCCTCTGGTTGCCACCATGGATCAAAATGGATCTGTTGTGGAAACTTACATCAATCCTTCTCCCCGCAAGTTCAGGGATATGCTGAAACGGGTCACCCAGTTAGGAAACCCCGAAGATGTTGCGGAGGAGACAGATTTAAACAAGGAGGATTACAATGATTAAAAAGATATATGCCGTGGCGGCCGTTCTTCTGCTCTTTTCTCAGGCAAACGCATTGAACAGGCAGGATTTTCAGGTGCTTGAGGTTACGCAGTCGGGCGACACGATCGTGCTGAAGCGGAACCGCGGTGTCGTGGATATGAGAAGCATGATAGTTGTGAAGTTCAGCGATGAGGTGAAAAAGAGCGGTGAAACTACCGTGCTTGTGCGCGCCTTCAAGATATCGAGAAGCGGTAAATCAGTTGAAGTCACAGTCCCTCTGTATTCGTGGATCGACACCAGCGGCAGATTGCAATACATTGCGAGGAGGGCCGACATAAAGGACGCAGAGATAGAGCTCACAGGCATGAACGAGTTTGACAGGATAAAAGTGGTCGTTTACGATCCAAACGAAGGTCAACCTCTTCCATCCCAAACATTTATCTATACTCTTAGGAGGACAGGATTTTCTTTTGGTTCGATAACAGGCGGGCCATCGCCACATGTATCGACTGTGCCCGTTGTAGTGCTTCAGAAAGGCTCTTCACCTGTTTACAAGCCAGCAATGTCGTTCACATTCTACCGTGTGTCGAGGAATCCTCTTGTCGAGCACTTCGGCCTATTCGTCTCGCTTTATCAGGCCGATTCGAGGAAGCCCGGTATCGGATTGGGGTTTGCAGTCACTGCGCCTCAAGGTGATATACTTCAGGTTGGCGTGAGCTTTGAGTTCTCTCTCGGTGGTGAAAATACCACCCAATCGCAGGAGCAGGCGAGCGGGCAAAAGTTCATCATCGGAACGACAATAACTTCACCGATAGAAATTTTGCTCAATGCTATAAAAGGAAGCGGCGGGGGCAAGGTAACAGGTGGATAGGACTCACATCGCAGTGATCGGTTGATTTGAAACTGCGTAAAACAACGAAATTACAACCCTCAAGGAGGTGATTTTTGACGCAGAAACTGGATAGCATTGTCAAATGGATTGCCATTGGAGAGTTCCTTTTGAGTTTGCTGCCGTTCTCGCTCGCTTTTTTCCCTGTTTCAAAGACGGCTTCGACCGGGGATGCGTATCCCATGCTGGTGCTGACATTTTTGATAATCGGTGTGCTATTTATCTCGATGCGGCTTGTCCTGTTTTTTCTGAAACAGTGGGGCGAGAATGCGATGTTTCGTTTTGTCATATCTCTTGTCGTTCTCCTTGCGGGCGTGATCATAATCCTTCTGGGAACCGGGATTGCCATGATGTATGGATCGTGGAAACTCTATGTTCCTTACTTTGTCATTTTTGTTTTCTACATGCTCAGGTTCTATTTCCCGATAAAGGGACTTATGGAGGGATAATCACAGATCTATGGTGTCGATTGTATTGGCGAGGAGATCGATCAGGAGGAGCTTACCGACAAGGGATGGACCGAGGTCACACAGAAGTTTCACAGTCTCAGATGCCTGTATTGATCCGACGAGCGTGACGAGTGGCGGAAAAACCGGGATTTTATCCTTATCCTCCACCTCCTCGAAGATGTCGCGTATAGTCTGTGTTTCCCCGTATTTGATGACGGTAACCTGCCCGTGAAATCGGGCAACGCCGCCGTGCACAAGGGGAATGTTTTTGTCCTCAGCGAGCATGTCGAGGACAAACCTATCGCTGAAATTGTCAAGGCAGTCAACGATCACATCCACATCTGGCAGTATAAATTCCGGTGAAAGTTTTGCTCTGTGGGGCACGATTTTTATGTGGGGGACGATCTCCTTGAGCCGTTTTGCAGCCACATCCACCTTGTAGTAGCCGATGTCTTGGCGCGTGTAGAGTATCTGTCTGTTCAGGTTATTTTCCTCAACCCTATCAAAATCAACTAAATGCAATGTTCCGATGCCTGTTCTTGCGAGAAGCTGAGCCACTGTTGAACCAAGTCCGCCTATGCCTGCAACCAACACGGCTGAATTCGCCAGTTTTTTGAAACAGTCGTGTCCGATCAATCTGACATGCCGCTCAAATATCTCGGAAATAAGCATTATCAGCCGCCTCCCGCGGGTGGGAAGACCGCGATCCTATCGCCGGGCTCCACGAGGGTGTCCAGCCCGTTAAGGTGATGGATGTTTTTGCCGTTGACGAGTATCATCGTGCCTCGCTTGATCTTATCGCCGTCAAAAAGTTTTTGAGAGATGTCTGTGCCTAATTTCTGAGACGCCATGTCAACAAGTTGTTTGATGGTGGTCGGGGTGTCCAGCTCAAAAGCGATGGAGGCCACCCCGAGGGCAAGCCTCAGGGTGGCGAAGAACTCCATCGTTACTTTTTCAGCTCCTCCAGCCCCAGTTCCTTGATTTTTTCCTCTGTTGGTATCCCGTCTTTCGTCCATCCTCTGACCTCGTAGTATTTGGGCAGAAGTTCGCTGAGTTTGACAACAGCGCCCTTGTTCGGGCCATCCGGCATGGGCTCCTCAAGCATCCTCTTAGGCAGTGTGTCTTCTTTCGGGTCTATGCCGGCTTCCAGGTTGAACATGCGCTCCAGGTTCCAAATTCTCTCGCCAGCTTTCATCAGCTCCTCAGTGGTAATGTCCCATCCGGTCGCTGCTGCCAGCATATCACGGTAATCGTCTGCGCCGAGTGCGAACGATGTGAACAGGCACAATCCCTCAGCATCGATCACAGCCGTGAGATCTTGGAAGATTTTGACCCATTCGGCTTTGCCTTCAAGGCTCTGCGGATCGAGTTTTTCAGGCACGCCGAGGATCTCAGGCGAGATCATGTAGCCACGCACATGGCAGCCGCCGCGGTTCGATGTGGCATACTCCAATGCATGACCCTGAGCGCCACGAGGATCATAGGCCGGCAGCTCCTGTTTCTTCACACTCATGGAGTATTCCGGATGGCCGTAGGATTCGGCGAATCGATAAGAGCCCTCAGCGAGTTTGTCACCAAGACCTTCGCGATAAGCGATCTGTTTAGTGTAATACACGATCGCCTCTGAGTTGCCGAAAAGAAGTTCCGGACCTTTCTGAAGATCCTCTTTCGGCAGGATGCCCCTCTCATACAGCTCCATGGCACAGGCAATCGTTGTTCCTGTGGAGATGGTATCGAGGCCCAATTCGTTTGCAAGGAAGTTGGCCTCTGTTATTGCGTTTAAGTCTGACACGCCGCAGTTTGCGCCAAACGCCCATCCAGTTTCGTATTCAGGACCTTCGCCTTCAAGCCCTGTTGGCAACTTTGTGACCCTGCCGCACGCAATCGGGCAGGCGTAACATGCCCTGTTTTTCACCAAATATCCCTTTTCAACGAGTGCCTCACCTGAAACCTCATGGGTCTTCTCGAAAACGCCCGTCTGGAAGTTGCGAGTGGGATACAGCCCGTTCTGGTTGATGATGTTGTCCAGCACCTTGGTGCCCAGTTTCGGCAGCCCTTCACCGGTTATCGGATCCTTTCTAAGTGTGTCGGTCTTTTCGCGAATCACATGCAGGAACTCGTCCGACGCGGCCTTGGGCCTCTTGCTGCCCTTGACGATTATCGCTTTGAGCTTTTTACTACCCATGACGGCGCCTACGCCGGTCCTTCCTGCCGCACGATGCTTGTCGTTGATCACGGCGGCGAATTTGACGAGGTTCTCACCGGCTGGGCCTATGCATGCAACCTTTGCGTTTTTGATGCCGACCTCTTCGCGCAGTTTGTCTGTTGTGTAGTGCGTGTCTTTGCCCCACAGGTGAGATGCATCCCGAATTTCCACCGTGTCGTCGTTGATGTATATGTAAACCGGTTTCTCGGACTTGCCCTCAACGATCAGCATGTCGTAACCGGCATGTTTCAACTCTGCGCCGAAGAAGCCGCCGGAGTTACTCGATGCGATGGTTCCGGTGAGAGGCCCTTTGGTTACAACCATGTATCTACCGCCTGTCGGTGCAGCTGTTCCGGAGAGCGGCCCTGTCGCGAATATGATCTTGTTCTCCGGGCTCAGCGGGTCGATCTTCGGATCTATCTCCTTGTAGAGGTAGTAGGACGCCAGACCGCGGCCACCTATGTATTTGCGGAGATACTCCTCTGGTATCTCCTCGACCTTTATATCGCCTGTGCTCAGGTTGATCCTGAGCAGCTTACCAGCGTATGTCCCAGGCATAATAACACCTCCCATGTTTGAATAACCCTCTCCTTTCCAAACACGGGAGGCGATGCGGGTTTCCCCACACACCCATTGGCCAGGCTCCATGGGCGGTGCGCCTTTAGGCAACCTGGCTCGGAGAGGTTTTTAAATACCATTTTTTTCAAAACGATAAGGCCGCAATTCGTTAAATGGCCTTGAAAACCATCAAGCTAATTGTTCTTTCAGTTTTTCGACTGCCGATTTTATGGCAGATTCGAGCTTTGAGGCGTTTTTCCCGCCGCCTTCGGCTTTTTCGGCGGTTCCGCCGCCTCCACCCCGTATTTCCTTGCCGATTTCACGGACGAGTTTCACGGCCGACACCCTGTCGGTAAGGCTCTTGTGGACTTTGACGAACACCGAGGGCCTGCCTTTGAGGATACCGCCGAGCAAGATAACATACGAGCCATCGGTTTGGGCCACCAGATTGTCGGCCACACGACGCAGTCCCTCTATGTCAATGCCTTTGACCACGCCCCAGAAAACTTTGACCTCGCCCACACTCTCAGCACTGGATGCCAGCTCTCGTGCCACTGTGGCGGCAAGTCGATCGAGCAGGTTCGATGAACGCTCTTTCTCCTCTTCAAGCTCCTCGATGAGCTTTCTGGCTCTGACGGGCAATTTAGATGGCTCGACGGACAGCACGGAAGCCGCCTCGTTCAATGTCTCCTCAACATCCCACACCCAGCGGAGCGCTTTCATGCCGGTGTAGGCGTCAATTCTGCGGATGCCAGCCGCCGCCGCTTCCTCTTTTATGATCTTGAAAAATCCGATGTCACCTGTGCGTTTGCAGTGCGTTCCGCCGCAGAGCTCCTTTGAAAAATCGCCTATCGAGACAACCCTCACCTTCTGGCCATATTTCTCCGTGAACAGCGCGATGGCGCCTAACTCGATAGCACGATGATAATCCATGTATTCAACCGTAAGCTCAATGTTTTCCAGTATTTTTTCGTTGACGATCTGCTCGACGCGCTTGATCTCATCGTGGGTCATGGCCTGAAAATGCGCGAAGTCAAATCTGAGCCTGTCGGGTTCCACAAGCGAACCTTCCTGACGCACATGTTCGCCGAGTACCTCGCGGAGTGCGGCATGCATGAGATGTGTTGCTGTATGAGCACGCGCACAAGCAAATCGATGTTCTTTATCGACAGCGGCATGGACTTTTTGCCCTTTGATTTCCCCGTTTTTGACTTTTCCGATGTGGATGATGTCTCCCTCGATCCTCTGAGTGTCCTCCACGATGAATTCGAAGTCATCGTTTATGCCGATTATCCTGCCCCGATCGCCGACCTGACCGCCGGATTCCGCATAGAACGATGTCCTGTCGAGCACTATCTCCCATTTGCCATCGGATCTACGCCGTGCTTTGACGATTTTGCCGTCTGTTTCAAGGGTATCGTATCCTACGAATTCGCTTGCCTGATACGAATTGTCGAAAATCTCCCACGGTGTCGCTTCAAATTGAACCGCTTTCCTCGCACGCTCGCGCTGCTCGGCCATGTAGCGGTTGTATCCGTCCATATCCATTTCCACGCCGGCGTCGCTGGCGTAATCCTCTATGAGGTCGAGCGGCAGGCCGTATGTGTCGTAGAGTTTGAATATATCCTCGCCCGACAGAACACCTGTCTCCTTAGCCCTGCCGAGCGCTTCAAGCAATCTCGGGATGTTACGCGCGATGGTCTTTATGAACCGCTCTTCTTCGGATTTGATGATCTGAGCGATCTCCGTTTTCTTGAGCCGCACTTCAGGGTAAGTGTCGCCCATTATCTCGGCCACAACGCCCACAAGCCGATAAAGGATAGGCTCATTTACATCCAGTTTCTGAGCGAAACGATGCGCCCGCCTCAGTATTCGCCTGAGCACATAGCCGCGGCCGAAGTTGGATGGGTAGATGCCGTCTCCGATGGCGAACGACAGGGCACGAATGTGATCGGCAAGGACGCGGTGTGGCGCGCCCTCGATGTCGGGCTTGTATTTCACCCCGGTTATCCTCTCCACTTCCCGAATGAGTGGCATGAACAGGTCTGTGTGATAGTTTGAGTCAACGCCTTGAAGCACAGCGAGAATGCGCTCTAATCCCATACCTGTGTCGATGTTTTTGTGAGGCAACGGCTCAAGTGACCCATCAGGCTGCCGATTGTATTGCGTGAAAACGAGGTTCCACAGTTCGAGAAAACGCTCGCCTTCTTCTCTGACGGATTTCTGGTTGGGATCTATCTCCGGGCCGAGATCGTAGTGAATCTCGGTCGATGGCCCACACGGCCCTGTCTCGCCCATCTCCCAGAAGTTGTCCTTTTCGCCCATCCTGATTATCCGGTCTTCAGGCACGCCGACCTCATCACGCCAGATGTAAAATGCCTCATCGTCGTCGCGGAATATCGTTATCCAGAGTTTCTCTTTCTCAAGTCCATACACATCTGTCAGGAGTTCCCATGCCCATGTGATTGCTTCTTTTTTGAAGTAGTCGCCGAAACTGAAGTTGCCCAGCATCTCGAAGAAGGTGTGATGCCTACGTGTGAAACCAACATTGTCAAGGTCGTTGTGTTTTCCGCCTGCCCTCATGCATTTTTGGCATGAAGCTGCGCGCGTGAACGGTGGTTCCACTATTCGCAGAAAATACGGCTTGAACTGGTTCATTCCGGCATTCGTGAAAAGCAATGTCGGATCGCCTTTCGGAAGCAGTGGCGATGATGGCACGATTACATGACCGCGCTCCTTGAAAAAATCCAGAAATGTTTTTCTTACTTTGTCAGCTGTCCATTTCATGGTGATGAAATTTTAACGATTTCTCATTTTGTGGTCAAAGAGAACCAAACGGCTTCATTATTTTATCTTGAAGAGGTTGGTCTCTGTCCCACATCGTGATGAGGTTTTCGAGGGGACATTGGTATGTAATGCGCTGTGCCACGTGGTTCCACTTATCAAGTCAAATGAAAAAATGTTACCAGGAAAATGTTAACTCTCATTTGATAATGTTACTAAAGCTCATCGAACAGAGAGTAACTCCCCTTATTCTGAGAAGCTCATAGGTAGCTTTTTTAGTCATAGATCGCTTTCATTTCGGTAACATTTTGAATGAGTGATAACGGCCTGTTGACATCAAAGGCGGTTAGTATGTAAGCTTACAGTTCCTTATCTGGAATTTGACTCATGAAAATCGGGAAAGGATAACGATGGAAAACAGCAACTTTGATGCGGATTGGCCAGCCACTCATATCTTCCGACTCCCTTTTAGAGGCTACACGAGTCTATCTACGCACCTGCATGTCGCTGAGGACGCTCCTATGACCATGCGCATGCCGTTCATGTCGTGGAAAATTCAGGATAGGAGGCGGGGATGAAAAGGAAGGCTGACCTCTGGGATTACATCATGCTTTTGAGGCCCACGCTCATGATGCCCGTGTGGATGTTCCTGTTTTACGGGCATTACGCCGCTAAATTCAGGGGCTCACTCTACGGAATCGACCTTCCGTTTTGCTGCAGGTTCTGGCTGGCAATGCTTTCGCTGACCCTGATATCCGCCACCGCTTACATCGTCAACCAGATCTTCGACATAGAGACCGACAGGATAAACAAAAAGCTTTTCCTTCTGCCTGAAGGGATAATAACCATCAGGTCGGCATGGCTATACACGGCCGCCCTGTCCGTCCTCGGGCTCGCCATAGCGTTCTACATGGGCAGGGAACCGTTCATCCTGTTGACGGTGATATGGATTACGGGTTTCCTTTATTCGGTGCCGCCGTTCCGATTTAAGGGCAGACCCGTTATCGATATGGTCTGGAACGGGTTGGGCTATGGATTCCTCACATTTCTGTTGGGTTACTGGAGTTTTTCGCAAAGGATAGACAGAGGGGCGCTCATAAGCTCAGTCCCTTACATCCTCGCAGTTTTCGGGGTTTACGCTGAGACCACGATAGCGGACATAGAAGGGGATCGTCGGGATGGCGCTATCACTATTGGGGTGTTGTTGGGCGAGAGGGCGACCGCAATCGTCGGCGCCGTCCTCATGTTAGCCTCGGTTGTCACCGCTTTGGTCTTGAAGGACATGATGGCGTTCATCCCGGCAGCGGTGACGGCGATCGTGTTCATCTACACGCCTTTCGTCCCAAAAGAGAGGTTTTTAAAGAGCGTGAAATTCGCTTTTAGGCTGTCCGGCGCAATCTATGCCGTCAACATCGGCGTGCATTATCCGATCTATGTTTTGATCGGCGTCGTGGTGTATGCTGGCATGAAAGTCTATTACAGAAGCAGGTTTGGGCTTAACTACCCAAGCCTCAACGAGGATTAGAAATAAACTTTTTCACGGAGGCGTTAAATGAAACGCATTGAGGATCATCCTGTTCTCGATTTTGATCGTGGTGAGAAAGTTGTTTTTTATTTTGAAGGTAGGCCGATCGAAGGATACACAAATGAGACGATAGCTGCTGCTCTTCATGCTGCCGGCATCAAGGTGCTCGGCTACTCTGCCCGCAAACACAGGCCGCGCGGCTTCTTCTGCGCCATAGGCAAATGCTCATCCTGTTTGATGGTGGTGGATGGGAGACCGAATGTCAGGACATGCATGGAGTTTGTCAGGCCTGGCATCCATGTAAGGCGCCAGCACGGGCTTGAGTCTATCGTTCAGGAGGAAAGCGATGAGTGAGAGATACGAACTTGCTGTTGTCGGAGGTGGCCCTGCAGGCCTGTCTGCCGCACTTATGGCATCGAAATTCGGCGTTAAGACCGTCCTTGTAGATGAAAACAGGAAACTCGGCGGCCAGCTGGTCAAACAGACCCACAAGTTTTTTGGCTCCTACGAGCACATGGCCGGCGTCAGGGGCATCGCCATCGGCAGAAAACTGTCGGAAGAGGTGATGAACGACCCGAACATCACCGTCATGCTAAGCACCACAGCGATTGGGTATTACGAAGATGGGACGCTCGCACTCTATCAGAGGGAGCCTGAGGAGAAGCTCATCGACATAAAGCCCCAAACCGTCATTTTTGCGACAGGCGCACGGGAGAACATGCTCGCCTTTCCTGGTAACGACCTGCCCGGCGTCTATGGAGCTGGCGCAGTCCAGACATTGATGAATGTTTACGGCGTGCTGCCCGGCGAACGGGTGTTGATGATAGGCTCAGGCAACATCGGCCTGATCGTGACATATCAGCTTTTGCAGGCTGGCTCCAGTGTGGAGGCGATTGTCGAGATCCTGCCCCGCATCGGCGGCTACATCGTGCACGCCTCGAAGGTGAGGCGCTACGGCGTGCCGATCCTCACGCGCCATACAATAATCGAAGCCATCGGGGACGAAAAGGTTGAAGGTGCGGTCATAGCACAGGTTGACGAGCGGTTCAGACCCATTCCGGGCACTGAACGGGAGTTAGATGTCGATGTGATATGCCTTGCGGTGGGCCTTGCGCCGATAATCAACCTGACATGGCAGGCTGGCGTTGAGATAGCGTATATCCCTGAGCTCGGAGGGCATGTCCCATGGCACGACGAGGATATGCGCACGAATGTGCCCAATGTCTTTGTGGCAGGAGACCTTGCTGGCATTGAGGAAGCCACCACGGCGATGATTGAGGGTGAGCTCGCCGCACTGTCCGCTGTCGAATTCCTCGGTAAAGCGAGCCCGTCGGAGCTGGTGGCCAAAAGGGAGGACGCCCACAGCAGGCTGGAAGACCTAAGGCTCACGGTTTTCAGCGAAAAGGTGAAGGCTGGCATTGAAAAGCTGAAGAACTGGAGGGCAAATCTGACCGAACGGGCAGGAAAACTGCCTCCTAAGGGATAAGGCGGCCTTCATACTGTAAAATCTTCATTTACATCCAAATCGGGAGGAGTTGGTATGAAAAAATTGATACCATTGGGAGCGCTGGCTATTGCGCTCGTGACCGTTTTTTTTGCGGCCTGCGCGCCGTTTCTGTTCCCCGTCGTTCCGGGGCAATATCTGAACCCCAGGATTGTGGCGCGGATAGCCGAAGGGGTCAGCGTCGATGCGCTTGATATGGAAGGTAACCACCTGTTCCTCGCTCAGGGAAATAACGGTTTTGCGATCTATGACATCACCAACAGCACAAATCCAACTTTGCTGTCCAGCAAAAAGATCGGGGATTTACGGGTCAGCAGTTTGATGGTCTATGGGAATGTGCTCTATCTCGGCACGGGCACAACGGCACTCGGCACGGGATCGCCTTATCGATTCATGACTTACAACATCACGAACCCATCAAATCCCCAGAAGCTTGGCCAGTTGATACTTAGCGGTCCGGTTTTCGCCATAGACGCATGGGGGCCGGATTGCTACATAAACGAAAGCGGTATCTACTCGGTTGAGTTGATCGACATCTCAAATCCCGCAAAGCCTGAGATCATGGCTTACAGGGAGGGCGGTTCCAGTGACCTCGTAGTTTATCAGGACTACATCTTTAGTGCAGGCGACAGTCTGTGCGTCTGGAGGAAGGCCGACAGGGACAGCATCGAGCTCATAGGTGCGGTTCCCATAGGCAAGGACATCACTGGCAAGAGCATCGCCATTGGCTACGGCTACGCTTATGTTTCTACGACCACAGGACTTAAGGTTTTTAGCCTTAAAAACCTGCGCAAGCCGACCGAGGTTTACAACTTCAAGATAAAGGGCGAGTCTTATGGCATTAAGCTGGCGGACAAGAACCTATTTGTGACGAATTCGGCTGGCCTTTTCATTTTCTCCGTTTCCAACCCGAAGGCCCCAAGGCTGCTCGCTCAGCTCAACATGGGCGGCGTTCCGTTTGATGTGGAGGTCAAAGGCGATTTCGCCTATGTGGCAACAGATTCAGGGGTGGCTATCGTCAAACTAAAGTGAGGTGAGAGATGAAATCCATCAAAAATTACATCTACTCGGTCGTGGCTGGCGTCGTTGGAGGGCTTAGTCTCTATCTCGGAGGCCATCCGTTTTACATCTGGCCGCTTCTGCTGGTCGCGAGCGGCTCGATAGCGTTCTTTGCACTCTCCAATCCGAACATACTTAATATCCTGCTGTTCTCCTTAGTGTTTGTGATAATCGGATTCATCGGCTTGATAACCATTTCGTGGTCGATCGTCATCTCGATTGCAGTGGTCATAGGGCTTACCTTGCTGTATAGTCTTGGTCTCTGGATAGCAAAAAAGCAGTTCAGGAAAAAGAGGTTATTTTTTGGTGTCCTTGCGCTCGCCTCGTTCTTCACAGCAATTGACTACCTGATTTCACTCTCGAATATCGGGACAGCCACATCCATAGCTTACTCGATGCTGGGATTTCTGGCGTCTGTGCAAATCGCTGAGCTTACGGGGGTCTGGGGGATTACCTTCCTGATTTACTTTTTCGGAGCCGCAATCGGTGCTGCCGTTTACTTTAACAAGGATTTCAAAAGGTATGCCGCGACGCTCTTGATAGCCATCCTTGTTTTGGTTGCCGTGATAGGATGGGGCGCATTCAGGCTTAGCAAGTTCAACGAATACGGCAGCTATATCCGAACTGCGACCGTGTGCCTGAAGGAGAAGGGCAAGGATGTCATCGATAGGGATGCCGATTACTCCTTCAACTGGGCCAACAAATACGCTGAGCTGGTGCGAAAAGCGACATTCGACTATGATGCGATGTTGGTTGTGTGGCCTGAGGAGGTGCTCAAAGTCACGGATGAAACGAGGGACAGCATGAAAACTTTCCTCTCCTCACTCTCGAGAGAGCTCGGCATCTATCAGGTCGTCGGGGTGTATGACAGCTCAAGGAAGCTCAACTTCGCATGGGTCATATCTCCGAGCGGCGAGATGTTGATGGAATACCACAAGCATCATCTTGTCCCGTTTGTTGATAAGGCTGATCCGGGAGAGGGCGAGCCCGAGGTCACGCAGGTCGAGCAGTTTAAGCTCGGCGTTGTCATCTGCAACGATGAAGTTTTCACCGACCTGACGCGTAAACTGGGCAAAAAGGGCGCTCAGGTCATAGCTGACCCGTCGTGGGATTGGCTGGATGTGTACGAGCGCCATGCCAGAATTGTGCCCATGCGCGCTATCGAGAACAGGGTTTCGATCGTCAGATCGACTAAGGACGGCATCGCCCAGCTCATAGCGCCGAGCGGCAGAGTTATCGCCTCGAAAAACACACTTTTCTCCGATAACTCTATTCTTGTCGGAGACCTGCCTGTGGGCTACGGCGGGACATTTTATTCAAAATTCGGCGATTTGTTCGCCTACATAACCATTGTGATCGCCCTGATCGCAGTGTTGATTTAACGGAGTTGATATGGGCAAAAAGAAACGGAAGAAAAAACAGAGAACCGGGTCGTGGCCAGCGATAAACGAGAAAAAAATAATCGATGTGCTCCAGCGTTCAAAGCGCGGTGCCCTCACGACCAATTCGATAGCCAAACGGCTCGGCCTGAAAAGGACAAACCGACACATAGTCGAAAAATTCCTGAAAGAGCTCGAAAAAACGGGCAAGATCATTCGAATAGACGAGAAACGATACGGGATACCTGAACGGCTCAACCTTGTCAAAGGCAAGATTCAGCGTTTTAAGGAGGGTTTTGGCTTCCTGTTGCGGGACGACGAGCCAGATGTGTTTATCCCGCCGCATGCGATGAAGGGCGCCATTTCCGGCGACATCGTGCTCGTGAGGATGAAGAGGCGTGGCGGCCGCAGGCCTGAAGGCAGGGTTATCCGAATCGTCGAACGCGTCAAAACGAAATTCATCGGGACATTTCGCGGCGGCAGGAAAAGCGGTGTCGTTATACCCGATGAGCCATCCTTACCACCAGAGATACCTGTGCCCGGCGGCAAAACCGGTGGTGCGCGCGACGGCGATAAGGTCGTTTTTAAGCTCAGAAGGGGCAAAGTTGTGCCTGTGGCTGAGATCATTGAGGTGCTCGGCAGGGCAGACGATCCGAAGATAGACCTCTACATCGTGCTCAGAAAATACGACCTGCCGGAAGACTTCCCCAACAAGGTCAAAAAGGCAGCCCGCCGCTTGCACAAGGAAATGAGAGATGTCAAAGTCGAGAAGGGACGGCTCGATCTCAGAAAGGAGCTGATCTTTACGATTGACCCTGAGACCGCAAAGGATTTCGATGATGCAATTTCTATCAAGAAGCTGAAGGACGGCTATGAGCTTGGCGTGCACATTGCGGATGTGAGTTACTATGTGACCGAGGGCTCTGTCTTAGACAGAGAGGCGTTCAAAAGAGGCACCAGCGTTTACCTTATAGACTATGTCGTCCCGATGCTGCCCCATGAGCTGTCGAGTGACCTCGCATCCCTCATGCCCGGCGTTGACAGGCTCACCTTCAGCGTGATCATGCGGCTTGACAGGAACGGGCGCGTGCTGTCATCACGATTTTTCCGCTCAGTCATTAAATCGAAGGCTCGGCTGAGTTACGAGGACGCACAGAGGATGCTTGACGGAAAGAAACTGCCGCCAAAAACTGTCTCAAAGTTCGTCGGAAGGGGCACGAGGCAGGCGGTCGCAAAGGCGTTGAGGGTCGCTCTTGAGCTCGCAAAGAAACTTAGAGCCAATCGGGAACAGAGGGGCAGCATAGACTTTGATCTTCCTGAGCCTGAGTTCAAACTTCTGCCGACCGGCGCTGTGGAATACATCAGGCCGCTCGAACGCACATGGAGCCATAAGCTCATTGAGGAGTTTATGATACTCGCCAACGAACAGGTAGCGCGATACTTCAACGACAGGGAGCTGCCGACCGTCTATCGCGTCCACGAGCCGCCAAAACCCGAAAAGGTCAAGCAATTCCTCACATTTGCATCGGCCATCCTTAACTTTGAACCGCCTGAAGTGGATAAGGTTACGCCTATCGAGCTGCAAAGAATCATAAAAATGGCGGAGGGGCGGCCTGAAGAACCGATCTTGAACTACCTCCTACTTCGCTCGATGAAAAGGGCTCACTATTCTGTTGAGAACAGGGGGCATTTCGGGCTTGCGAGCGAGGCTTATCTCCATTTCACATCTCCAATTCGACGGTATCCTGACCTCGTCGTTCACAGGCTGCTCAAGAGCGCCATCAGCGGAAAGCCGCTCGTTGGCGCGGATGTCATTGCCAGACTTGAGGAGATAGCCGTCCACTCGACCGAACGGGAAAATGTCGCTGAGGAGGCCGAATTTGAGCTGTGGGATCTCAAAAAGCTCGAATTTATGAAGGATCGAGTCGGCGAGGTGTTCGAAGGCATTGTCACCCACATAACACCTTATGGGATGTTCGTTGAAATCCCGGAATACCTTGTTGAAGGATTTGTCCCGATTGAGACGCTGGGCGGCAATTTTCAGCACGATCAGGCTCAAATCGCACTTGTCGAAGTCGGCGGCGCCAGATCCTTCCGCATAGGGCAGAAGGTCAAAGTCGTCGTCGCAAGAGTTGATAAGTCACAGAAACGCATGGAATTAGTTCTCTACGAGGAATGAGCTTCAGGTGAATTGGGCTTAAAATTTGAGCTTCTATTGGAGGAATGAGATGAAATTCGGAAAATTCAAGAAATTGCATTTTGTTGGCATCGGCGGTTCCGGCATGAGCGGCATTGCCGAGGTGCTTCACAACCTCGGCTTCACAATCACCGGCTCCGACCTAAAAGAATCGGCTGTCACGCAAAGGCTTGAATCGCTTGGTATAAAAGTTTACTACGGACATGATCCAGCAAACATCGACGATGCGGATGTGCTCGTGATCTCGACAGCGGTCCCTGACGACAACCCTGAAGTCGTTGCAGCAAGGGAACTAAAGATTCCGGTAATTCGCCGTGCCGACATGCTCGCCGAGCTCATGAGGATGAAATACTCGATAGCCGTCTCAGGCGCACACGGCAAGACCACGACGACATCGATGATCGCAAAGGTGCTTGAGGACGCCGGCCTCGACCCGACCGTGGTTGTCGGCGGCAGAATTAAGGGACTTGGGACAGGCGCAAAGCTCGGAGGCTCGGAATATCTCGTTGCGGAGGCGGACGAATCGGATAAATCGTTCCTGAAGCTGTTCCCCACGATCGCCGTTATCACTAATATAGACGAGGAGCATCTGGACACATACGGCAATCTGGATGAGATAAAGGATGCATTCGTGCAGTTTGCGGAACGGGTTCCATTTTACGGGCTTGTTACGGTAAACCTCGATGATGAAGGTGCTCGCAGCATCCTGCCTCGCATCAACAAAAGGATAATGACCTACGGACTCAGTCGGCAGGCCGATGTCCACGCAAGGGATGTCGAGCTCAAAGGGATGGCCTCAAGCTATCGTGCTTATTACAGGGAACATTTCCTCGCAAAAGTTGACCTTCAGGTTCCCGGAATTCACAACATCAAAAACTCACTTTCAGCTTTTGTTGCGGCCATCGAGCTTGAGATACCGCCCGACACAGTCGCAAAAGCGCTGTCTGACTTCACCGGCGTCATGCGCAGGTTCGAGATAAAGGGCGAGAGAGACGGTGTTAAGGTCGTTGACGATTACGGGCACCATCCAAGCGAGATAGCGGCTGTGCTTCAGTCTGCGCGTTCATACTGGTCCGGCAGGATAATCGTCGTTTTCCAGCCTCACAGATACACGCGGACATTCTACCTGCATCGCAAGTTCGGGCCTGTCTTCAACGAAGCCGACAAGGTCATAATCATGCCGATCTACCCCGCTGGCGAGAAACCTATCGAAGGGGTAAGCGCCGAATTGATATACAGGGCGGTAAAGGATTCAGGCCATAGGGATGTAACTCTGGTAAACGGACACAATGAGGCCCTCGATGTGCTGAAAAAGGAGGCGCGTTCTGGCGACCTCGTCATAACGCTCGGCGCAGGGGATGTCTGGAAGGTCGGCGAGGAGTTTCTTAAGGGTTAGGCTGCACGATGGAACTGCTCAGAAACATACCGCTTGCCAGATACACGACATGGGGAGTTGGTGGGCCGGCAGATTTCTTCGTTGAGCCAGCCAACGAACGGGAACTCGTTGAAGCGTTGAATTTTGCAGAGGAACATGGACTTGAAATTTTTTTCATCGGAAGTGGGTCAAATCTCCTTGTGCATGATGATGGATTTCGCGGCATGGTTGTGCGAATGAACCTGCTCAACGGAATTTCCATCGATGGGACAAAAGTGACTGTGCAGGCAGGCGTAAAACTGCCTCGCCTTGCAAGGATAACGGTTGACATGGGGCTCTCTGGCCTTGAGGAGCTCGCCGGGATACCGGGCACCGTAGGCGGAGCAATCGTTCAGAACGCAGGCGCTTACGGGCGCGAGATAGGAGAACTTGTGAATTGGATTGAAATCTATGGAGATGCCGGAGTTGAGCGATACAGGAGTGATGCACTAAAATTTTTATACAGAAAAACTATTTTGCCGTCAGAAGGGCCGATTTTAAGAGTGCAGTTGGAGCTTAAAAAAGGAGTTGTGGAGAGAATTAGGTCCAGAATGAGGGAGCTTCTCATTGATAGGCACAGGAAGCAGCCGCGCGGCAGAACCGCTGGAAGCGTTTTCAAAAATCCGAAAGACGCGCATCCCGCAGGCTGGCTTCTGGACAAGGCAGGGGTGAAGAGACTTAAGGTTGGAGGGGCTGAATATTCCCGCATCCATGCTAATTTCATAGTTAATCTTGGTGATGCCACTGCGTCCGATATCTTTCGCTTAATTCAAATTGGCAAAAGGAGGGTGTTGGAGCAGTTTGGGATAGAACTTGAAACAGAAGTTGTTATGATGGGTGATTTCGATGGTCCCGTATAGGCCTCGCAGGAAAAAGCGTAAAATAGGTCGCTATATCCTGATAGCCATTATAGCGATTGTCCTTTACGGACAGCTTAAAAAGCGGCGTTCTCCTGTTTTGCCGGAATTGCCGGAAAGAGTTAGCAAGCAGGCTGTTTTGCAAGCTCTTAAGCCGTATCCGGCATTGAAGAAGCGGTTTGTGCGGGCCGATAACGGTGCTATTCAGTTAACTTATGGTAGGACAATAATTTTGGGTGACGGAGATCTGAGCTTGAAACTATCAGCTGCGGACAGCATAATTTCCGCAAACTATGGTTTTAGAGTGCTGGATTTCCGGCATGAAGGCTGGGCTATTCTGAGGAGGTAGATAAATGGATGATTTCAAGAGGGTTCTCGCGATCGATCTCGGTTCCGGCAAAGTGGCTGCCATAGTTGCCGAGGTGGGTTTGAACAAAGAGGTGCGCGTGCTTGGCGTCGGAAGGACACGATCAACAGGCATCAGAAATGGCAGAATTGTCAACATCGAAAAGACCGCTTTGTCGGTTAAGGAAGCAGCCCAGCAGGCATATCAAATGGCCAAATCCGAGTTCGATAGCGTGGTGGTCGGAATTACAGGGGAACACATAAAGGGTGCAACATCACGGGGGTTGATCGCTATCTCCAACCCTCATCTGGAGATCACAGAGGATGATGTGAGTCGTGTCATAAGTCAGGCGAAGACGATCTCCATACCGATGGGGCGCGAAGTCATCTATGTGCATCCAAATTCTTACACAATAGATGACCAGAAGGGGATCAAAGAGCCTGTTGGCATGATAGGCATGCGCCTTGAGGTGGAAGCCTACATTGTGACGGCCCAATCCACGGTGATAATGAACATCAAACGGGCTTTGTCAAAGGGGGGGATCGAGAATCCAATTCTCATGTTTCAACCGATAGCTGCCTCGGCAGCGGTTTTGAAGCAGCAGGATATGGACCAGGGGGTCGCGCTTGTCGATATCGGCAAGGACACGACAGATATTGCCGTATGGTATGATGGCGATCTTGTGCACACCGCCGTCATCCCGCTCGGCGGTCAGCTCATAACCAACGACATAGCTATCGGTTTGAAGATACCCGTTGACAAAGCGGAGGAAGTTAAGCTTGAGCATGGAGTTGCCAGTGTTGCACTTGCAGAGGAGACCGATGACGACAACATTCAGGTCGATGGCATCTACGGCCAGAGAGTCAAGTTCTTCAGCAGGAAGGATGTGGCTTACATTATCGAGGCTCGCGTGATGGAGATCTTTGAGTTCGTGCGGGAGAAGCTTGAGCAGTCCGATAGATTTTCCAAGCTGGTTGGCGGCGTGGTTCTGGTTGGCGGGACATCCAACCTGCCCGGAATTGAGTATGTGGCTGAGGAGGTGCTTAGTCTGCCAGTGTTCGTCAGAAAACCTTATGATGTCACCGGGGTTATAGACCCGATAATGGATCCGGCATACGCTGTGGCCGCCGGACTGCCTCGACTGGCACTCATAGCTGAGACAAAAGGCGGGATCGAGACGCCCGATCGTGGACGCTCTTTTAAGGAGTTTATCCGAAATGTATGGCAGATTATCAAAGAAAACTTTTAGGAGGCTGATAGGATGAGAATCCTTCCTCCGGATGAGGAGAAACAGGGGAAAGCCCGCATAAAGGTGGCTGGCATCGGTGGCGGCGGTTCCAACGCCGTGACCTACATGATGCAGAAGGAAATCGAAGGGGCCTATACCATTGCTGCCAATACTGATAGGCAGGCCCTTGAGAAAGCTATTGCACACGAAAAAATTCAGCTTGGTGAGAAGCTTACAAGGGGACTTGGGGCAGGAGGAAATCCCGAGATCGGCAGGAAAGCGATGGAGGAATCAATCGAAGCTTTCTCGCACGCCGTCGAAAACAGCGATATGGTGTTTCTCACGGCTGGCATGGGTGGCGGCACAGGCACAGGCGGAATCCCGATTGCGGCACAGGTTACCCGTGAGCTCGAAGCCCTCACAGTCGCAGTTGTCACAAAGCCGTTCTCGTTTGAGGGGCCGCGTAGAATGGCCAAAGCTGAGGAGGGTATCCGTCAGCTCAAAAGCCATGTGGACACGCTCCTTGTCATATCCAACGACAGGCTGCTCCAGATAACTGATAAGAAAACATCCATCATGAGCGCTTTTGCGCTTGTCAACGATGTGCTTTACCGCGCCGTCAAAAGCATAATCGACATCATTCTCAGGCCGGGGCTGGTCAATGTGGATTTTGCGGATGTCAGGAGTATAATGCTGGCGGGCGGCGATGCGATTATGGGCACAGGCGAGGCTTCAGGTGACGATCGCGCCAAGGAAGCCGCCAAAAAAGCTATCTCAAGCCCCCTGCTCGATGGAGCGAGCATTCAGGGTGCAAGAGGGATACTAATAAATGTCGTTGGAGGCGAGGATCTTTCACTTCACGAAGTTCAAGAAGCCACTCAGATAATCTACGATGAAGCATCAAAAGGCGGTTACGACCCTGAAGTTATAATGGGGATGGTTATCGACCCGGAGATGGAAGGGAAGATACAGGTCAATCTCATAGCCACAGGCATCGGCATGTCCAAAAGCAAAGTCATATCGACTATTAAGAGTTCGAGGGGAGAAGGGGAAGCTGAGGATATAAGAGAGCCTGCATACAAAAGGAAGAAAGGCAAAGATACCCTCTTCGGGCCGGGAAGTGGTCGCAGGTTTTGATGTTCAAATGGTTGGTTCAGGAGCTGCGGGTCGGCTCGCCGCTCATAGCGATTGTTTCTCCACTTGAGTATAGGCTTGGCGCCTCCGGGCTTGGCATCCACACCTTATTCAGAATTCTGAACAGATACGGGCTCGTAGATCTGTTTTTCAAAGACAGACTGCGCGGTTTGAGGACAGGTAAGCCGTTGTCGGATTTCCACCTGATAATCTTCACGCTTTCGTTCGAGTTAGATTACCCGAATGCCATCGAGATACTGCTGAAGTCAGGTCTTCCGCCGTTCAGGATGGAACGACCTTTTCAGACCGTGATCGCCGGCGGCATTGCTCCATCCGCAAATCCCGCACCAATAGCTCCTTTTTTCGATGCGATAGTCATCGGAGAGGCCGAGGCTACATTGCCCGAAATGATGGAGCGGTTCGTTCCACTTAATCCTGAGGCAACCATCGATCAGTGGGAAGAGCTCGATTTCCTATACATCCCCGATCGGAAGGAAAACGCTATCAGGGCTTTTGAAATGGATACCGACCGATTTGAAAGCTATTCCGCGTTCCTCGATCCGTCGGTCGTGTTCGGCAACTCGTTTCTGATAGAGATTATGCGCGGATGCCCGCACAAATGCCGTTTCTGCCTGTTGAGCTATGTTTCATTGCCGCCGAGATACAGGGACCTGTTCGGTTTCATCGATACACTGAGGAAACTGCCGCATGGCGTTTCGCTTGGCCTTGTGGCGAGCGCCGTTTCTGACCATCCGCAGCTGCTCGAATTCCTGCGGAGCGTCCCCAAAAACATCGGTTATGTCACCGTCTCATCGCTCAGAGCTGATAGACTGACCTATGAGCTGTTGGAAGAATTTCATTCACATGGCATGAGGACATTGACGATCGCACCTGAGGCCGGCACCGAAAGACTCCGAAACGCCATCAACAAGCCGATTTCGGATAATGTTATCCTCGATGTAGTCAAAATGGCCGCGGAGATAGGGTTTCCCAGATTGAAACTGTATTTCATGATCGGTCTGCCGGGTGAGACGGAGGAGGATGTCATCGGCATAAATGTCCTTGTGGATAAGATACGTGCTGTTTTCGACGGGGGAATCTCGGTCACTGTTTCAGGTTTCGTCCCCAAACCGCATACACCTTTCAGATTTGTCGAATTCACGCCTGTAAGGGAGCTGAAGCGGAGGACGCGGCTTTTGAAGTTAAAAGATGTTGAATTTCACATCGATGCCGGGCGGCAGACCGAGTTGCAGGCGGTTTTCTCGAGAGGGGACGAGGAGCTTGCGGATGCCATTCTGCTCTCCGCGCGTGAGAAAATCCCCCCACGAAACGCATTGAAGAGACTGAGATATGACATCCGCAAATACCTGTCCGATGTGGACTATCTGAAAAATGCACCTTTCAACAGGATCAACATGGGAGTTGGCAATAGATTTTTGGAGGTGGAGTTCAACAAGTTCAGGCGGGGCTTTCCGACGGCTCCTTGCAGGGTTGGGAGCTGTCTGTCTTGTGAGGTATGCCGCAAACTTTTTCAAAAAGTTCCCCAAGCGTGAAATCCATCTTTTCAGAAAGCCTGTTTTTCACATAGTTCACGGCCATGTTCATACGCTTGTCCCATCCTTCCTCGAAAATGCCCGACAGGACTATTATCTCGGATACCGGAATCCTATCGGGCAGCCTTGCGAGCGTTAGGCCATCCTCGCATTCCAGTATCCAGCCCTTTTTCTCCATTTCCGATAGCAGCGTTTCAAACTCTTCCCTTTTTATCCCACACGCCCGCATCGCGACTTTCCTCTTGAGGGGCTTTTTGCCGTGCAATAGGTTGAGATACAACGACCTCAACAGCAACATAATGCGGTAAAAACTCCTCCTGCCTCTGCCAGTGGGCCATTGCAACACATAAGCGACCTCAGCGCCAAGAAGCACGACCGTCCACACGATGTAAAGCCAGAAAATGAACACGGGTATAAGCCATAGTGACCCATAAATCGTTTTGTAGGTTATGGTTCGGTAGGCATACCAGCTGAACAGGTATTTGGCTATATGCCACAGCACACCTGCAAAAAGTCCACCTCCGAGCGCATATTTGAAACTCACATCAGCAGAAGGAAAGACAGCATAGACCAATGTCAGGGCCAGGACGACGAACACATAGGGCAACGGAATGTAAATCAGCTCTATAAAATGGAATGTGATCTTGGTCTTTATCAGGTAATTCAGGTAGATTGACACTCCCATGAGTATAGGCGGCACGGTCACAAATGACCAGAACAGGGCCAATCTCACCCAGAATGACCTTTTTCTGATGCCCCAAATGTCACCAAATGCGCGATCGACCGTTTCAAGGAACATCACCGATGTTACTATGAACGAGACGGCTCCGAAAATGCCAAGCGATTGGGCATTGCTCAGAAATTCGGTAATGTATGCGTTTATCCTCTGAGCCGCTTGAGGTATGAAAATGGAGACAAGGATGGCCTGAATCCTCTCTTTGAGAGGGTCAAGAAATATCTTTGTGGGTATAATCCACAAGGCCACAAAAGTGAGAGGAATAAAAGCCAGAATGCTTGAATACGAGAGGGCTTGAGCTTTCAAAAAATCTTCGTCATCACGGAACTTATACCAGACTTTTTTGAAAAAACGAAGGAATTTATAAAAATACAACCTTATTTTCCGCAGCTTTCTCCCCATCCGAATTACCTGTTACTCTTTGAAAAATCCGATCTTCCTGTAACGTTCTCTTCTCATCTGCATAATTCGGTCGCCGTCGATCTTCATAAGGGTGTTGAGGTGTTTCAGGATCGCATTTTTGAGGTTAAGGATTGCGGTCTCCGGATCGCGGTGTGCGCCCCCCGGCGGTTCAGGCACCACTTCATCGACGATTCCGAGCTCATACAGGTCATCGGCAGTCAGTTTCAGCGCTTCGGCAGCCTTAGGAGCAAGCTTGCCGTCACGCCAGAGAATCGCCGCACAGCCTTCAGGAGAGATAACCGAATAGATCGAAAATTGCATTGCAAGCAGCACATCTCCCACAGCTATAGCGAGTGCGCCTCCTGAGCCGCCCTCTCCAATGACAGCCACAACGATTGGGGTCTTCAGTTTCAACATGAACTTCAGACTCTCGGCGATGGCCATTGCCTGACCACGCTCCTCGGCACCTATGCCCGGATATGCGCCGGGAGTATCCACAAGCGAGATGATAGGCAGACCGAATTTGTCAGCAAGCCCCATCACACGCATGGCTTTGCGATAACCTTCAGGATGCGGCATACCGAAGTTGCGATAGACCCGCTCGTTGACATCGCGCCCCTTCTCCTCAGCCACTATGGCCACCTTGATGCCGTCAATCTTGCCAAGTCCAGTGATTATAGACGGGTCATCCCTGAAGTTACGGTCACCGTGCAGCTCAACAAAATCTGAGACCATGCCCTTTATGTAGTCTATCGCATGGGGACGATCTGGGTGCCTTGCAAGCTGCACCTTCTGCCATCTGGTCAGGTTGGTATAGACCCGCTTTTTAATTCGTTCTGCCCGCTTTTGTAGCTCTTCAAGCTCGCGCTTCAATTCTGGGTGCTCCTCAACAAGAGCCTTAAGCTCATCGATTTTTCGTTCTATCTCATATATTGGCTTTTCGAAATCGAGCAAATACATGGTTCAAAACTCCATTTGTATCCCTGTCATGAAAGGAGAATTAAGATTGTAAAATCCATGCCTGTAAATATAAAAGAACCTGAGCTTCTTTTTGACAGAAAAGCTCAGTCCAACCGTCAGCGGGATAACCGTTTTGCCTTTCTCATAGGATGCGAAAACCTCTACATCGTTAAACATCAGCTTACCGTAGAAGATATGTGTATTTTCGAGGTTGGACGATATCGAATCGGACTTGAAGGTGAGCGCTTTTTTCCAGCCGTAACCCACAACAGCCCGATCTTTGATTTTGTATTGGAACATTGCCGTCGCCTCCGTTGGGACATTTATCGGGGTGCCGATGTATGCCCTTTTGAAGCCGAAGTCTTTGATGTAGGCCGCAATCGATAGTCCTTTGACTCTGTGGGGCATGTAGAGCAAACCAACTGAGAGGCTATAACCTGTGGCCGTTGTCTCATAAAGCCTTGACATGAACCCTGTGGCTCCAACACCGAAGGATGTCTCGTCGTCGATCCTAAACGCCCTGCCGACCGAAAGCTCAGAAGCGTAAGGTGAGAACTTTAACATGAGGTCGTCCCTCGGCTGTTCCCCCTGATACTCCACTTCGCCCATATTGAAATACCTGAACCTCACGCCCCAGCTGCCCTTTTTGGCGTAAATCGAGTAGATGGACTCGTCGAGAAACCATGAAGTGTAATTGAAGCCTGCAAAATTGCCGCTCATGCTGAGCTGTGCGTAGTTTTCCCAGACACCGTTGATGGCATCTATACCCGGCGACATGTTCTCTATCCTGAGAAATTCAAAGCCCGGGTTTATAGTGTTGATAATCAAAGCGATCAAAAGTCCCATCTTTCTCTCCTCCTTATGAATCTCAATGTATTTGGAGCTTGATGTTAAGCCACCTTAATAAAGCGGTCAACTATCCGTTCACCAAAAGCTAAATGTGTTGAGAATTATACACGATTGGTGTGAGAAAACAGTTTTTATGGTTTTTAAGCTGGCGTTAGAGAGAATGTGGGGGATGGTGTTTTTTGCCAATAGTTTTGAGATTATAATTAAAACCATGAAAGAATATAAAATCTTGCTTATCGAGGATAGCCATGAGTTGTCTGGTCTTATAGAAACAATTCTTGGTTTTGAAT
The DNA here is from genome assembly GCA_015489175.1 of Caldifarciminota bacterium. Classification (GTDB taxonomy): domain Bacteria; phylum Hydrothermota; class Hydrothermia; order B15-G9; family B15-G9; genus WGAI01. Next base: position 2,657 of record WGAI01000053.1, on the reverse strand, counting down.
ATCCCAATGTATCGGTTGATACAGCGTATTCGGCGGATGAGGGATGCGAACTGCTCAGGGATGGGAAATATGACCTTGTGATTTCGGATGTAATGCTATCCTCCGGTGATATAGGAATGGTTCTTGAAACTGCGAGAGAACTCAGCAACAAGGTAATTCTTGTAACTGGCATGGAGCAGGGCTTGCTTGAGCAGGAAACCCAGGGATTTGAAGATGTTATCATCGGCGTGATAAAAAAGCCCTTCGTGACAGACAAGTTTCTGAACGAATTTGAAGCTATCGTCAGGAAATTTTTGCCGGGATTAATCTCACAGGAGTGACATTCTGAGGGTCTTTCAAAAGTCGTTTGATAATGCTCTCCACCATGCTCTGAACCAAACTCTCCCTCATTTCGAGTGGCACATCGGGAATATACCCGCCAGCCATAACATTGTGTCCTCCGGCCGTGCCTTTGCTGTTTATCACATCGCGGACAACATCAGAAGCATCTGCTTCCTCTGAGGTGTCGGTCCTGAGTGATATGTAGAGATCGCCCCGATAGAATCCAATAGCGATCGACCATTTAATCCCTTCTATCCTCAAGAGATATTCTGCGACTTCTGCCACAAGATCCGGACGGTATAGGGTTCCTATGGTGGAGATAGCTACGCTCTCATAGAGCCATGTCTCTCCGAGTGCATGGTAAAACGATCTAAAATATTCGAGCGGCAGTTTCGGATACTCAATTCTGGCAAGTTTTCCCCTGTCTATCAATGGAAAGAGGAATTTGTAGGCCTCAACATCAGAATCTGTGCTCTTTCGACTCAGGTCGCGCGTATCGGTCTTTATTCCGTAGAACAAGGCGGTTGCAACCTGAGCCGGCAGCTCAACGCCGTAAACGATCAGGTATTCCGTCACTATTGTGGCACAAGCTCCGTATTCCGGACGGTAATCCGCCAGAGGCACATCGTTTTCCTCAGCTATGATGGCATGATGATCGATCACAACATCGGGCATAACAGTCAATGGGTGATTGTGTGCCTTAAACTGTGTGTCAACAAGCACAAGACAATCAAAGTCCTCCTGATTTAAGCGGTAAAACGGCTCGAGTTTTATCCCCAGTTCCTCAACCATGGCCTTGTTTTCCGCCCGACCAACTATACCACGGTAACCTATTGTAGCCTTCCCTCCGAATTTCCTTTCAAAGAGGTAAGCAATTCCAAGGGCTGAGGATATTGCATCGGGATCAGGGTTGTTGTGTGGCACCACGAGGCAGGTTTTAGCCCCCTTTACCACATCGTAGAACTTGTAAACCCGGTCTTTATATTTGCTTCCCGTAAAAACTTGCATGTCGTAAATGATAATGTAAACACCCTACCTGTGTCGATAAATGCACCTCAAGTCCCGTTTTCATCGGCTTAAGTCAAAATCTGGCCACAAATCGGATGGTATTTTTCCATCAATTTGCGCACATCCTGTCTTTGCTTTTCAACCGGAATATCCAAGTTTGCTTTGAGCCCATTTTCACGATACCATGACAAAAGGTGTCCCCTGAACCCGGTATTTGCCGTCTTCGGTTCGTCTGCGTAATCTCGAAAGTTTTTATACAGAGCGCTTTGATGGCATATTTAATGGCTTCTTGCTGGTAATTCCACAGTCGCGTTTGGTTTTGGGAAAATCTGCATCAGATTATGATCCTGCCATGCAGGCGGAAGGTCAGCGAAAGGCAGGTCGATGAGCATTCCCTGAAAAGTGCGCATATTCATTCCTCTCCTAAATCGCTGAGCATTTTCTCCAAAACGCCTTTCAACTCGTTCAGGTGTTGCGTGGCGATTACCCATACAATTTGCGGATCCACATCAAAATACTCGTGGACTACGATGTTGAGAAATCCGACCATGCGGCGCCAGTCAATATCGTTATACTGCTCAAGGAGCTTCTGAGGAAGGCGGCGAGCTGCTTCGCCGATGACCTCCAAATTTCAGACTACAGCATCCAGAACCATATCATTTTCCGCAAAGTTCTCATATGTCAACCCACAAAGATATCGTTCGACCTTGGTTATGGCCTCCAGCATATCTTTGATAAAGAACACGAGACTCCGTTTAGACATTTATCAGGTCCTCCTTCACCGACTGGTAGAGCCAAGGTTTGCGCTTAAGGGCGCCGATGGTGACCAGGTCTACTTTTAGCCCAAGTATGTTCTCCAGATAGTCGTGCAGGTCAACTATTTCCCAGCCAATAGGATGTTCAAGTTCAACAAGGATATCCACATCGCTCTGTGGGAGTGCCTCGCGGCGAGCGTAGGATCCAAAGATTGATAATCGGCGCACACCGAACCGCTTTCTCAAGGTATCTTTGTGCAGGGGTAGGATGGCTTGAATCTCTTCAAGAGTTTTCATAACTCACCACTACATCAATGGTTTCACCATATCCCATGGTGGGTTCTTTAAGTTAATTAGTGTTCCATCCCCAAATTCTACATCGCTTGGTTTTGTCGGGTCAGTATGGTCAGGGGGGATGCGGCGAATCCACTTGCCCGTAATACACGGAAGGGGCTCGGCTATGTCAATGGCAGAACGAAGATTGAAAGATTTAAGCGAATATCGCTTTTCCCATGCCCACTTCCATGTGCCTCCTCTCCCTTTCCCGCTAAATTTTCCCTTTACCTGTTTCAT
>WGAI01000052.1 GCA_015489175.1 Caldifarciminota bacterium | reverse complement strand
TAAAATCCAACTTGCGAGGTGTGAGTCATGGAAGAGCGAATACTTTTGGTGTCTGGTCTGATATTTCTGCTTGGCCTCGTTTTCTCGAGGATACTCGAAAAGGTGAAACTGCCGGCTGTCACATCGTATCTCATCCTCGGAGTTATCCTCGGCCCGTATGTGCTGGACATAATTCCTGACAACCTAATGGGCTCCATGTCGTTGATAGCTGATACCGTGCTTAGCATGGTTGCATTCTCACTTGGTCAGGTTTTCGAGGTTAAATCGTTGTCCCGCGTCGGCAAAAGGGTTTTCCTGATCTCATGGGGCGAGGTGATCGGTGCGTTCATACTTGTCACCGTGGTCATGAATGCGATCGGCGTTCCGCTTTACGAGGCGCTTCTTTTCGGTGGAATAGCGCCTGCGACTGCGCCTGCCGCAACGGTTATGGTCATCAGGGAACTCAGAGCGAGCGGCCCGTTCACAGAGACTTTGCTGGGAGTTGTGGCCATCGACGACGCATGGGGCATCATGGTCTTTGCGCTTGCTGAATCTGTGGCGAAAATGCTGCTGCGGCACGGCGGTGGCCAGTCCGAGGTGCTGATTTCGCTCCTGCATGCGACAGTGGCCGTTATCGCAGCGCTTGCGCTGGGGGCCGTCGTCGCTTTCCTTTTCAAATGGCTGTCAAAGTTTTTCCGTTCGGACACAGACATCCTGGTGGCCGTATTCGGTGCAATTCTGATTACATCGGACATAGCATCCTATTTCAACCTCTCCAACTTGCTGGCAAACATGGCGTTCGGTGCCGTGCTTGCCAACTCCGTAAAGTCGCCCAACAAGTATTTCGACATCCTGAAACGGTTTGACTGGCTTTTCTACCTGTTCTTCTTTGTCTTAAGCGGCGCATCGCTCGAAGTCGAAAAGCTCAAGGAACTTGGCATCTGGGGTATAATCTACACAGTGGCGAGGCCGTTTGGCGAATATGTGGGCGCCTTTGTGGGCGCCGCAATCGGCAAAATGGAAAAAACGGTGAGAAACTACATTGGACTTGGACTTGTCCCGCAAGCAGGCGTTGCGCTTGGTCTTGCAATACTTGTAAGACATGAATTTAGCGACACAATCGGTCCCGGTTTTCTAACAATCATCATAGCGTCAACCGTCATATCCGAAATAGTTGGCCCCGTGTTCACACGGATAGCGCTCAGGAAGGCAGGTGAGATAAGAGCCTGATGGATTTGCCCATAGTTCTGGAAAAAATCAGGCCCGTCGCTGAAAAAATTGAAAATGAGAGGGGAATTAGCTCCAGCTGGCCGAGCGGATTTATCTCACTCGTCCTCACTGATATCGCCCTGTCTCACAAATTTGTGGCTTACAGGCTAACTGATCCTGAGCTCGGTGCTGCAATCATTGAGGAGATAGCGGTCATAGCGAACGCCTTTAACCTCCCGATCAACGCTGTGCTGGCGGACGCAGAAGGGTGGGACCTTGCGGTAAAGCCAGACCTTTCAAACATCATCATCGCGTCGCCCGACCTCAAGCTTGTGACATCCACCATCTTCTACGAGTTCGTGACGGGCGACGAGCTGCCACTTGAGGAGCTCATCGATGCGCTGATAGACAGCGGTTATCGGCGCGTCGGCTCGGTCGCCGAGCCGGGCGAGTTCGCACTGCGAGGCGGAATTCTGGACATATTTCCCATAGGCGACACGGCCCCCAAAAGGGTTGAATTCTTCGGTGACACAATAGAATCCATCCGCATATTCGATCCGTTGACGCAAAGGTCAACCGCTATCCTGAAAAACGGGCGTTTCACGGTATCTCTTCGAGATACCGGCTCCAACAGGCTTGACGCCATCGAGTTCCATGATAAGGCTGTCTCGGACATCGAAGTCGTGGCAAACAGCCGTTATGCCGGTCAGTTTGAGCTCTTCAAATCCGATATAAAGCGTTTGTTATCAACTGGTTACGAGGTTTACATGCTCTCGGACGATGAGAGGAGAGGCAGGAGATTGGCATCTCTCGTTGGGGCAAAGTTTCACAGGGGCAGCGTGTTTCAGGGGTTCCAGATGCCGTCCATAAAATTCGCAGTCTTCTCGGACAGGGAGCTTACGGGCGCTCAACCGAAAAAACGCCGCATATCAGTGCTTTTCGGGGAACGGATTGAGGATCTGACGGCGCTCCAGCCCGGCGACATCGTCGTCCACATCGACTACGGGATCGCACGCTACGAGGGGCTTGAGACCATCGAGGTCGAGAACACGGTCTATGATTGCCTCAAATTGAAGTTCAAGGACGGCTATGTCTATGTTCCAACTTACAACCTTGAGGTGGTGCAGAAGTTTACATCTTCATCGGACAGCCAAATTGAGCCTGAGATAACGGAAATCGGCTCTCCGAGATGGTTGAAAAGGCGTGCCAGAGCGATGTCGGCGTCCTTTGAGATAGCCAGCGATCTGTTGAGAATTCACGCCCTGAGGAAAGCGCGCAAAGGCTTTGCGTTCTCGAAGGATAACGAGCTCATGATGGCGCTCGAGGCCTCTTTCCCGTATGAGGAGACCGAGGATCAGAAGCGGGTCATCGAAGAGGTCAAGCGGGATATGGAATCCGAGCGCGTCATGGACAGGCTTGTGGCGGGCGAAGTTGGCTTCGGAAAGACGGAAGTCGCCATAAGAGCCTCGTTTAAGGCAGTGCTGGACGGGAAACAGGTCGCTATCGTAGTGCCGACCACATTGCTTGCCCTTCAACATTACCGTTCGTTCACGGAACGGCTTAAAAACTTCCCGGTAAGGGTTGCAATGGTCTCGCGCCTCGTTAAGTCAGCAAGGATCAAAGAGATACTTCAGGAGCTCAAGGAGGGTAAAATCGACATCGTCATTGGCACGCACAGGCTTTTGAGGGATGATGTCGAGTTCAAGGACCTCGGTCTCCTGATAATCGATGAGGAGCATAGGTTTGGTGTGGCTCAGAAGGAGAAGCTGCGAAAAAAATACCCGCTGGTTGATACTCTGCGGCTCACGGCAACGCCGATCCCGAGAACGCTCTATGCAGCGCTCGGCAAAATCTACGACCTATCGCTCATAACGACGCCCCCGATCGGACGGCAGTCGGTCGAGACAATCGTCGCTGAATACAGCGATTCGATTGTGATAGAAGCGATTGAGCGGGAGATGAAAAGACACGGACAGGTGTTTTATGTGTTCAACAGGATAGAGGGCATTGAAAAGGTCGCAGAACGGCTGAGGCGGTTTTTCCCGGAGCTCAACATCACAGTTGCACATGGCAGGATGAAAAAGTCGGAGCTGGAGGACATCTTCATCGACTTCTATGAAGGGAAGATCGATGTCCTCGTATCAACCTCGATAATCGAGGCTGGCGTGGATTTTCCGAGAGCCAACACGCTGATCATAGAAAACGCAGACAGGTTCGGCCTCGCCGAGCTCCATCAGCTCAGGGGACGCGTTGGCAGGTCGATAGTGAAGGCATACGCCTATTTCCTCGTCCCGAAAACGATAAGCGAGAAGGCGAAACGGCGGCTTCGTGCGCTTGCGACTTACCACCAGCTGGGCTCAGGGATAAAAATTGCGCTCGCCGACATGGAGATTAGAGGAGCCGGCAATCTGCTTGGCAGAGAGCAACATGGCCACATAAACGCTGTGGGCGTCGAGATGTTTTTCTCCATGTTAGAGGAAGCTGTCCGCGAGTTGTCAGGTCAGGAGCCGCTCAAAGAGCCGTCCGTTACCATCAAAGGCATCTCCGCACTCATCCCCGAATCCTACATCTCCGAACCGGATGTGCGTGTGTCGTTCTATCGCCGCATTAGCAATGCACGCAACGAAAGGCAGCTCAACGAGATACGCGAGGAGCTGATGGACAGGTTCGGCAGACTCCCGAATGAAGTCGAAAACCTGCTCCAGATAACATCTTACAAGTTGCTGGCGATGGAAAAAGGATACGACGAAATTCGGGTGTCGGAGAAGACGGTTGAGTTCATCAAAGGCAAAGAGGCAAAAAGCATCAAACGCAGCCTGCCGATCAAAACCATAAAAAACCTGCTATAAGACGCCATCCGCCCCAAAACGAAAAGGGGCGGAAATCAATCCGCCCCCTTCACTTTCCGTTGAGCGATTTGGCCGCTTACTCCTTGAGAGGAAATGCCTCCTCAAGTTTGAGCAACCTTTCCCAGCGCCTCTCGATTTCCTGCTGGATCTCCTCTATCAGTTCAGGCCTGTTCAGGATGTGTTTGTAACGGCGCTGCGGTTTGAGGAATTCTATAATCGGTATGGGTTTTCTCGGCTTGTAGTTGACCTTCCAACCGCCGTTTTTGTATTCGTAGAGCGGCCAGTATTTCGTCTCCACAGCGAGTTTGGTCAGTTCGATGGAAAGGTCAGGCGGATAGTTCCATCCGGGCTGGCATGGACTTATAACATTTATGAAGCTTGGGCCGTCAGCCTCAAGGGCTTTCTGCACTTTCCTGATCAGATCGCTCCAGAAGGCCGGGCTCGCCTGTGCTGCGTAAGCCGGATTGTGGGCGATGATGATGTCAGTTATCTCCTTGCGCCACTGCAACTTACCCGGAATAACCTTTCCAGCAGGAGATGTCGTTGTGGACGCATATTTCGGGGTAGCGCTTGACCTCTGGATTCCTGTGTTCATGTAACCTTCGTTGTTGTAGAGGATGTAGAGGAAGTTGTGGCCACGCTCAAGAGCGCCTGACAGAGCCTGAAGACCGATATCGTAAGTTCCACCGTCACCGCCGAATGCCACAAACTTGATCTCCTTGTCCGCCGGGATTTTGCCCTTGCGTTTTAATGCCTTGTAAGCTGCCTCGACGCCTGAAATTGTGGCGGCGGCGTTCTCAAAAGCGTTGTGTATCCAGTTAACAGGCCATGCAGTGTAGGGGAAGATAGTAGTGGTCACTTCCATACAGCCGGTGGCGTTTGCGACGACGAGCGGGTAATCGGTTGCGCTCATCACAAGTTTAACTATGACAGGGAACGGGCAGCCTGCACATGCCCTGTGGCCTGGCGCCAATGCCCTTTTCATGCGGGCAAGATCTCTCAAAGTTTTTGCTTTCTGAGCCATGATTTCCCTCCTATTCCCTCACGCCAACATAGGTTACCATGCGGTCAGGCGTGTTGCCGGCTGCAATCCACTGCATCTTCTCGATGACCTCGTAGAAGTTCTCAGGTGGCACATCGCGTCCGCCAAGTCCGTAAACGAAGCTGTGGATAATCGGTCTCTCCGAAAGATGATAGAGAGCGCGAGCGATCTCAGTTGCCACAGGGCCGCCCATTGTATTGAGCGAGTCTGCGCGATCCATCACGGCGAGGTATTTCACCTTTCCAAGAACTTGCTGGAGCTCCTCGTAAGGGAACGGTCTGAAGATTCTCAATCTGAGAAGACCGACCTTCATGCCTTTTTCGTCACGAAGGTTATCAATGACTTCTTTGCCTGTGCCTGCTGAGGAGCCGAGCACGACAATAGCGTATTCCGCATCGTCGAGCCTGTAAGGCTCCATGAACACGGGTAGCTCAATGCCGAAGAACTCGGCAAATTCTCGGTGGGCGTCGTAGATGTGCTTTTTTGCCTCGAATATGGCCTCAATCTGGCCACGCTTGTGCTCGAAGAAGTAATCCTGAAGGTCAAGCGGACCAACGGTTATCGGGTTATCCACATCGAGAACATTGTAGAGAGGCTTCCTCTGGCCGAGGAATTCTCTGACATCCTGATCGTCAAACACATCAAGGGATTCCATGCTGTGCGAGAGGACAAAGCCATCCGTGGTGACCATGACTGGCAGGTTGGCCTTCTCGGCCGTTTTGACGCCGACGATGGTCGATGCATAGGCCTCCTGCACATTCTCGGTGTAGATCTGAATCCAGCCCGCATCGCGCGAACCCATTGTGTCGGAATGGTCGCAGTGGATGTTGATAGGTGCGGAGAGAGTTCTATTGACGACGCACATCGTAATCGGGAGCCTCAATGCACTTGCGATGTAAAGGATCTCGTGCATCAAAGCAAGGCCTTGGGAAGCAGTGCCTGTCATCACGCGGGCACCGGCTGCCGATGCACCGACGCATGCAGACATTGCGGAATGCTCGGACTCAACAGGCACGAACTCGGTATCGACCTCGCCGTCTGCGACATATTTCGAGAACAGCTCGACGATCTGCGTGGCGGGCGTGATGGGGTAAGCTGCGACGACATCAGGGTTTATTTGCTTCATGGCGAAAGCCATGGCCTCGTTACCAGTAAGCGCCATCCTCGTTGTTTTCCTTTTCGCCATGGCTATACCTCCTCCGGTGCCATTTCAAGAGCATGTATCTTGGGCGGGCACGCACGAACGCAAATGCCGCATCCCTTACAGTAATCGTAGTCTATGCCGATCATCTTAACCACTTTTCCGTCTTCAGATATGTTCAGCATTATAGCGTCTTCGGGACAGAATACCCAGCAGAGCAGGCAATGCGTGCACTTGTCCTCGTCCCAGACGGGACGTTCAACACGCCAATCGCCTGTCAGATATTCGGGCGAAGTGGGGACCCCCGGCACTATCGCGCCAGGCGAGATCTCCGCAAGTTCCTTCCACCCTTTCAGTTCGTCCCATTTCCTCTCTTTTGGAGCAGGCATCATTGAACCTCCTCATAGGCCCTTTTCACGGCCTCTATGTTTTTCTCCACGATGTCGGTCGAGAACTTGTGAGAAAGCCTTTCCTCGATGGCCTTGAGAAAATCGTCGAAAGGCAGAAGAGGAAGGACCTTTATCAAAGCGCCAAGCATCGGAGTGTTCGGGATGTTCCTGCCGAGTATGTCGAGCGCTATCTTCGTTGCATCGACCGTGTGAACCTCGAAAGGCTCTAACTGAGGAAACTTCTTCTTGAGATCCTCAGGGGAGAGGGAGCTGTTGGCAAGGAATTTGTTACCGGGTTTAAGTCCTTCCACCACAGCTTTTGTTCCGAGAAGCGTTGGGTCTATGACGACAACCACATCAGGCTCCTTAATTCCACTGTGAATCCTGATCGGCTTGTCCGATATGCGGTTGTATGACTTAACCGGAGCGCCACGACGCTCTGGCCCGTATTCAGGGAAGGCCTGGATGTATTTGCCGGTCTTGGCAAGCGCCTCCCCAAGCAGCAGGGCCGCGGTCTTGGCACCCAGTCCTCCGCGCCCGTGCCATCTTATCTCAAAGGGCTTTTCCATTGTTCATCGCTCCGTTTGTTTTTATTCACCCTTTTACATTTGATCCTTAATAAGATCGATTTCTGCCCCCTACGGGTGAATGTCCACCACCGCCCAGGGGAAAAGTAATTAGTTGTATCTCTATTTTATTGCGCAAATGCAAGGGGCGTCAATCGCAAAAATCACTCAAATACAAGTGAATTAGACAAAGGGGGCGGCTTTCGCCACCCCCTTTAACAAGGATGTAGATCAATGGGGCATAGTGGTGTCAGGTTAAGATTTTTTCTTTCTTTTCGGTTTTTGCTTGTGCTCTTTGATTATCTTGATAAACAGGCTGTTCCGCCGTCTTGATCTCAGGTCGTTGACCCCGTCTTTGTCACGATCAACGAATGTATCACGCTTGACCGTCTCATGACGGGGCTTTTTGACCGGGTTCACGGCCGTTGAATCGGCGGCCCCGAGGACAGCCGACGCATGGAGGAAACTGATGGTCAAAATGGCGACCCCAATCTTTGTGGCCTTCATTTTCCCACCTCCTCACTGACGCCATTCCTGAAAGTGGTCCTCCTGTGCTTTTTCTTCTCGTCATTCGTTTTTCTCACCAATGTTCTGCGGCGAACGCGGTCGCTGTTCCTGCTCGTGGGGCGCCTGATTGTCCGCCTGTCTTTCTTCTTATCGTCACCTGAACGGATTTTTGACCCTGTGTCTTCCTTCTTCGCTTTGCTCTTTGAATCTCCGGATGAGCTGCTGCGCCTGAAGATGACGCGCGGGTTGGTTTTCCTGTCGGACTGTTTCTTATCCGTCTCATTAGCTTTATCCCTGATGGTTGGCACTGAGACCCTGCGCCGTGGTGTATCGCTCCTGTCGTTCCCGACATTGCTGTTGCCCATGATGTTCCGCCATCTGCGGGTTCTCGAAATGCGTTTTGTGTCCCTGTCCGTTGCGTCATCTGACGGTTTCGGTGTCTCTATCGGGCTAACGCCTGAGGTAGATGGCCTTTTGATGCGTGGTTTGCGCGGTAGAACCGTCTGCCTGTCCGCTGCATCAGTAGAAGTTTGGGGCTCGATTGGACTAATTCTTGAAGCAGAGGGCGTTTTGACACGAGGTTTGCGTGGCGTGACCTTTTCCCTGTCAACTACGCCTGTCGGAACGGTGACCTTCGACTTCAGAGCGGGATTGAGCTTCGTCTCTCTTTCGATTTTGGCACTGACGATCGACGGTTTGAGCTTGCTGATTGGCGATCTTTCAATGACTTCAATGGTCTTCACACGCTCGGAAACGAGCTGAGTTTTGACTTTGGGCGGTGGGGGCGTCGGTTTTGCATAGTCGATCGGCGGTTTTGTGGTCCAGCGAGAGCTCTTTGTGAAATCGCCAGCGTTGACCTTGACCGATGAAGTGCGATACGGCTTGGTGTATCTGCCTCTCACAGGCGGTCGATACCTGTAAACCGGGTCGCAGAACGATCTCCGATCTACGATGTTGATGATCGTTATGTTGTTGATAACGATGATCGGATTGCCCCATGGGTCGAGCGGCGCCCACGCTATCCAGTCGGGGCCATACGACCACGCCACCCATGCGGGCGCAAACTCGTATCCCGGCACCCAGATCCAGCCGACACCTGCCACAAACGCCCATCTCCCGTAGTGGAACGGCACCCAGCCCCAGGGTTCATAGGGCACCCAGACCCAGCCCCAGCGCGAACTCCAGACCCAATGTCCATTTGCGTAAGGCCGCCACGATGCATCAACAAAGGGCACCCAGACGAGGCCGTAGCCCGGCACCCTGCGCCAGCGCCCATACATGTCCAGCTCAGAGAGCCCAACATGGATGTAGAGGCCAAGCCGCACCTCGCCGTAGTAATCCGAGTCCGGCCGCCTCAAAACATCCCTGTCGCGCATATCACACCACCTGTCGAACGCATCCCTATCGTAATACCTGTCCGTCCAGACAAGCTCACCGTCCGCGTTGATGTAGGCAATTCGGTGTGTCCTCAGAACTCTACGCCCATCGGCGTAATGCAGGATTGCGCCCTCCTTTCTCACTATCACATAGGAATCCCCGTTGTCATCGACCTCAACGCGCACCTTACTGCCACGATACGGCTCAACATCGCCGCCTGTGAAAGCAATATGCAGATACCTCATCCTGGTCCAGTAGGGGACACTGGCCGCAACGATGCCGTAAACAGTGGTGACGAGCGTCGTGCCGTCTTCCTCCATGACGGTGAATTCCGCCTCCGAAAGCTCATCGAGCCTGACCACCGTGCCATCGGACAGCTGAACCTCAACCCTGCCGCCCGCTTCCGTCCTGATGATGTCTCCTTCCTCGACGATCGTGTTGATCGTGGCATACCCCCATCTCTCGTCGTCAACGCCGATGATGAAAACATCGCCATCGATGAAGCTTATCCTGCCCCATCCTGCCCCGTTCACAGACACAAACGGGGTCAAAAGCCCGATAGCTAACAAACATTTACGCAACAACTTCATGTTTTTCACCTCCCCTCGACTTCCACTGTTTTAACATCTTTGATTGCCAGCTCACGGTTGCCTTGATCGACCTGATACGCCCAATCGAACTGGCAGTAGCCAGGGCCAAGCGCGGTGACCCTGAATTTGGCATAGTGCATGTCAGCAGTCCTGACTATGTAAGAATGCCCGCGAATGAGCTCCACCCATCCGAGCCGCGACCATCCCTCCTCAGGCGCATAATCGATATCGTCAAGCGATTCGGTGTAACCGAAATCCTGAATCTCAGTTCCGTTCGTCGTGTTCATGAAATGCAGGCCGTAAGTTGTATCGTATTCGTAAAAAATGTCACAAAGAACATCGTTGTAACTGACCACCTGAGCGGTCGAAAAGTCCCATCCGGCGTTACTCGGATGGGTGTGATAATCCCTGAGTATCACATTTTCGCCGGCCGGACGGGGCGTATCAAAAACGAGTTCATCCGATAGATCGCTCTCATTGCCGTGAATATCAAAAGCACTTATGGCGTAGTAATATGTTCGCCCATTTTCAACATCACGATCGATGAAAAATGTATCGCTTGTTGTCCCAATTCGTTCAAAGTAACCCGAAGGCTGGTCATTTCGATAAACATGATACCCTGCAAGATCGCTCTCCTGATTGGCGAGCCAGACCAGAGTAACTCTGCCATCTCCGGTGATCGATCTGACGCCACGAGGCTTGAACGGCGGCGTGGTGTCCTCGACATACTCATCGCACCCCGTCATCGCCGTTCCAAGCAGGATCAAAGTTGCAAGGCCAACCATAGACAACCTGTTCATGTTTATCCTCCTTTCTTCGGTTTTTAGGTTTGCAAATTTTATGCCATTGAGCAGATTTGGCTCTATGACAGCGAAATCGAGCCGCTTATTGAAATTAAGCCGCACTGTTCCTGTGCAAAAGGGGGCATCATGCTGCACAGATTTTGTGCAAAGATGGTCAAAATCGGCAGAGTAGGGGGAGCGAAAACGGAAAATCGGGCATAAAACATAACCTTTATACTTTTGACCGTCATGAATGGAACGGGAAACGAGAGCGGAAGGGTTCCTCCCCACTCGATAGAGGCCGAGATAGTGGTTCTCGGAGCTATGCTTCTCAATAATAACGCGCTTTTGAAGGGCATGGAGCAGCTGCGGGAGGAAGATTTTTACTTTCCCCATCACAAAAAGATCTTTAGGGTTATACACGACCTTTTCGAGCGAAACACCGTTGTGGATGCCATAACCGTCAAGGACGAGCTGGCTCGCAGGGGCCAGCTTGAGGAGATAGGCGGCGCCAAATACATTGCGGAACTCGTCTCGATGGCATCATCACCCGCAATCTTTGATCGCCATCTCGACCTGTTGATAGAGAAATCGCTCTATCGCAAGGCGATAGAGGTAACTTCCCGGATACTCGAAGACGCATACATGCAGAAATACGATTCCGCAGATGACCTGCTTGATCACGCTGAGCAGATGATTCTGGACATCAGGGCCAAAAGGATGAGGACAGGATTTCAGTATGTGCCGTCGATGATCAACGAGGTGTTTAACCAGATAAACGCCCTCATCCAGCATCGAGGCGAAGTGAGCGGCATCCCGACGGGCTTCGACGATCTGGACCATCTGACCACCGGCTTTCATCCCGGCGAATACATAGTCATAGCTTCCCGTCCATCGATGGGAAAAACGAGTTTCGCTCTCAGCATAATGCGGCATCTCAGCGTGGACGAAGGCATACCGACAGCAATCTTCAGCATCGAGATGTCTGCCGACCAGCTCGTTCAGAGGCTCCTTTGCATGCAGGGGAAGATTGACGCCAACATGTTGAGAAAAGGCGAGTTGAGGCCTGAAGACATCCGCAAACTGACTAAGGCTGCTGAGGAGTTAAGACATGCTCCTATCTACATAGACGACACCCCGTCCATATCGTTGATGGAACTCAGGGCGAAAGCCCGTAGGATCGTTAAAGAGGAACATGTCAAGATAATCTTCATCGATTACCTCCAGCTAATTCAGGGGCCGAGAAGCGAAAACAGACAGCAGGAAATTTCGTCGATATCCAGATCCCTTAAATCCCTTGCGAAGGAGATCGATGTTCCGGTTATAGCGCTGTCTCAGCTGTCAAGGGCAGTGGAGATGCGGCAAAACAAGAGGCCTCAGCTGTCAGACCTGAGGGAATCGGGGGCGATCGAACAGGATGCTGATGCCGTCATGTTCATCTATCGCGATGAAGTTTACAATCCGAACGCAAAGCCTGGCGTTGCCGAGATACTGCTGAGCAAGCAGAGAAACGGCCCGACCGGCAAGGTCACGCTTTACTTCCACAAGGAATACACATTGTTTGTGCCTTACACAGAAGACGAGTATCTGGGCGAGGACGAACTTGATATAGGCGATATGCCGTTCTGACAGGATTGGAAAATGAAAAGTTTATTGCTGTTTTTTGAGCATCTTGGGATGGGCACGCTTTTGCTCCTGCGCACGATTAAGTCGTTGCGGGAGATCGGAAAAGTGCTAAAGCATCCCTTCTGGGAGCAGATGGATGTCATGTTCTTCGGCTCCGTGCCGCTCGTCATCTTGACCGCCGTGTTCTCTGGCCTTGTCACCACCGTTCAGATAGGCTATTACGGAAGAGGTTACGCACCACTCGATTATGTCGGAGTGGCGGTTGCCAAGATGGTGATGATCGAGCTCGGTCCTGTATTGACCGCTCTCATAGTTGCGGGTCGCATAGGCGCTGGCATAGCAGCAGAGATAGGCACGATGCGGGTCACGGAACAGATCGATTCGCTCGAGTGTATGGGTATCGACCCCGTGCGGTTCCTCGTCCTGCCGCGCGTCCTCGCCGGCATGGTGATTTTGCCAGCACTGACCATCGTCGCCGACCTCACAGCCATCGTGACAAGCAGCATAGCGGCCGATTTCTACATCGGGGTGCCCACATACATCTACTTTCACGGAATCAGGCTGTTTTTCTCGCCGAAAGACCTGTGGGGCGGACTGATCAAATCCCTGTTTTTCGGGATCATCATCACCATGGTCGGCTCCCATTGGGGCTTTGCGACAGAAAAAGGGGCGACGGGCGTGGGCAAAGCCACGACGAGTGCTGTGGTCACATCGTCCCTGTTCATAATTTTCGCAGATTACATCCTGACGGTGATGATTTATAGGTAGTAAGATGATAGAGCTCATTGATGTGCACAAATCATTTGGCAAAAAAGAGGTTCTGAGGGGTGTCAACCTGAAGGTGGTAAGCGGTGAATGTCTCGTCATCCTCGGAAGAAGCGGAACAGGCAAGTCTGTGTTGTTAAAGCATATAGTCGGGTTGATCCAGCCGAATAGGGGTAAGGTTATCGTCGATGGAGTTGACATAAATCGGATTTCGGAGGCCAGATTGTATGAAATTCGGCGAAACATCGGCTTCGTTTTTCAAGGAGGTGCGCTTTTCGATTCGATGGATGTCTTCACGAATGTCGCAATGCCGCTCATCGAAAACAAGAACTTCAGCTACAAGGAGATAGAGGATAGGGTGATGCATGTGCTTGATCTGGTTGATCTACAGGATGCCGCATTTCTGATGCCTTCCGAGCTGTCAGGAGGGATGCGGAAGAGAGTGGCTATCGCCCGCGCACTTGTGGCTCAGCCGGGCTACATACTTTACGATGAACCCACAACAGGCCTCGATCCGATAATCTCGGACAGGATTAACGACCTCATGATAGAGCTCAACTCGCAGCTCGGCGTTACCAGCGTCGTGGTCACACACGACATCCACAGCGCTCTGAGGATAGCAGACAGGATCGTGCTCCTGTCAAACGGGGTCATAAAGGTCAACACAAAGCGGAGCGATGTTTGGGATGTGGATGACCCTGAATTTCGGGACTTTCTCCGTGTTTTTAAGGCCTTGAAAGAAATCGAATGAGCGGATGGAGATCCGCTAAAGGAGGTTTTGCCATGAGAAAGCTGGCTGCAATGTTTGTGGTAGTGACCCTTTTGGGGGTCGCAGGCTGCGGAAAGACCGAAGGCGGAGGGGGTGGAGGTGGTAGCTCTACCACCTTCAACAACCCGCTTCCGTTGTCAGTAGGCAACTGGTGGGCCTATGTGGAAAGTGACTCAACTCGCGACACACTGTTTATCAGAGGCACAGCTAACATGAACGGAAAAGAGGTGTTTGTGGGAGTGTCTATGCCTGATGGTGACACATCATACTTTTACCTCGAAAACGGTTACATTCACGAAATGCACAACATAGAAAATGTGGGAATGGTCGATATGAAGTTCATAAAGGTGCCTCTTTCGGTGGGCGATCAATGGTCAGTTTACGCAAGTTCGGATACTTCATGGTCGTTCACAATGACTGCTGAAGCCGATGGTACAGAGGACATACATGTTCCTGCGGGCGATTTCAGCACGATCAGGGTGGTTTACACCACGATCACAACCATGACATTTAACGGTCAGACCTACGTAGATACAACCTACGACTATGCCTATTACGCCGACAATGTGGGAGTTGTGAAGTCTCGCGATGTCAGCTCCACCGAAACAAACGAGACCGAGCTCGAAGGCTATCACACGGAGTAATCTCTCCACAAAAACGAGTTTTGGAGTGGGGGCCTCGCGCCCCCCTTTTTAATTTGCACCACTTTGATGGGTTATACTCAAGGGCATGAAAAAGGTTTTCATATCCATCGATATGGAAGGCATATCCGGGCTTGCAAACTGGAAGGAGCCCCGCGAGGTAATGTCAAAGATGATGCTCGGCGACTTGATGGCGGCTATCGATGGTGCGTTTGATGGCGGCGCTGACGGGATACTGGTGGCGGATTCTCACTCCTACGGCATGAACATCCCCCCGCAGGAGCTACCACGAAATGTTGAGCTCGTTCGAGGCTATCCGCGAAAGTTTTACATGATGGCAGGTCTTGACAGCGATTTCGATGTCGTTTTCTTCATCGGCTATCACGCACCTGCGGGATACCTTCACGGACAGATGGATCACACCTACTCTTCGTTTTCTATCTTCAGGGTCAGAGTAAACGGCGAAGTGTTCGGCGAGGCCGAATTGAATGCGCTCTATGCGACTGAGCTGGGAGTGCCAGTAGGATTGATAACCGGCGACAGCGCACTCATGGAGTTCTCAAAGCCCAATTTCCCTGAAACTGTCAGGTTCGTTGTGACGAAGGAGGGTATATCGAGGTTTTCCGCAAGACTTCACCCTGTCGAAGAAGTGCACGAAAAGATACGAAAACAGGCCAGAGAGGCTGTGAGTGCAAGCAAATCGCTGAAGCTGTTTGACAAACTGAATCCTGATGGCGGCTACGAACTTGAGCTCGAACTAAACAACACCTTAAAGGCCGATTTGATAGAGATTATGCCGGGGTTTGAGCGGATAGACGGGCGGAGGTTGGCGTATCATGCATCAACTGCGGCTGATGTCCTGCGCATCGTTCACGCATCTGCAATAATGGGCTCCTACGCGCGATTAATCAGTGACTGACATCATCTTCGGCGTTTGAACTTTCGGCACCCGAGCTTTTCTCGGCTTCAGTCGGGGCTTTATCGCTCGATTCGTCGCTTCTGTAAACTACGATACTATACCTTTTTGATGCTAACCCGCTGATCACGAGATAAATCCCTAAAAGTATCACGAATATCGGCCAGTCCCGTTCCAAATCGAACTTGAAATAGCCGAATTTGCTCAACCATATCAAAATCCCGATAGTCACAAATGTTATTCCCCAGAAAACCCTGCTCTTCATGGGCACCTCCTGTTTGCAGCTGTGGTTCTTATTTTTATGTGATTGATTAGCCAAGTCAAAAATGGAGGGCGTTCCCTCAACGACCTCTCAAACATGTATAACCATGCATGTTTGTAAAATTGAAAAACCTATGTGGCGGCGATAAAATTTTAGCCCATGAAACACGGAACTCTTGAAAT
Source organism: Caldifarciminota bacterium (assembly GCA_015489175.1). Classification (GTDB taxonomy): domain Bacteria; phylum Hydrothermota; class Hydrothermia; order B15-G9; family B15-G9; genus WGAI01. The sequence goes on along the minus strand of WGAI01000052.1, from coordinate 14,952 downwards.
CATTATCAAGTGGAGGAGATTTATTTACCTGAATGTCATAGCGGTGACAATATTTTCCATTATCCTCGTTTTTGTTGTAAAGCCAAAATACACCGCTCATACCTCATTCCAGCCCGTGATCGAATTGCAGGAAGGTCAGGCAGGCGCTTCTCTCGCCCTCTCGATGATGCTTGGACAGGGCTTCATGTCCCCGGGCGATATGTATATCGATATAATGAAAAGCAGGCTCGTTCAGGATTCGATAATCAAAAAATTTGATCTCATGAAGAAATTTAAAACGAAGAACATGGACAAAGCGAGGAAGCGGTTTAACGATGTGGTCGAGTTTAAGTCCAGACTCACAGGGATGGTTGATGTCTCCGTCACGCTCGACGATCCTGTTCTTGCGGCAAATGTCGCAAACAGCATAGTCAAACGGCTCGATGAAGTTAATCGTGAGATCATAATGACTAAAGGCAAAGAGATGCGGATATTCTTGGAGAAAAGGCTGGAGGAGGCAAAGGCTGATCTTGATAGCACCCAGAAAAAGCTTGAGGAGTTCCAGAAAAAGCACAAAGTCCTTGACATTTCGGACGAATTGAAAGCGGCCATAACCGCATATTCCAACCTGAAAGCTCAGGAATTAAGCAAAGAAATTCACTTGCAAACGCTTTTGAAGGTCTTATCTCCTGACAACCCCCAGGTGCACAAGGTGCAGATAGAGCTGAATTCTATCAAGCAGAAGCTGAAACAGTATGAAACTAAGGGTATAGGTGGGTTCGGCGCAGGCATAAATGTGCCACTTGACAGCATGCCGTCTGTCGCAGTCCAGTTCGCTAATCTCAAGATGGATCTGGAGATAAAAACCAAGGTCTATGGCTACATCGTCGAGCAATACGAGAAGGCACGCGTAATGGAGGCGAAGGATACTCCGACACTTCAGGTAATAGATGTTGCTATCCCACCTGAGCTTAAGTCATGGCCTAAGCGCAAGGTTTTTGTGATAGCATCGTTCGTCATAAGCCTCATATTTTCAATATTGCTCGCTTTTGTGCTTGAATTCATCGACAGGATCTATTCCGATCCTGCTTTTGGCACATTCAGGAAGGCAATTGAAAAAATAAAAGGAGATTTGAAGCTGTGATAGATCCAGTATTCAATGAGATCAAAGATCTGCTCACTGAACAGAGGAACCCTGTGAGCAAAGATATCGATATAATGAGCATAGAAGATGCGTTGAGGGTGATCAATTCCGAGGATCAGAAGGTAGCGAAAGCGGTCGAGAAGGAGATACCTCACATAGCGAAAGCGGTTGAGATTTATGTGGATACGATAAAGAAAGGAGGCAGGATTTTCTACATAGGTGCGGGCACATCGGGCAGGCTTGGGGTGCTTGATGCGGCTGAGCTTCCTCCGACATACGGGACGCCGTTCTGGCTCGTGCAGGGCCTGATAGCCGGCGGTTACGGCGCTGTTTTTCGGGCTCAGGAAGGGGCTGAGGACGATCCAAAGAACGCAATCGGTGACCTGAAGGAGCGCGGCCTCACTTCTAACGACTTTGTCATAGGCATAGCCGCATCCAAGAGAACGCCTTATGTCGTTGCTGGCCTCAAGTATGCCCGCGAGGTAGGCGCAAAAACAGCTATGATAACGGTCATACCAAGAGAACAAGTCGATCTGGATGTAGATGTCAAAATATGCCCAGTCGTCGGACCAGAAGTGATTATGGGCTCCACAAGGATGAAGGCTGGCACTGCACAAAAGCTTGTCCTGAACATGATCTCGACGGTCGCAATGATTCGTCTTGGCAAAGTCTATGAAAATATGATGGTTGATCTCTGGGCCACATCTAAAAAGCTTGTCGAGCGCTCTAAGCGGGTCATCATGATCGCAACTGGTGTGGATTATGATACTGCGGCTCATTACCTTGACCTCGCAGGCGGTAGCGTTAAAATTGCTATCGTCATGATATTGTCTGGTGCGGATTACGAGGAGGCTAAGAAAAAACTCGAGGAGGCTAATGGGTTCGTGAGGTTTGCCATCGAAAACATCAAAGGGAGGGTGGCGATCGAGAATGCTCAAACCGTTAAAGAGGATACTTGATAAGAAAAAGCACAAAAAACTCATTGAAAATTACAAAATAGATGAGGATTTTGTCGAGGCAAAGCTGGAAGTGAAGGATCTTAATGTATTCATCGAAAAATTCCAGGAATTCCTCAACCAGCGGGAGGTCAGGGAAACATTTCATTGTCATGAGCTTCTGCTTCAATTGGATCAAACTGATCAGCTTCCGATTAAATTCGATGGCGTGGAAGGCTTAGGTTTTGTCGATAACTTCAAAATCTCATGTGGCAGCGATCTCATGGGGCTGGTCGTCGCCAAGTTCATCGACAAAAAGTTTTTCATCCTCTCTCCGCAGCTCAGGAGAAAGGTTCCTCCCGATGAAGTGAAACATCTCAAAGAGGACTGGAAAGCTCCAATAGAACCCATAAGGATATACCTGAAACCAGTTAACATGCAGAAATTTACCGAATTGTTCGAGAAATTCGTCACGGAATATCGGGATACCTATCCCAACCCGCTATCGGCAAGGTTTGCACCCCGCGTGAACGAAATCAGGTAGCTAAACCAGATTTAAAACTCTGGAAATCTCTTTAACCTTTTGTGTTGCTGCACTTTCTCCCGCTTCGATTGCTATTTTTGCCTTGTGAAATTCGTGCAGCTTTATCGGGACATCCACATCGATGATGAGATCAGGATGAGTTTCCATAAAATTCAGATCGATTATCCCGGATTCCATCACACCGATCGACATCATACCGATCACAGCGGCGTTGATCGCCATCTTCCGCTTGATATCCATCCTGAAATTGGATAGCGCCTTGAAGAAATTGCGCTTTTTGTCGTAGAAATCCTGATTTTTCAGCTTCGAGAGGTATCGATCCATGTCATCGGTGCTGGCTTTTATGCCGTATCTCGGTAGCACATTGACGGCGATGATCTTATCGGCTCCAAGCAATTGAGCCGCGGATACCGGGACAGGGTCGATCACGCCGCCGTCAACGAGTATGGAGTCGCCGAAATCCAGCGGAGGGAACACGCCCGGAATGGACATGCTTGCGCGAATCGCATAGGCGAGGTTGCCCGCCGTGAAGATGATCTCCCTCAGGTTCAGCAGGTCGTAAGCCACAGCTGCGTAAGGCGTTTTCAGATCCTGAATCTTCGTGTCGCTGCCCAGCATCTGCTGGAAAAATGCGAGCGGGTGATTGCCGTCGATAAAGCCTGTGAGCCCTGGCCTCGGCGTCAGGAGCGCGAGTGTTCTGCCGAGATCCATTTGGAGAGCAAGATGTTCCATCTCCTCGGTCGAATAGCCATAGGCGTAAAATCCGCCCACGATCGAGCCCATGCTGCAGCCGACGATGATGTCGGGCTTAAATCCGAATTCCCTCTCAAGCACCTTGATTACGCCGAGGTGGGCATAACCTTTTGCCGCACCGCCGCCCAGAACCAGCGCTACCTTCTCTTTTTCCCCCATTGTAAAACTCCTTTGTGTCTTTGTGACCTCAGGTTTGAGCTGAGATCGTGATTTTTGAACGGCTTACCCCTGAGCGTTTTCGCCCTCTTCCTCGAACCTCAGCAAAGCCGCAATATGGCCTACATCTTCAAGCAATGATTTTTCAATGACATGCTCGACGCTGGCGCCCTGTTCTATGGCCTCCTCGATGGCATCATCCACGATGTCAACGACATGGAGAGTTTCAGAGCCGCACACCGGGCAAATGGCCTCGTCCGTGCCGAGAAAACCGCATTTCGGGCACCTGACGCCTGAGACCTCATACCCCTCCTCGACGATCAGCGTCTGAACCTGATTGTGCATGAGCGCATCAAGCGTGTCCTTGAGCCCGCTGACGGCAAATTGCTCCTCCGAAAGCCTGTCCTTCAGCTCCCTGACCAGCTTCATCTCCTCCTCCCGCTCGACGATCTCCTCGATCTTCCTCGCCCTCTTCAGGATGGTCTCAATGCTGTCCGACGGTGAGGCCTCAAACCTGCCAGCCACTTTCTGCCTCAACCTGAACGGGAGGTAAGCCATAAGCCGCCCCTCCAGCTTCTTCGGCTCGCCAATTATCAACAGATCGCAGTCCCTGAGCGACATGATCAGGTCTATCGATTCGGCCACATTCATGTAATGAGCCGCTATCGCATAATCGTATTTGCGTCTCAGCCTTGGAGGCGGTGATTTCAGCCTCGCCCTGAGGTTCAAATCGACGAGCTTCTCCGCATCCACTATGGAGCCCATGAACATCTCGTAAAATCTGGCCTTCTTATAGTCAACTACGACAACGAGATAGCGCTTGTATTCGTCCAGTAGAAGGGTCAGCGGCCTGATGTAAGGCGAAAAATCGAACACTACCCGCTCTCTCAACGGCCTCGGCAGGTAGTAAACCTGGAAAAATCCTCGTGCAGATGAGGAGAAGATGGCCACCCCCTTGATCAGGAACGGGGTTGCGTCTCTGACCTCGATCGGCAGCTTATCCCTGACGAACTCCGAAATCTTATCGAAGTCTGCAAGCACCGACTTCTTCTGCTCCTCTGAATAGTCCGTTTCTTGCAACCTTTTGCGCGCCTCGTCTATCAGCTTTTGAGCCCGTTCGACGAAATCGCCTCGTGCTTCCACCGTCGATAGATAGAAACTCGTTATAAGATGTTCTCCGTCAAAGAATTCCCTTAATTTCCTGAGCATATCGTAGGTGATCATCCTGTTCTCCATGCCTGACCTCCTTTTGTGTGTTTTTAATAAAAATCGGTTGGGGCTGTGTCAAGTGGCGAGTTTATGGGCCGAGAAACTGCTTGTATTCAGGCAGAGTGATGACAGCTCTGTTCAGCTCGGCGTCGCTGAGGGCGCCGTATCTCTCGATCACATCGTCCACCATTTTGCGGATATCGTCGGGCAGGTTTATCGGCAGTTCGGCTGTCAGCCGAAAATATCCGCGAACAGGTTTGCCGTCATCGTCGTATTCCACGATCTTTTCGACGCCTTCCACTGTCTGGAGGAACTCAGGAAATCCCTCGATGTAAAAGGCTTCGGGATAGAGCTGATAGTAAAACCGGGTGAGCTTATCGGCGTTCCGCCTGTAATATTCGATATCGATGAGGAACAGCAGGCGACTGAGGCGGAACGGATGCTGATCCGGCAATTTTGAAAGGATATACCTGATGATCTCACCTTCAAGGTTCATGTTGCCATTCATGCTTTTATCATAAAGCTCTCAAGAGCGCCCCAACAAGCGGCCGACATAGTCAATTTGAGAATTGGTCTCTATCGGGCAGCGCCGTTCGACGGAATTGGCCTCCAGTTCCGCATTGATTTATAATCTGGCAATGGAACTTGTAACTTTGTTGTTAATAATAACTTCAGGAGGTCTCAAAGTGGACATAAAGTATCCCGATACCCCGATGCAGGAGGTGGTCGATACCCTGCACGGGGTGGAAGTTCGAGATCCTTACAGGTGGCTCGAAAACCTTGAAGATCCTAAAGTTAGAGCTTGGATAGAGCAGCAGAACCAGCTGACCCGTTCGATACTCGATTCTTTGCCTGAGAGGAATGGGATCGAAAAAGAGATAGCCCATCTGTTCAAAAAGGAATCGCTTTCCATTCCCACCTATCGCAACGGCCGCTATTTCTTCTACCGCAGGGCACCTGAACAGAACCATTCCGTGCTCTACATGTCGGTCGGGAAATTCGACCCCGATGACGCCAGGGTCGTGATCGATCCCAACAGTTTCAGCGAGGACGGAACGGTCGCATTGGATTTCGCTTACATCTCGTTGGATGGCAAGCTGATCGCTTACGGGAAATCGGAGAAGGGGAGCGAGAACAGCACACTCTACATCCTCGATGTCGATACCGGAAGGGAACTTGAGGACACCATACCGAACACCAAATGGACATCGCTTGCATGGCTGCCGGACAACTCAGGCTTCTACTACACCCGCAACACGGGCGGCGACAAATTTATACCGCGCGTGTTCTTCCACAGGCTCGGCACGAGATGGGAGGACGACCCGATGATGTTCGGCGACGGCCTGCCTGAGACCGATCTGCCAAGTGTAAGCATCTCTCGTGACGGCAGATACATGTTTTTGTATATCCACCGCGGCTGGGACAGCAACGATTTGTTCATCAAGGACATGCGGGATGGCTACGATTGGGACGGCTGGAAGAAGATCGCCGAAGGAATCGATGCGAAGACCTACGCAACAGTTTACAGGGACACGGTTTACATCCTGACCAACTACGAAGCGCCACGATACCGAATTTTGAAGGCTCCGCTTGAGGATCCCGACATCGCAAATGCTAAGGAGATCTATCCTCAGCAGGGGCCTCGCACGGTAATTCGGGGCATCTTACTCGCCGGTGGAAAGCTCCTGATCAGATTGAGCCACAACACCTATCAGAAGATGATCGTTGCAGACACCGACGGCAAAAAGGAGTATGAGATTTCAACTCCGACGGAAGGCATAATTTACGCCACGAACGAAACGGAGGACAGGCCGAGAATTTATTACTCGTTCCAGTCATTCTTTTACCCTCCTGAAATTCATAGCTACGACCTGAAAACACATGAGGACAGCCTAATCTACCGCATGAAGACCAGTTATAACCCTGAGAATTTCGAGCAGAAGTTTGTGTTTTACAGGTCGAAAGATGGCACCGAGATTCCGCTCTACATACTTTACCCTCGTGGAATTAAACTCGACGGCACTCATCCGGCCCTCCTCACGGGCTACGGCGGATTTGATGTGTCGATGTCGCCTTACTACAACGAGATAGCCATGTTCTGGCTGAGTCATGGTGGCGTTTACGCTCTGGCTGCGTTGCGTGGCGGCGGAGAATTCGGGGAGGAATGGCATCGCGCAGGCATGAGAGAAAAAAAGCAGAATGTCTTTGACGATTTCATCGCTGCTGCCGAATACCTGATCCAGAACGGGTACACATCGTCGGAACGGCTTGGGATAATGGGCGGCTCGAACGGAGGCCTTCTGATCGGGGCGGCGATAACGCAGAGGCCTGACCTGTTTCGTGCAGCCGTGTGCTCCGTGCCGCTCCTGGACATGGTGAGATACCACAAGTTTGGTGTCGCAAAGATATGGGTTCCCGAGTATGGGAATCCCGACGACCCTGAGGATTTCAAATACCTGTATGCTTACTCGCCGTATCATCATGTCAGGAAAGGGGTTGTCTATCCGTCGGTCCTTTTCTGGACGGCTGAATCGGACGGGCGAGTGCATCCCATGCACGCAATGAAGATGGCAGCTCGGATGCAGGCCGTGGCGAGGCCAGATAGGCCGGTTTTGCTCTATGTCGAGCCGAAGGCTGGGCATGGAGTGGGAAAACCGGTTAAGAAGCGGATAAAGTCAACGACCGACGAGCTGATTTTCCTCATGTGGCAATTAGATATGCTCAGGAAGAACTGAGACAAATCGCACAGTGACAAAAAGAAAAGGCCTCACACGGGTTCGTGTGAGGCTCATTTTTTGCAAGTTCAGCGGGGATTTACCCCTCTGCGTTCTCCTGTTCCCCTTTGAACCTCTGGATTATCCTGTCGATGTCCTCGCCTGTGATAGTCTCTTTTTGCAGGAGTTCTTCGACGATCGCCTCCAGAATTTCGCGGTTATTGCGAACTATCTCAAGGGCAGTCTGATAGGCATCGTTGACGAATCGCTTGATTTCCTCATCAATTATCCTTGCGGTCGCCTCGGAGTAAGGCCTTTTGACGCCGAGTTCCCTGCCGATGAAAACCTCTTCCTCGACCTTGCCGAGCGCAACGGGCCCTAACTTTTCGGACATGCCCCATTCCGAGACCATTTTTCGGGCGATCTCGGTCGCCTTCTCAATGTCGTTTGCGGCTCCAATCGTTTCGATACCAAGCGCTTCCTTTTCGGCCGCGCGCCCGCCGAGCAGCACTGCGAGTTTTTTCATTATGTAATCCTTGGAGTAGTTGTGCCGATCATCTAACGGCAGCTGAGTTGTGGCTCCGAGCGCCGTCCCGCGCGGTATTATCGTGACCTTGTGGATTGGGTCGGGGTCAGGCAGTATTTTCGCCACAAGTGCGTGTCCCGCCTCGTGATAGGCTGTGATCCGTTTCTCCTCATCGGACAGGATGAGGCTCTTTCTTGCTGCGCCCATGATCAGTTTGTCGCGCGCTTCCTCAAAGTCCTGCATCGTGACGATCTCGCGGTTGTTTCTTGCCGCATTGAGAGCCGCTTCGTTCACAAGGTTTTCGAGGTCAGCGCCTGAGAACCCCGGCGTGCCTTTGGCTATGGCAGCAAGGTCAACATCGTCGGCAAGCTTCAGTTTTCTCGCATGCAGTTTGAGAATCTGCTCTCTACCGCGCACATCGGGCAATCCAACGACGACGCGCTTGTCAAATCTACCCGGGCGAAGTAGAGCAGGGTCGAGGATGTCCGGCCTATTGGTGGCCGCCATGACAATGATGCCCTCGGAAGGGTCAAACCCGTCCATTTCAACGAGCAGCTGGTTCAATGTCTGTTCCCGTTCATCGTGTCCGCCGCCTATGCCTGCGCCCCTGAGCCTTCCGACTGCGTCCAGCTCATCGATGAAAATGATGCACGGGCTGTTTTCGCGCGCCTGACGGAACAGGTCACGAACGCGCGCAGCGCCCACGCCGACAAAGAGTTCGACGAAGTCCGAGCCTGAGATGGAAAGGAATGGCACGCCAGCCTCGCCGGCGACCGCACGGGCGAGAAGTGTCTTTCCCGTGCCGGGCGGCCCGACCAGCAGCACACCTTTGGGTATTCGCGCACCGACACGCCTGAATTTCCCCGGATTTTTCAAAAATTCGACAACCTCTTTGAGCTCCTCTTTGGCTTCCTCTATGTCAGCGACATCGTCAAAGGTCACATCCGGTTTGTTCTCCTTGATGATCTTGACCCGACTTCGAGTGAAATCCATTACGCCGCCACCGCCGCCACGCATCTGCCTAACCATGAAGAACCACAGGAGGGCGAATATCAAAATCCACGGCACGAATGTCACAATGAGGTCGATCCAGATGCTTCGCGGTTTCGCCACTACCTTTACACCAGCTTTCACAAGCCTGTCAACGGCGTCCGGGTCGTCGAACGGCATCTCGGTTTTGAATTCCGTATGCCCGCCGTAAGGATTGAGGAATGTGCCTGTTATCGTCCTATCCGTTATCTGGACATCTTTCACATTGCCGAGCTTAACCTGTTCCCAGAACTCGGTATAGCTGATTTTGATAGGACGCGTCTTATTACCAAGTTGTTCTGAGATAAGCAGAACAATTGCTAACAGAATGCCCCACGCGATAAGCGTTTTCCAGAAGGAATTTTTCATATTCTCGCTCCAGATGCCTTAAATTTTACAACTCTTCAGGCCGAATCTCCCTGACATAAGGGAGATTGCGGAATTTTTCGGCGTAGTCGAGGCCGTATCCCACGATAAATTTGTCGGGAATTTCAAACCCAACATAGTCGGCCTCTATCTCCACCTTACGCCTCTCTTTCTTGTCAAGGAACACACAAATTTTAATGGATGCAGGTTTCTTGGCCTGCAGATGTTCAACGATGTTCTTGAGGGTTAGGCCTGTGTCGAGAATATCCTCGACGATTATGACATCCTTGCCCTCAATGTCTTCAACTATGTCCTTCAAAATCATGACCACGCCGGAGGATTCGGTCGATTTGCCGTAGCTTGAAACGGCCAGGAAATCGACTTTAACGGGCAGATCGATGTGACGCATGAGATCGGCAAGGAACACGAAGGCACCTTTCAGAATACCGATGAGGATGGGCTCCTTACCCTGATAATCTCTGGTTATCTCCGCCCCAAGTTCGGCCACCCGACGGGCAATTGTTTCCTGATCAATCATAAATCCAGAATTCCCGCTCATGATGCTTCTTTACCTCCATTTTTATCAATGAACCCGACTTAAAATTTCCTCTGAATGCCTTTGCAACGCCCACTATCCAGAGGATGCCTTTTTGATCAGCCACAACAGGGATGAGTTCCCTGCGCCATCTGGGCACTTTGCTGTCGATGAACAACTTTTTTAACGACTTCCAGCCTGACTTCAGCCTGATTTTATCCCCGCTGACCCTTTTTCTCAGGATGAAAGGCGGCTGAACGGCCGATTTCGGGAAACACGCCGTAAACTTGCTCTGACAACCGAGCCCATCATCTACTTCAAAAGCACTCAATTCGAGGTTGATGGGCACCTCAAGCGTCACAGTTGCCCCAACCCTGAATTCATAAACCGCTTCCAGCTTCAGCTCGTTGCGGTAGAACCTGAAATCGCCTTCGGAAGATTCAAGTTTCCATCCGTTTCCGAGAACAACTCTGCCTCCGTTCTCAAGCACATACTCCATGTCGTTGTATTTTGCGTAAGTTATTTCAAAACCTGAACTTAAGGTTGAGTATATCCAGAAACGATGAGCCCTATGATAGACAAGGAGTTTGTATCTGTCAAGAATGAGCTCACCTTCAGGCGCTGGCTTCCTCAACTCCCTGATGTCCTTCTGGGCTGTATCCCTCATGTAATTCGCCTGTTCCCTGAGGATAAATCCGAACTGAGCGACCTTTTCCTCGAACGCCGGAAACCGCGATTTCACCACGGGAATCACCTTGTGCCTCAAAAAATTGCGTGTAAACCTCGTGTCGTAATTAGAGCTGTCCAGGACATAGCGGATTTTTCTGGCTTCGAGATAGCTCAGCACCTCGTCCCTGCTTATCTCGATTATCGGGCGGATGAATATGTCGTTTTTGGGCGGTATGCCAGCCACACCGCTTATGCCGCTGCCCCTGAACAAGTTAAACATGATGGTTTCGGCAAGATCGCTTTTAGTGTGTCCCAACGCCACCAACTGGCCGCCCCACTGAGCCAGAGCTGACCTAAGAAAGCTGTATCGCGCCAGTCGGGCGGCCTCCTCCAGCCCGATGGAACGCTCTTCCGCCATTGCGGCCACATCAACGCTGTCGGTAAAGAAATCTAATTTCATGTTCGCCGCAACCTGCCTCACAAATCGCTGCTCCTCATCGGCTTCAGGTCTGAGCCTGTGGTTCAAGTGAGCTACGGCAAGCTCGATGCGGAAAAGCGGTTGCAATTCTTTCAGCACATTGAGCAGGAAGATGGAATCCGGGCCACCTGAGACCGCTACCATGACCCTTTCGCCACCTGAGAGAAGTTGGAACCTGCGGATGGTCCTTATGACCTTATTCAGAACGCTTTTTTCGCGCACCTAAAATGCGCCTCCCCTTGGGAATCTGGTTTTTGAGCTTGCCGTCGCGGTAGATGGCGGAACCGATGACATCGTCGCCCCATTTGACGATGACCTGCCCCTCCTGAACCGAATCCAGCTCGCCGATTTTGATGTCCTCGCCCCGCAACATCTGCTCAAGGTGCTCCTCGTCCTCAAGTTGAACCACATTGCGGGTGGCGAATTTGCCAAATATCTGCATGGCGGCTGTCGTAAATTTGATACCTCGTGGGAAAATCCTTGCAAGCCTTATCCCTCGCCTCGAAAATGCCCTTATCTCAAATTCGCCGCATTCCTTCGATGCGATCCAGACATCCTTCAGGGCGATGAGGGCGTAATCGTCGAAGACCTCTCTGGGTATGCCGAATCTGCTTTCGAGGTAATCGAGCACCCGTTTGACGGTCTGATTCATCTCCTGATCTCCGCTTTGAGCCTCTGAAGTTTCTCAGTTTTGATGCTTTTCAACGACAGGCCCTCTATATCGTCAAGGATCTCAAGCCTGTGCATGCCGTTAGATATCGCAGTTTTGAGTATCTCGGTGAACAACACAGTGCCGGCCTGAACATTCATTGCATTCGGATCCACATCCTCAATTAGAATCTGAGCCACTCCATTGAATTTCAAGACGATTGCTGCTGCGACAGGCCAGCTGTCTGCTCTCAGGTAAACGAATTCGAGCATGCCCCTGCCGGATAGCACACGGGCGCACTCCCTCAGAAATGTCTCCACACCGATGTCAACCTGTTTGCCAAGTAATTTCGTGATGCGGAACAGCTTATCCAGCTCAGGGTCCATCTGCGACGGGTCGGTCACATGGATGATCTCCATATCGGCAAGTCGGCGTGAACGCTTGACCCATTTGGTGACCTTCTTCCTGTCCCCCTGTTTCAACTGAATCACAAACTCATCGAGCGATTCCGGAAGGTCAAAATAGTTGATTTGGCCCGCTGACTCCTTCTGGATACTGCCTCCCATATCCGATATGACCTTCTCCAAAGCCCATATCGTTGGCGAATGCTCAGAGATCGGATGAAGATCAAACTTGAGAGTAAGTTCCGGATATTCGGCCAGCAGGTTGAGCAGAGCCGTTCTGATAGCCTCGTTCCGATGTCTCTGGTCTATCGGGAAGTCGTAATGGCCAAATCCGTGCCCCGACGGGAACGAAAAGGTCACATGGTCGTCCTTGATGCGGGCGACGAGCGGGATTACACCGATAAGTTCGTTACTGTTCCTGATTTCTATGAGTGACAGCTCTTCATCGCGCGCAAAATAGTCGAATGTCAGGCCGAGCCAGCACGGCGTCAGGAATGCGCTTTTGTATTGGAGAGATTTAAGGAGGGCCAACCACTCCTCCACAAGGTCCCAGAATTTATCAGGATCATTCCACCGCTTTATTGACAGCATATTCTCAATTTATTATCGAGCATTCTGCTCCGATTGCGCAAGCGAATAAGAAGCATAACTGTTCATTTTCGACAACAGATCCGACCATGCAGGTTATTACAGCATCGAGAGGCTTTTCTCGGCCAAAAGGTGACTATCGCCTTGCGATCGGGTTCTGTTTACAAAAACCTAAATCGCCGTGAAGGCCATCACAAAGCCGTGTGAGTTGATGAAACTGCTATGCAACTGACTGGAAACGAGCATGTTTTTATGTGTTGCCGTAGGGGGGGATATGCAGGTTCTCAACTCGATCCTCATCTCAAAGCTATCGCTGGCCATTACCTCCAAAGGATGCAGCGGGGCGAAAAAGTAACTATCCTCTACCTTCTCGAAGAATTGCTCAATGCTTTCATGAGCGCTGAAAAACATATTTTCTTGGCACTATCCATTGTGCATCAACATGAATAAAATTTCAGAGTAATCCCAGCTTCAATTTGTAGTTTCTCTCTACGATTTTAAGCACTTTTTGCGAGGCGCAACACATTCTTGTTTTTCCAGAAGGCGAGTTTTATCATTCCAGTTATCAATGGGAGAGTTAAATCATGAATATCGTTATCACACTTGCATTTGTTGGCTATTTGATAGCGGGATTTAGCCCGCTCGAAAATGGACATCGCAACTCGCCTGTCGTGGAGGGCAAACCATCGAAATTGATACTGTTCCACATTGAAAACCAGCACCTTACGCCGCTTGAAGGCGTGATTATCGCAACTTCAACTGACACATTCGTCACAGATTCGGCTGGCGACGCAGCCGTGCCCGTTTCGTGGACCGGCATCGGTGAGGCTCCAGCGCCATACGGGTTCTTCATAACCGGGCCGTCTATCGTGAACTCGCCCGCATCACTGAGCCTGTCGGTGGACACCGATGGCGAATACGAATTCTCGCTCTACGATCTGGCCGGGAGGATGCTGTATTCCCGTTCCGTTCACCTCGCACCCGGCATGTATGGCCTGAGCGTGTCGCTGCCCAGAAACGGAATTTTTTACATCGTTGTGCGTTCGCATGAGGGGGTATTGCTACACAAACTGATAAATTTAGGATCCTCGGGGCTGGCGCTGGAGTTGTCACCGGGCTCTGAGGTCTTCAAGCATGGTGCAGAAAAGTCCGATACCTTAATCGAATTCACAGTTTGGGACACACTGCGGCAAATAGAGAATTTCCCGATAGATACAATCATTGCGATTGCGGATTCCGCCCCTGACACCGTTGAGGTGGATTTGACGGGAATGCAATACTGGAATGTCGATCTCTCGCTGATGCATCCGAATGGGAATAATTTTCCAGCAGGACAGGTTGTTTATGTCATTGCTAACCCTGATGGCAGAGTTGACACATTAACAACTGACTCAACAGGCAGTGTGAGCTTCAGGGATTATGGTTTAGGTGGAAGTTTTTCATTTCATGTCTGGGGTGATGAGAACATTGTTTTTGATACGACCATAAATAATGTTAATTCAGATACAGGTTTTAGTTTTATTGCTCCTCAGAATATTTATGTTAATTTGCCTGATTCAGTAAGTTTCCCTGAGGATTCTTTAGCAAGTGTTCCTTTTGTTGTTAATGCTCCTTTTGGTTATGATAGTGTTAATGTTTATAGTTCAAATGGTGTTGTTAATACTTCTATTAATGGAGATTCCTTAACAATCTCAGGAAATCCTAATGCTAATGGTGTTGATGATGTTGTGTTTACTGTTTATGGTTCAGAAGGAACAACAAAACAAGACACAATGAGAGTTAATGTTGAGCCAAGGAGTGATGTTTATTTAAAGGTTGTTAATTCTGATTTAACTGGTTTAACTGATTTTGATTCAGTTAGAGTTGATGTTAAGGATCATGATAATGTTAATAGTTATGTTTTTAATCCTAATGATGTTTTACATCTTCAATTTATTCCTAATGATACTATTAATTTTTATATTGGTGGTTATCAAGGTGATTCTTTAGGAAGTTTTGTTAGTCATTATTATCAAATTATTCCTAATAATGATGTGAATGATACAACATTAGCAAGAATCTTCCCTTATGAGAATTTTAGGAGAAGCGATTATTATGGAAATGCAATTGCTCCTAAGGATAGTGTTTTAATGTTTATGGAAACTGCCTCAGCTTCACCTATGATGGGTGGAACAGTGGATTTTGATCATGTTCAGGATTCTTTGCCTTCTAATTTTCCTGTTCCACCAGATAGTGCTCATGGTATGAAAATCATTATTTTTAGGAATATTAATC
>WGAI01000051.1 GCA_015489175.1 Caldifarciminota bacterium | reverse complement strand
GCTCAGGCTCAGGCAAAGGAAGCGCTTTGTGGCAGGAAGAACTCAGGATAACTCCTGCAAGAAATATCACACCTATAACCCCTTTTAGCATACCTCCCCCGTAAATCTTAATGTCCATAATTTAACCTCCATTAAATTGCCTGGTTTCAATAGGATTAAAGATAGGAACATCACCGTGTCCGAATGGACACACATCAGGAAGGTCTGGTTCGGGATTGAGATTGGCTCTCCATAACACCCTTTAACATCTCTGTCTGCACCGTGTTCTGTAAAACCCATCTCAAAACCTCCACCAGAAAGTTCAATTTTAACCTTACGGGACAAATTATACCCCCCCCCCCCCTATGTTCCTGTCAAGGCATCATGTCAATTTGCCTGATGCATAAAAGATCGATATAATAACCCGTCCATAATCAAGCCTTTTTCTCCTTGTGATTGAAACTTTGCATAATACAGGAGGTCATTATGGGAATCAGAATAGCAGGGATAGGGCGTTATGTGCCCGAAAAAGTGCTGACCAACCATGACCTTGAACAAATGGTGGAGACCTCGGATCAGTGGATCCGCGAAAGGACGGGTATAGTGGAGCGCCACATCGCGGCTCCAGACGAATCGACATCAGATCTGGCATACAAGGCCGCCCTCGATGCACTTAACAGGGCAGGTATTTCTCCCGAAGAACTTGATATGGTTTTCGTGGCTTCAGCTTCCCCTGACATGCTTTTCCCCGCCACAGGTTGCCTCGTTCAGGCAAAACTCGGCGCCAAAAACGCTGGTTGTTTCGATGTAGAAGCTGCCTGTCCCGGATTTGTTTATGGATTGGAGCTTGCCCGCGGTTTTTTGAGCCTGCCACATTACCGAAAAGTGCTTGTTATTGGAGCGGAGACGCTTTCAAGGATAACCGATTGGACGGATCGCAACACATGTGTGCTGTTTGGAGATGGCGCCGGCGCAGCGGTGCTCATTAAGGACGACTCCGACAGGGGCATAATCGCTTCGTATCTCAAAGGTAACGGCAAACTGGGCGATCTGCTCTATCTTCCGGCGGGATGCGCTAAGATGCCAGCGTCACACGAGACAGTTGACCAGAGGCTGCATTTCATCAAGATGAAGGGCAGGGAAGTGTTTAAGCACGCAGTTGTCGAGATGCAGACATCTGCGTTAAAAGCGCTTGAGCGTGCTGGACTGAAGCCTGAGGATGTGGACTGGCTTGTGCCGCATCAGGCCAATATCCGTATCATCGAGGCCACTTACGAACGGCTTGGCCTGCCCCGCGAGAAGGTTTACATAAACATCGACAGGTATGGCAACACGAGCTCAGCTTCCATCCCAATCGCACTGGCCGAGATGGATGAGAAAGGGTTGTTGAAACCCGGTCAGATCGTCGTGACTGTTTCGTTTGGCGCTGGATTTATTTACGGCGCCAATGTGATAAGGTGGTGACATGACGGTAAGGACAGGGGAGCAGGTGCTCGTTTACCATTCCGAACGGGCCAAATTTCTGGTCACATTTCAGCCCGGCAAACGGATATCCACACACCTGGGCGAGATTGAACTGCCCGAGACCCTCGAATGGGGCGCCGCACTTCAGTCGAACATCGGCAAAACATTCTATGTGCTCAGACCATCGACATCCGATGTGGCGATGAAGGTCAAAAGGACGACCACGATCATCTATCCCAAAGATGCAGGGTGGATGATGCTCGAGGCGGGCATAGGTGCGGGATCAAGGGTTCTTGAAGTGGGCACGGGCTCAGGCTCACTCACGATAATGCTGGCCAGAGTGGTAGGCCCCGAAGGGCGCGTCTATTCCTTTGAGCGGCGGGAGGAGTTCCTCAAAAACGCAATCTCGAATGTGGAACGGGCAGGCCTCGCTGACAGGGTGGAATTTGCCCTGCGCGACCCATCTGTCGATGGATTTGGGGTGACCGACATCGAGGCCGCTTTCGTCGATGTCCCTGAACCGTGGACACTTGTCTCCCCTGTCTTTGATGCTCTTATGGGCGGAGGCGCATGGATTTCGCTATCCCCGAATGTCGAGCAGGTCAAAGCGACATGGAAAGCGCTAAAAGAACGCGGTTTTGTCCGAATTAAGGCGGTTGAAATCCTTGAAAGGGAGATCTTGATACGTGAGCACGGCGTCAGGCCGAGGGAACGCATGATCTCGCACACGGGTTACATCCTCTCGGCAAGGAAAGTGCTACCCCCATCAGGGTGATTTTGTGCCTCTTTTTCCGCTTCCTGCGCTTATTTCACGCCTGATTGGCATTAAAATTTATCTCCATCTTAAAGCAGGAGAATGAACAAAATGGGAAACTGGAAGGATACATACAGGTCAAAATTGATGAGCCTTGAGGAAGCAGCTAAGATTGTAAAGAGCGGCGACAGGGTGTTCCTTTCTGCGAACGCTGCCACGCCTCACGCCATGCTCAGAGCGCTTGCTGCAAGGAAGGATGAGCTTGAGGATGTGGAGCTCGTTCACATGCTTTTGATCGGCGACCATCCGCTTGGCAGGCCGGAGATGGCAGGCCATTTCCGCCATAACACCTTTTTTGCGGGCAAAGGCGAGCGCGATGCGATAGCCGAAGGTCGAGGCGACTACATACCGATGTCACTCCACGAGATACCAAAGCTGTTCTATGAGAAAAGGATGCCGATCGATGTGGCTATCATCCAGACTTCGCCGCCTGACGAACACGGATGGATGAGCTACGGCATTGAGGCGCTCATAACGCCCGCGGCACTCACGATCGCAAAGAAGATCATCGTTCAGGTCAACAAACAGATGCCGCGTGTGCTCGGCAATGTTTTCGTGCATGTCGATAAGGTCGATGCCATCGTTGAAGTGGATGAGCCGCTGCCAACATACAAAACCAACGAAATTACAGAGGTGGAGCGGAAAATCGGCGAGAATGTTGCGTCCCTCGTTGAAGACGGTGCCACGCTCCAGCTCGGCATCGGCGGGATACCAGACGCCATTCTCCACGCCCTCGTAGATAAGAAGGATCTCGGGATACACTCCGAGATGGTATCCGACTCGGTTATCGATCTGATAGAGGCTGGCATTATCACCAACGCGCGCAAAAACATTCATCGCGGAAAGGTGGTCATCTCTTTCCTGATGGGCACCCAGCGGCTTTATGACTATGTGCATGATAATCCGCTGTTTGAGGTGTTGCCCGTCGAATACACCAACGACCCATTTGTGATCGCCCAAAACGATAAGGTTGTCGCTGTGAACTCGGCGATTGAGGTCGATCTCACTGGTCAGGTCTCATCTGACAGCATAGGAACAAGGATTTACTCAGGTTTTGGCGGTCAGCTGGATTTCATACGCGGTGCGGCGAGGAGCAAAGGCGGCAAACCGGTCATAGCAATTCCGTCCACGACCAAGAACGGCAAGTTCTCGAAGATCGTGCCGTTCCTGAAGCAGGGAGCAGGCGTGGTCACCACGAGGGCCGATGTGCACTATGTCGTTACGGAATACGGGGTTGCTGAGCTGTTCGGCAAGAACCTGAGGGAACGGGCAAAGGCCCTCATCGAGATCGCTCACCCCGATTTCAGGGAGGAGTTGGAACGAGCCGCAAAAGAGCGCAAACTGCTCTAACACGATGCCGTTGAAAAATCGGGCTATTTGACAAATAATTGAAATCTGGTCTCAATATTTCAAAAAGGAGGGCGATATGCCAGCAATTTCGAGGCGTGGGGCCGCAATGCCCGCATCGCCTATCCGCAAACTTGTCCCCTATGCAAATGAAGCCAAGAAGAAGGGTATCCATGTGTATCATCTGAACATCGGCCAGCCTGATATAGCCACGCCGCCCGTGATATTCGACGCCATTGCTGAGTATGCCAACACGGAGAAAGTCCTGCCTTACGGGCCATCCGATGGCCTTCCTGAGTTGAAAGAGGCAATTTCCGACTACCTAAAAGGTTATAACATCGATGTTGCGCCTGATGAGGTGTTCATCACGACCGCCGGCAGCGAGGCGATAGTCTTTTCGATGATGGCGGTGGCGGATCCCGGAGACGAGTTCATCGTATTCGAGCCCTTTTACACGAACTACAATGGATTTGCGAGGATGGCGGATGTCAAACTGGTTCCTGTCACCACATCGGTCGAGGAAGGGTTCCACCTGCCGCCCAGAGAGGCCATCAAATCGAAGATTACCGAGCGCACGCGAGGCATCATCCTGTGCAATCCGAACAACCCCACCGGCACGGTCTATACCCGCGATGAGGTCGAGATGGTGATGGAGATCGCAAAGGAGCACGACCTGTTTGTGCTTTCCGATGAGGTGTATCGCGAGTTCACCTTCGACGGCAGGAAACACACGAGTGTCCTATCTTTTGTCTCTGAGGCAGATAGGGTTATCGTGATGGACAGCATATCAAAGAGGTTTTCAGCATGCGGCGCCAGAATTGGTTACATCGTCTCGAAGAACAGGGGCGTGCTTGAGACATTGCTCAAATTCGGCCAGGCAAGGCTGTGCCCGCCAACCATCGAGCAGGTCGGGGCAATAGCCGGATTCAGGCACATCTCGGAGTTCATGTCGGATATGATTGCCGAATACGAGCGCAGGCGCGATGCCGTGTATGAGGAGCTCATGAAGATCCCCGGCGTGTTTACCCGAAAGCCTGAGGGCGCTTTTTACACTGTGGTGAGGTTGCCGGTGGAGAACGCTGAGGAGTTCGCTATCTTCATGCTCAAGGACTTCAACATCGACGGCAAGACGACGATGGTCGCACCCGCTAACGGATTTTATGCTACCGAGGGCAAAGGTCAGGACGAGATCAGAATCGCTTATGTGCTTGAGGTTGAGCAGCTGCGGGATGCCATCAGGATTCTCGGAGAGGGACTAAAAGCGTTCGGAAAGTGAGCGGCCGTCTGGCTGAGGGCTAATTACGATTTGATTGCGAAGAACTTGCCCGGTAGCTCGTGGATTACTCCTTTCATTTCAAGGACAAAAAGGTGGGTTATAGTTTGTGAGGAAGTAAGTTCGAGCAGTTCCGAGAGTTCGTCCACATGGAGTGGGCCCCTTTCGGATAGAAGTTCATAGATTTTGAGCTCAACGCCCTCAAGTTGTTGCCTTAGTTCCTGCCTTTTAGACGGTGCAACGCCCCCGTATTCCTCTATGATGTCGTTGGCGGATGTCACCACTTTTGCGCCCATCCTGATCAGATAGTTGCATCCTGCCGATTTGGGCGATGTGATCGGCCCGGGGACAGCGAAGACATCGCGCCCGAAACTTGACGACCATTTTGCCGTTATCAGTGCGCCTGAAGTCATGCCAGCCTCCACGACGATCACGCCTTTTGAGAGGCCGCTGATTATGCGGTTCCTGCGCGGGAAGTTCTCAGGTGCAGGCGATGTCCCGAACGGATATTCTGTCAACACGACGCCGTTTGACTGTACGATTTTGTCGAACAGCTTCTTGTTTTCACGGGGATAAATGCGGTCGAGGCCCGAACCGAGCACCACGACCGTTGTGCCGCCTGCCTCAAGTGCGCCTTTGTGTGCGTAGGAGTCTATGCCGCGCGCACCGCCCGAAACCACGACAAAACCGGCTTCCGCGAGCGACCGCGACAATTCGATTGCAACCCTCTGACCGTAATGGGTTGGCGACCTCGTCCCGACTATCCCGACGGACTCGCTGTGAATGTTGCCGATGTCCCCCCGATAAAACATCACGGGTGGGGCACTTTCTATCTGAGCAAGGAGCTGCGGATACTCTTTATCCTTCAGCGTAACGATGTTAGCGCCCAGTTTCTGCGCCGTGGATAGTTGTTTTTCGGCACCGTTCAGCCAGTCGTTTTCAAGAATGTTCGATGCAACTCTGTTTCCGACGACATCTTTGAGCACTTCAAAGGGTTGGTTGAACACATTTGAGGGCGAGCTGAATGCGTTGAGCAGTTTTCTAAACCTTAACGGCCCTATACCTTTGACCATGTAGAGCGCAAGCCAATAAACATTCTCATCTCTCATCGCCTTCCTCCAAGGTACAACCTGTGCTGAGCCACTGCGAGCAATTTTTTGGGAGAATCGCCATCGGTCGGATACGATGCGATCCCGTAACTGCATCTGTCGCAGTCCTGAATGAGTATGTTCAGGATGTCCTCAGCTTCCTCGTAGGTGCTTCGGGGGATAACGATGGTGTAGTTATACTTTTCCTTCACAACGAAGCTATCTACTGGCAAAAGTGTGGGATCGATGGTCGCCTTTTCGTCGATTTTCAAAACAGCCACTGAAAGCGGGGTTACCGTTCGTTTAGCGTTTTCCAACGCTTCCTGAAAACGCTTTGGAAATTCAGCTGTCGAGATGAATTTTCCTGATGTCGATTTAGTGCCTTGCGACTTCTTGTTTTTAGCTACGATCAGCACGACTGCAATAGCCGTTGCCACTGCCTGAAGGAAATCGATATCCTCGGTTTTGAAAGCATTTCTCTCTTTCGATTCTATGTCGAGGACGCCGATCACATCATCTGCAATGAGCAGTGGAATGGCAAGCTCGGAACGAATATTCTGAGACTTTGGGGGAACGAATAGGGGATCGACATTGGCGTCTCTGACCAGCACGAACCTCTTTTCCGTCATGGCCTTGCGTGTTATGCCCTTGCCTTCCGGCAGCTTCATGCCGACTACGGATGGGGATTCTGCTCCCGCCTGCGCCGCCACATAAAGTTTGCCTTCCTCATCTTCCATGATTATGAAATACATCGCTTCACGGTCGTAAACCTGTCTGATGATCGGCAAGATACGGGCTAAGAGTTCATCAGGGTCAGAGGTCTCCTTAAGCAGATCGACGATGTTATAAACGATTTTCAGTTTGTTTATGTCTTCCGATGCCTGCAGTTTAATCTTGTCGAGGAGCCGATAGACCTGAGCCTCGCTTGAGATAAGTTCGACCTTATGAAGCACATCAACCGCAACGGTGACGATCTGCGGATCCCAGATTATGCCTGCCCATCTCAATAACTCCCGCTTTGCATCTTCTTCTGACAGAACTTCTGCATTTTCGTGGCTGAATGTAGTGAGT
This sequence comes from Caldifarciminota bacterium, assembly GCA_015489175.1. GTDB lineage: Bacteria > Hydrothermota > Hydrothermia > B15-G9 > B15-G9 > WGAI01. The sequence goes on along the minus strand of WGAI01000051.1, from coordinate 2,842 downwards.
ATGTCGAAAGCGTCTGCAACGGAGATTATCCTCGATTCAATGGGTATGTTTGTCTGTTTCAACCCGTCAGGATACCCCCGCCCATCCCATCTCTCATGGTGCCATCTGATCCAGTTGGCTATGTCATTGAGAGCAGGTATCTCCCTGAGCAATAGGTAACCCAACACTGGATGCTGTTTGTAGGCCTCGTCGTTAGCCAGTGAAAGCATATCGGCGTTTTCAGCTATTATGTCTGGCAGGGCAAGTTTGCCGATGTCATGCAGGTATGCGGCTATCTTGAGCTTATAAGAGAAGATCCCAAGTCTCCTTGCAATGAGTTCGGTATAAACTGCCACCCTGAAACCATGCCCATGATACTGAGAATTTTTGGAATTTATTGCTCGCGATGTCGCCCTTGAAACGCCGAGTGCAATCTTGAGAAGGTTGTCCCTTGAATGGAATTGTATGATCAGCACGGTGACCATAATCACCAGTAATAGCACCACACCTGTGATGAACATCAGAACCTGCATCTTTTGACGCTCGTAATACTGAGATGGCATCAAAAACCATTTCCTGTGACTGCTTTCATATTCGGGAGATGTGAAATAACCAATTAAAATGGTGTTGATGTCCGAAAGCAGCTCCTTTTCCCTTTTATTTACGCCTATGGCCACTTGATACTCTTTGATTATCAATGGTTTTCCTGCGATATCCAGCTCACCAAGGTTGTATCTCGATATGTAGTAAACTGCGTGGTGGTAGTCGTCGATAAGGGCATCGATGTAGCCTTTTTGTAGGTCGTTGTATGCATCTACAAGGCTGTTATACGGTATGGGCATGAATCCGTATTCGTTTTTGTTTTTCTCCGCCCATTCCTGCCCGGCAGCTCTGCGTTTAACCGCAATCCTGTATCCCTTGAGGTCCTGCAACTGCTCAACAGGTTCATCTGTCCTTTTCACTATCACAAGTCCAGTCCGCATGTAAGGGGTGGAAAAGTTCATAATTCTTTTCCTCTCAGAAGTAACATAAATGCAGCCCAGAATCATGTCGATAGTGTCGGATTGGATTGCATCTAACATCTGCTGGAAAGTAAAGATTTTGTAGTCAAACTGAGCCCCAAGGGATTGTGCGATATAATTCGCCATATCTATATCAAACCCTTTGAGCTCATGCGTCAATGTGTCTATCACGACATAAGGTGGATAAACCGCAACTCCGACCTTAAAAGTGCGGTTGTTACCCGCTGAAAGCGCGACTGACGCCAATAAAATTGTTCCAAACAATTGCCTCATAGTCTTCTCAGGTTAAAACAAACTGCACTTTAAATCAAGTTTACAATGTCCCCTTAAGCGGAACATGTTGTGCATAAATATGTTGTATTACAGAATGTAAACCATTTTTTTAATACTACTTGAGTGCTTCTTAGCTCAAAATCTTTTTGACAACGGGGGATGGAGCGCTAATATGAAATTGTGTTTGTTCATGGCAGTATAATTTTTCAAAAGGAGGTGTTACATGTATAACCTGCTATTATTGACTGCGTTAAGCCTCTACGGGAATAACAACATGCTGTTCGTTGCCGACATAACACCTGCGATCGATGTGAACGACGCCAATCTGGTTTCATGGAAACGGGTATTTCACGGGCATGGAAGGCTTTACTCCAACGGTGACACTCTCATCTTGCTTACTGAAAGAAACATCGTGATCAGAACCAACACCATGGAGCTCAAGGATGCCGCTGAAACTGCGAAATCTCTGCTTGAGGCCATAGGAGTGAAAGAGACGAAGCTGAGCAACTACCGTTTCACAAGCAAATTTGGCTACCCTTACGCCGACGAAAACGGAGAGATAAATGTCGGCGTCATTGAACTGCCTGCATCGTATCCGCACATCGATTATCGGCATGAAAATGGGGTGAATCTCAGGCGTGAAGTGAAAAGGCTGGATATTGAGCGGCCAGTTAAGGGTAGCAAGAACAGCGATTCCTCCGTGGCGATAATGTTCAATTCAAATTCGGCGGCATGGGCTGCGATCGATACGCTGCACTTTATATACGCAAATTCTTATGTCGATCTTGAATTCTCCAGCAGGGTATCCGAGCGGATAAATGATCTTCGGTCCATAAAGCCGCAATACATCATCGTGGTAGCTGACCCTCAAGACCTTACCCCTGATTTCATGTATGACGCCGACACGACCACCCGTGCGATAGACGACGATCGGTATCACGATGCAGTTCTGACATTTGTAACCGGCTACGGTGAGGACGAGGCTACTGACCTTGCCCGTGCCGCAAATTCCGGCAACGACGCCACGCTCACCATCGCAAATCCGGATGGGTCGCTCCTTGCGTCCGGCTATTCGGGTATCTGGCTGTCGAATTACCTTTACAACGACGGCAATGCCCTTGGAGATGACAAACTTTATGTCAACACCACATCCACCAGCGATCCGGACATCACTGCAATCAACATAGCGGACGAGCTCAACAACCTTCACAGGGGGAATGTGTTTTTCAGCGATCACGGATGGATCAGCGGATGGATGCTTCGCGGTTATTCGGGCGACAGAGCGCATGATGTCATGGCGGGATACTACTCCGACTTAAAGACATGGGAGGACACGGACGGAAACGGTTACCTTGACACGCCTCACGATATCACAAATGGACAGAACAGCTTTGTCTTTGCAGATGCCTGCATAACGGCAAGGCTCAACGGTGCAAGGGAGACTAACTGGTGGCCGTGGGAATCGGAGGCCTCTAATATCAATGCTACTCCTGAAAACAACATCGCACTGGCATGGATGAAGGATTCCCCCGGCTACTACATAGGCAGCCATTCGGTTTCTTATGGCT
>WGAI01000050.1 GCA_015489175.1 Caldifarciminota bacterium | reverse complement strand
TTTTGAAAACGGCGTGGTGATTGATTAGAATTTAAACGCTGTTGCCAGAAGCGTGAACAAGGAGGAACTTAGATGAAACTTCTCGAATATGCATCCAAAAAGGTGCTTTCGGAATACGGCATACCCGTTCAGGAGTGGACGCTTGTCAGGAGTGTGGACGAAGTCAGGCAGATGGCCGAAAGTTTTGAGTTCCCCGTAGTGGTCAAGGCTCAGGTTCCGGTGGGCGGGCGTGGCAAAGCCGGCGGTGTGAAGCTTGCCGCAAACGCTGAGGAGCTCATCAAGCATACGACCGACATCCTCAACATGGAGATTAAGGGCATAAAGGTCAAAAAGGTCCTCATAGAGAAGGCAGCGAACATCGAAAAGGAGTTCTACATTGGCGTCGTCATGGACAGAAAGAGCCAGAAACCCGTCGTTATGGTCTCCTCTCAGGGCGGCGTGGATATCGAGGAAGTTGCGCGGACAAACCCTGAGGCCATTCACATGCTGACTGTTGACCCCGATCGTGGCATCCAACCGTATCAGGCAAGATGGCTTGCCTTCAAGATCTTAGAGGACAAAAATCAAGCAAGAGCAGCCGCATCTGTGATAATGAAACTTTACAACGGTTTTCAGTCAGTCGATGCTCAGCTGGCCGAGATTAACCCGCTTGTGACCACCAGAGAGGGTGACATCCTGGCCCTCGACGCCAAGATTTTAGTCGATGACAACGCTTTATATCGCCATCCTGAGTTAGAAGAACTCAGGGACATGGATTATGAGGATCCCACAGAGTTGGAGGCCAGGGAAGCAGGATTGTCCTATGTGAAACTTGACGGCTATATCGGGTGCTGTGTGAACGGAGCAGGGCTCGCAATGGCGACGATGGACATAATCAAGCATTACGGCGGCGAGCCGGCCAATTTCCTCGATGTTGGTGGCAGCTCAAGGCCTGAAAAGGTCCTGAAGGCTATGGAGCTTATCCTGCGCGACCCCAATGTCAGGTCGATCTACATCAACATCTTTGGCGGTATCACGAGGTGTGACGATGTAGCGAAAGGCCTTATAGAGGCGTTCTCACAGATGGAGATACCCGTTCCTGTCGTTGTGAGGCTCACGGGCACCAACGAAGATATTGCGAGAGAAATGCTTGAAAATTCCGGCCTGCCTCTCATCACGGCGACCACCATGTCAGAGGGGGCCCAGAAGGCCATCGAACTCGCAAACAGGAGCTGATATGCTCACCAGCAGCGTTGCAATGCTCATAATCTCGATATCGCTGAACCTGCCCGCGTCAGGGCGCAGGGATGTTCACATAACTGTTAACGACTCCTCAACTGCGCTGAAGATTATAAAACCTGACACATTCACTGTTTACAGGATGTTCCCCGTGCTTCCGAAAAGCATGCCTTACGATGAATTCAAGTATCTGCCGATCAGGATCACGAATGAGGATAAGCTCTGGTCTCTGGCGCTTCCGGGGTATATCCACTTTGAGACCTATGATTCTAAAAACGGATTCTTGATAGCCGCTTTCAGGCTTATCGGCTATGGGTTGATGGGATACGCCATTTATGCCGGCGTGCCCGGCTCAGTCACCGATATAAGCCTGTCGAAGGTTCGGACAAATCTCCTCGTTCTTGGAGTTGGGTTCGGGATGAACTTTGCCGGCTGGGTTTACGACATCGTTCATGGCGAATACAGACTGCGCGAGAAACAGCTCAGAATTTTGTATAAGTATCGGCGCCCTTTTGATGAAAAAGGACTGGGTGATGATACCGGAAATACTGCTGAATGAGAACGAACTTCCGCTTATCCGCGACATAATTGTAAAGTCGATCAGGAGCAGGATAGAAAAGATCGGGGCAAAAGGCGGAATCGTGGCCCTTTCGGGCGGCATAGATTCCTCGCTTGTGCTGAAACTGGCGCATCTATCGCTCGGTGACGATGTTACGGCGATAATCATGCCTGAGGAAAGGGTATCGCCTGAGCAGGACATCCGCGACGCCCATACGCTGGTGGAACAGCTTGGCGTGAAATATGTTGAAATACCGATAAACGGTGCAGTGGAGTGGTTCAGCTCGGTTTTCCCTGAGGGCGATTTCCCTGAGTGGGCGCATCGCCTTGCCATCGCCAATGTTAAGCCACGGATTAGGATGATAATCAATTACATCTACGCTAACATCGAGGGCAAGATAGTGATAGGCACATCCAACAAGACCGAGCTGCTTCTCGGATATGGAACGAAATACGGCGACATGGCGGCCGACATCTACCCGATCGGCGACCTTTACAAGACGCAGGTGTGGCAGCTGGCGGAGTTTCTCGGCATTCCGACTGAAATCATACGGAAAGCGCCGTCCGCAGGGCTGTGGAAAGGCCAGACCGACGAAGAGGAGCTGGGCCACACATACCGCGAGATCGATTCTGTGTTGTATGCACTTGTCGAGATGGAGATGTCTGTCAGGGAGACGGCGGAATACCTCGGCATATCCGCCGATGCCGTAAGGGACATTTACCAGCGCGTTATAAGGAACGAGCACAAGCGGAAACCGCCAACCATCACGCGCATCTCGCGCATGTGCCTCGACAAAGATTGGCGTTATCCGGTTGAGCGAAATTGAATTGCGCTGCGGAACTCCATGTCGGAGTTCCATTTCATAGATGCAAGCCTTAGAATTTCAGCCACTATGAAGACATTTAGATTCTGGGTTGGATTCCTGTTGAGTTTTTCCATTCTGACAGGCGGCACAGTCGTGTTGTTCAACAGCGTGGTGATGCCGTTCGTCGTCGGTCACGATAAAGTCATCGTCGTTCCGGATGTCAGAGGATTGACCAAGGGCAGCGCCCAACAGGTCATCAAACGACATGGACTTATTTTCAAGGTGGGTGGATCCATAGATACCACAGGGGTGCCTTCGAACATCGTGCTGGAACAGGATCCACCTGCTGGCATGGAAGTCAAGAAGGGACGGGAGGTTAAAGTCACACTTTCGAGGAAACCGATTAAGCTGACGACGCCGGTTGACAGCACCATAATGCTCATGCAGGAAGTGGACTCGATGTCCGACAACGAGGAGGATTCAACTAAAGACACAACGGGAATTTATTATTGACAGTGCTATGAGGAACATAAGGAACTTTTCGATAATCGCCCACATCGATCACGGCAAATCCACACTTGCCGATAGGATGCTTGAGATCACGCATACCGTGCGGCTCGAAAGGATGGTCGAGCAGGTGCTTGATTCGATGGATCTTGAGAGAGAGCGTGGCATAACGATCAAGATGCACCCGGTGCGCATGGAATGGAAAGGTCACATCTTGAATTTGATCGACACGCCGGGGCATGTCGATTTCTCTTACGAGGTGTCCCGATCGCTTGCCGCATGCGAAGGCGCTGTTTTGCTGGTCGATGCGACGCAGGGCGTTGAGGCTCAGACACTCGCCAACCTCTACCTCGCAATTGATCAGGGGCTTGAAATTATACCGGTCATCAACAAGATTGACCTGCCCAATGCCGAGGTTGATCGCGTAAGAGAGCAGATTATCGATCTGATAGGTGAAGAACCGCTTTTGGTTTCTGCAAAACTTGGCTGGGGCGTTGAGGAGCTGCTCGATGAGATAATACGAAGGGTGCCACCGCCGAAAGGAGAGCCCGATAAGCCGCTTAAGGCGCTTATTTTCGATGCCAAGTTCGATGAGTATCGAGGCGCGATACCTTATGTGCGCGTGTTTGATGGCGAGATAAAGCCGGGCATGCGGATCCAGTTGAAATCGACGGAGAAAGTTTATGAAGTGATTGAGGTTGGATATTTTCGCCCGGAGATGGTCAGGGCTGAAAAGCTGTCAACAGGTGAGGTCGGCTATGTCGTGGCTGGCATAAAGACGATACAGGATGCGCGCGTCGGCGACACCATAATCGATGCAAGCCGACCCGATACCAAGCCGTTGCCCGGATATCGGGAACCCCGCCCCATGGTTTATGCCGGCATTTACCCGATGCAACCATCGGATTTCCCTCTGCTCGAAAAAGCCCTGTCGAAGTTGAAGTTGAACGATTCATCGCTCCTTTACATCGGGGAGCATTCGCCTGCACTCGGGATGGGGTTCAGGTGCGGATTCCTCGGCCTTTTGCACATGGAGATAGTGAAGGAGCGCATAAGGCGGGAACACGGGCTTGAGATAATCGTTACAACGCCCAATGTCAGCTACCGGGCTAAGCTGCATAACGGCGAGATCATCGAGATACATTCCCCAAAGGATTTCCCCGATGATTTTGTCTATGCCGAGGAACCTTTTGTCAGGGCAGAGATCATAACGCCTTCCGACTACATCGGCCCAGTCATGGAACTGTGTCAGGCGAGGCGCGGCGTGCAAAAGAACTTTCAGTATATGGATCCGAAAACCGTGATTTTGGAGTATGAGCTCCCACTCGCAGAGATAATCTTTGACTTTTTCGATAAGCTCAAATCCGTCTCTCGAGGCTATGCCTCTTTCGATTACGAATTTTTAGAATACAGGCAGTCGGATCTTGTCAGACTTGACATTCTGGTTGCAGGAGAACGGATAGATGCGCTTTCGCATGTCGTGCACCGCGACAAAGCGTATTACATCGGGCGGGCGCTTGTCGATAAACTGCGCAGTATCATACCGCGCCAGCTGTTCGAGGTCACCATACAGGCCGCTATCGGCAAAAGGGTCATAGCGAAGCAGAGGATTCCGCCTATCAGGAAAGATGTTACCGCCAAATGCTACGGTGGGGACATCACCAGAAAGCGGAAATTGCTGGAGAAGCAAAAGGAAGGAAAGAAAAGGTTGAAACGCATCGGCAAGGTAGAGTTGCCTCAGGAGGCTTTTTTGAGCGTCCTGAAAATCGATTAGAATGTCGCCGCCCTGTGCGGAACCCTCGCTCGTTCATCTTGTAAATCAATCACTTGTATTGGAAATATTGTTTGCATTTTCTGTGCATTGTGTGCTATTATAAGAAGCACATGATTGGAGGTAGAGCTTATGCGGAGGAAATACTTGAAACCTCCATTTGTCGAAGCACTCTGTGAATTCCGATTTATTCCGGGCGAAGAGTGGGATCTGACTGTTCCCGGACTCATCTATGAGAGAATTAAAGAAACTTTCCCCGAAAAGAAGCAGACCCTGGGCATTGGAATTAAAATGCACCCTACGGAGAAAGGCATTGAGCACACGATAGAGCCAATTCCTCCGGAAATACAGTTCGTAAAAAAGGACAGGACTGCTGTCATACAGATCGCACCTAATACACTTGTTATCAATCAGTTAAGGCCATATCCTTCATGGGAAAACTTCAAGAAGACGATAATGGATAATTTCAGCATTTACAAAGAGATAGCAAATCCCAAAGGATTTAAAGGGATTTCATTGAGGTATATCAACATCTTTGAATTTCAGGAAAGCAAAATAGAATTGAGGGAATTTTTGCATTTCTATCCGTCAATTCCGCAGGAGCTGCCTCAGGTTCACGGCCAGTTCCTTGTCAGGGTTGAGTTTCCTTATGAGTCGAATACCGAGGTGCTTCTCCTTTCTCTGGGTTCAACAGTTCCTGTGGAGAAAAAAGGCACTTTTGATTTGATGCTTGAGATCGCTTACGGGACGGTTAAACCCGAATTGGTCTCTTTTGATGAAGTCCCTGATTGGCTGGATAAAGCACATGACAGGATCGAAACGGCGTTTGAAGCATCTATAACCGACAAACTTAGAGAAAAATTTGAGGAGGTAGGAGTATGATGAAATTATCAAATTATGGCTTTTCTTACCGCTTCCCTGAAAATTCCATCTCATTGCGAAAGTATTGGATTGAAGACAGGCCTTACAGGGAATATTCGATCTACCTTCAGGGCTTAAATTTGATAGAGTTGATAAGTGATGTTTACATCCTTAAAACTCCCAATGAGATAAAGCGTTTTCTGATGGCCAACAGGGATCTGCTTCCAATTCTTGTGGAAGGTTATATCCGAATAATAGAAATTTTCGGGTATTTCCCCGTCTATCTGGAGCTTCACAGCGATCCGGAAGAAGAATGGGAGGAGCTTTTCATCGTAATCAAAACGAAACATCCAGCAGAAAAGGCCCTCGAACTCGAAAAAGCGCTCTTCGAGGAGTGGTTCGTTGATGTGATGGACAAAGTCAGCGGCCGATTGAACTTCACTGAAGAGCCGCTATGAGTTTCGACTGGAAAGAATACATAAAGCTGGCAGAGGAGCTGTTAAAAAAGCAGGTTGATGAGGCTCGTTTGCGTTCGAGCATAAGCAGGGCTTACTATGGCGTGTTCTGCATTGCACGAAACAAATCTGGCTACAAACGCACTAAAACGACTAATGTCCACAAAAGCGTCATACTGCATTACCAGAAGTCCCACAATCTCGATTATAAATTTGTGGGCAAACTCCTGGACGAGCTCAGGAGAAACCGCAACGATGCGGATTACAACGAGGGCAAAGTTATCGATTTAAGGCTGGCTGAGAGGGTTCTGGCTAAAAGTTCCATGATTTTAGAAAAACTTTAACCTGTAAGTTTAGCATTTACAAAACTTAATCTCCATTCTGAATCCCTGCATCACGGTATGAAAGCCTATCGGATGATTATAAGATGTTGCCCCTGTGGTGCATACCGCCCTGTGGATAGTTGCAATGCACTGGCTTATAATTAGTTCGCCATGAAGATCGCAATTATCTCGGACACTCACGATAACAAAGAAACTGCCGTCAAAGCGGCCAGAATTGCCGGAACGAAAGGCGTTTCCGTGATGCTCCACCTCGGAGACATCATAGCTCCGTTCACCCCGAAATTCATGCTTCAGGAGTTCCACGGCAGGTTTATCGCGGTGTTCGGCAACAACGATGGTGAGCGCCCGTTCCTCGTCAAGACAGTTAGTTCGCTCGGAGGCGAGATAGGGCCGGCTCCAAAGGTCATTGAGTTGGACGGCCGCAGGATCATCATGATGCATGAACCGTTTGCAGTGGAATCTATTGCGAAATCAGGCGATTTTGACATAGTGGCCTATGGCCATACCCATGAGCTCAGGAACGAAAAAATAGGCGACGCGCTGCTCTTGAACCCCGGCGAAGCGTGCGGTTATCTCACCGGCAAAAAGACTTTTATGATCGTTGACCTCCAGACGATGGATCTCGAGATCGTGGAGATAATATAACATGTGGCTTAACCTGTTCGTTTTGCTGCTTGTCCTCGTCTCGTTTTTCAGGGCGTTTTTCAGCGATACGCAGTATCTCTCGAGAGAGGTGTTCTTCGTGCTGGCTATAATGATGGGGTTGCCGCTGTCAGTGGTCTATGGGCCTGAGGCTGCTGACGCGATTTTCGGTAATAACCAGCTCGGCGGTTTCCAGCCGGTGGCCGGGTTCCTCATAGTGTTCGGCCTGATCATGCTGTTTGCTTATGTGCTTTCAGCAGGCCTTGCACAATGGATCGGACCTAAGGACAAAAGCAACACAACCGGTAAAGTGATTCTCGGTATCATGGCGTCAATCGAAGGGCTTTTGGTGGTTGGCTCCTTACTCTTTGCTACTTCCATATTCAGCGACAAACTGGCGAAATCCATAAACAAAGCGAAGGCGTCGAAAGTGGCGGTCTCGTTCGCAAAGTGGGTTTATCTCGATTTCGTGGACATAGATAAAGCTTTGAAGTCCAAAGAACATTACAAGATTCCGTCCACCTTGAGGGTTCATGGTGGCGAGGTGAAAATCGTCAACATGGGCGAGAAGGCAATAATAAGATACCCAATTCCCGATTCCGTCGGAGGCGGTGAAGCGGCCCTTGTGCTCATAAACCCTAAGATTAGATACTTGAGAGAAGGGAGAACTCCTCGTGTTTCGCCACTGACGGACACACTGAAGCGGGTCGAAAAGTAACCTATGGACAGCGATAAGGTTGTCACCTATGGGATTGTGCTCCATTTCGACGATAACCTTGGTCGTGGTATCATCCGCATAATCGAAACCGGGGAGCGTATAAGAATCACTCATAAAGATGTGGATATGGACGGATTTGTTGTTCTGTCCGAAGGTGAAAAAGTCAGAATTCTGCGTGACGGGAATCGTATTAGGGTAGTGCCGCTTAGAAATGAATAAACACCGGCATGGCATTAAACTTTTCGCTCATACAGTTCGCCTGAATTCAGAGGCGTCTTACTAATCGCTAAAGGGAGTTCGTGCAATGGCAAAGATCTATGTCATAGAGGAGAAATGCGTATCTTGCAGCATTTGCGAATCCGTTTGCCCGTTTGGCGCAATCGAGATGGTTGACGGCATACCTCATTTCAACGATGCGTGCACATTTTGCGGCGCATGTGTGGAGGAATGCCCTGAAGAGGCAATCGTGATCGAGCGGGAGAGCAAAAGGGAAGTCACAGGCGATGAACATCATGATGTGTGGCTTTATGCAGAGCTTGAAGCCGATAGCATATCGAAAGTAACCCTTGAGCTGCTGAGGATAGCGCGGGAGCTGGCCGACAAGCTCAACGAAAAAGTTGTTGCCGTTTTCCCTCATGTGGTATCCGATGAGATAGCGGACGGCGTGATAAAACACGGTGCGGATATCGTCTGGATGATAGATATGCCGTCCATCAAGGGGTTCCACGATGAGGTTGTGGCCGATGCGTTTGCTGAACTCATGAGGCAGGAGAAGCCTGAGATCTTCATCGCCCCTGCCACTGATATCGGCCGTGCTCTGACGCCGCGCATGGCTGCTATCCTGAAGACAGGACTCACAGCGGATTGCACCGAGCTCGATGTCGATCCTGAGACCCGCCTGCTGCTACAAACCAGGCCCGCGTTCGGCGGCAACATAATGGCGACTATTTACACCCCGTATCACAAGCCGCAGATGGCGACCGTCAGGCCGCACATGGTCAAGCCTGCGGAAAGCGACGACGGACACAAAGGCGAGGTCAAAAAGTTTGACTATCAACCTGATCCCCTGTTGCTGGCGGCGAAAGCTATCCTCGAGATCGTCGAGGAGGAGAAGGATGAGGTTAAACTTGAGGATGCCGACATAATCGTTGCCGGTGGGCGTGGTGTGGGCGGCCCAGACGGATTTAAGGTCATCTACGAACTGGCTCACGAGCTCGGCGGCGCAGTTGGAGCATCCAGAGCGGCAGTCGATGAGGGATGGATACCGTATCCGCATCAGGTGGGTCAGACCGGAAAGACCGTGTCCCCAAAACTTTACATAGCCTGCGGTATATCAGGAGCCATCCAGCATGTCGTGGGCATGCGGACCAGCGACATCATCGTCGCGATAAACAAGGATCCAATGGCCCCCATCTTCGACATCGCCGATTACGGCATAGTGGGCGACCTGTTCGAGGTGGTGCCCGCGCTCACGGAAGCAATTCGGAAGATCAAATCGTCGAAATAGAAGAGCCTTACGGGAATTGCATATCTCGCTATCCCATAAGGCCCTTGTTCTCTGAATCTTAATTTATACCCTCAGCCTCGACGCCCCGACCTGACAGGTATTTCCTGAGCGCAATAACCGCTTCGATTATCATCCACACCTCAAGCAGGAACACAATCAGACCGATCGTGAACAACAGGGTGTTGTGGGTGTGAGCAAACTTTTCGATGTTCAATATCATGGCCCAGCCGGTCATTATCACCATGAAGATCATCGGCAGGGCGGTGAACCAGATTGGCTTTTTAATTCTCGCGAGGTAAACCGTTGCGACAAGCAGTGCGAGTCCGGCAAGCAGCTGGTTAACTGTGCCGAAAAGCGGCCAGAGTATGAGCGCTCCTTTACCTCCTTTCTGAGCGAACGCCAGCAGGAATGCGGTCAAAACGGCCAGAAATGTCGAGATCCATCTGTTTGACAGCGACGGCAGCCCGATGTCCGTGAAGAATTCGCCTATCACATAGCGCTGTATGCGTGTGGCCGTGTCGAGCGTGGTGCTTGCGAACGAGACAAGGAACACAGCCATTATGGTGGTGCCGATGACTATGGGGATCCCGTATGAATGCATGAGGTTGGCCGCACCTATGATGACTGCGTTCAATTTAGAGCCGAGTCCTGCCGCTGCCTGCCAGCTCGAATAGTGATACTGCCATGCGGCCGCGCCGGTCAAAATCTCCCCTGTTTTGGTCTTGTAAGCTATCCCTATTGCGGCGGCTACTGACACGATGACGAGCGTTGCGAGCGCACCCTCCATGAGCATGCCGCCGTAACCGACGAAAAGTGCATCCGGCTCTTTGTCGATCTGTTTGGACGATGTGCCTGAGCTGACCAGGGAGTGGAATCCGGATATTGCGCCGCAGGCTATCACAACGAACAGGAACGGCCACAGTGGAGGCGCACCGGCTGCGTGGAGGTTTGTTGCCGGCGCCACGATAACAGGATGCGCCACAATGGTGCCGACAAACAGAAGTAGCATCGCTATGATGAGCTGATGGGCGTTTATGAAGTCCCTTGGCTGCAAGAGAGTCCAGACCGGCAGCGTCGATGCGAAGAAGACATAAATCAGAAGTATGATCAGCCATGTCTCAACAGGGGATAGTCCGAAGAGGCCGGGCAGTTTCAACGGCCAGTATGCGCCGATGACTATCGTTGCATACATCAGGATAACGGCGATTATCGTGATCAGATTGAGGTGGCTGCCCTTCTTGTAAATCATGTAACCTGCCCAGACGGCGATCGGGATCTGCATCCAGACAGGGAACACGGATTGAGGGAACATGTTGAACAGTATGCCCATTATCAACGAGAAGATGGCGATCACGATCCACAACTCGAAGAAGATGATTGCGAGGAACAGGTATCTCGTCCGTGAATTGACCAGATTGGCCGTAAGTTCACCTATCGACACGCCTTTGTTCCGCATAGAGGCCACAAGCGAGGCGAAATCGTGCACGCCGCCGAGGAAAATTGGCCCCAGCGCAACCCATAGCACAGCCGGAACCCAGCCCCATATTATCGCGATTGCAGGGCCGACTATCGGGCCAAGACCTGCGATGGAGGTGAAGTGATGGCCGAATAGGACCCCTTTCTTTGCAGGCATGTAATCGATGTCATCCCTCAGTTCGTGTGCAGGCGTTTTCCTGTTGGGATCAAGCTTGAAGATTTTGTTTGCCAGATACTTGCCGTAAGTGTGGTATGCGATGAGATACGCAGCGAACACAACAACAGCCAAAATCAGAGAGTTCATGCCTCAACCTCCTATTTTTCCGCAAATTCCTAACATGGATCGGACATTATCGACCTGTCCGCTATTTCCTCAAGCTTTTTGACCTTAATGGCATAGCCCTCAGCCTCAAGCTTTTCTTTGAGACGGGAGGCCATGCCGCGGGGGTCGTCGGATGTTATTACCTCGATGCCCATATCTTCCGCCTCACGCAGGACTTTTTCGGTGGGGGAAGTTCTCACAACTGCAATGCACCTCTTCAGCGACAGCCGCTCTTTCAGCCTGTTGAACTCCCACACATCGTAAATGCCCATCGCATCGCCGTAACCTATAACGGCCGTCGTTGTATGCTGGCGCTTTTTACCAAAAAGTTTCTGGAGTATCATCGTTCGGAATTTTAAAAATCTTGAGGCCTCAATGTCAAGGCAATGTGGCTCTATCCAAAGATGTTGGTTTAAAGGGACTTGTCGTGTTCTCTGCTCATGGTCACCTGAATGCCGAGGATGAGCGGATTGTGCGAGACGAGTGAAAGGCATCTCAAGTGGTCGTTTCCCCTTCCCATTTTGACTCACCTTGACAGGAACATAGGGGGGGGGGGGGTATAATTTGTCCCGTAAAGTTAAAATTGAACTTTCTGGTGGAGGTTTTGAGATGGGTTTTACGGAACACAGTGCAGACAGAGATGTTAAAGGGTGTTATGGAGAGCCAATCTCAATCCCGAACCAGACCTTCCTGATGTGTGTCCATTCGGACACGGCGATGTTCCTATCTTTAATCCCATTGAAACCAGGCAATTTAATGGAGGTTAAATTATGGACATTAAGATTTACGGGGGAGGTATGCTAAAAGGGGTTATAGGTGTGATATTTCTTGCAGGAGTTATCCTGAGTTCTTCCTGCCACAAAGCGCTTCCTTTGCCTGAGCCTGAGC
>WGAI01000049.1 GCA_015489175.1 Caldifarciminota bacterium | reverse complement strand
TCATCGAGGATTATATGATTTTCTTTCTTAGAGGCTTTTTATAGCGAGGTTTCATCAGTAGCAAATATTTGCGCCTTTCAGAGAAGCTCATAGGTAGCTTTTTATGCATACTTTGCCCCCGTTTTGGTAACATTATCATTTGGTGAGCGGTTTTATTTCGGTAACATTTTTAATGAGTGATAACGGCATGCGTATTGACAACCCCCTCACTAAGGCTCCATTATTTTGCATGGATTTCATCTACCAAGAATGAATAGAAGAACTTTATTAAAAAGGAGAGAGTGTTATGGGAGTTTGGCACTTTATGTCGCTCGGAGAATCGCCCGGCGCGGTTACAGCGGCTTTATC
The DNA here is from genome assembly GCA_015489175.1 of Caldifarciminota bacterium. Lineage (GTDB taxonomy): Bacteria > Hydrothermota > Hydrothermia > B15-G9 > B15-G9 > WGAI01. The sequence continues at coordinate 33,571 of WGAI01000049.1, read as the reverse complement.
TTATATCAAGAAACGCTATGAGCAGAATGATATTGACTTCTTTGGGAGTGACAGTGGCCGGGCTAAAGCCAAGAAAGTCAGCGGTATTGTTATCTTTACTACCCCAGAAGTGCGTCACGGCCAGCTGTCCGCAAAAGGCAAAACATGCATAGACAACCCATATAACTCTGATAAGGGTAAGGAAATCTCCCTCAGTGATGGCAAAGGCAAACTAAACACTTTTGAAATTGTTCTGCATTTCATCAGAAAAGAATTTCGCCAAATGCTGGAGAAAGAGCGAGGCAAAGTTTACTGGCTGAAAGCCGACTACCGGGATCTGGAATTCAACCTACGACAGGTAGCACGCGCCTTCTACGTTCTCAGCCCCCCAGGTACTACCGGACGGGAGATTTGGGTTAACCTAACCGGGGGGTCAAATGTAATGAACATTGCCACCCTGCTTATAACTGTAATGAGTGGTGTGACAGGGCGGGCATATTACACCTATACACGAGATACTCGCTTGCTACAGCCTGCTAATGAAGACGAGTTTTGGTGTGATATACCGGTCCTTAAAGTAGACTTTGATCGAAACTATGAAGCTATATTGCGAATCTTGAAAAAGCAAAAGGGTTGGATAGAAGCAAAAAATTTACTCAGTCAAGTAAAACGATACCGCTTGCAATTAAGTGATCTTACAGAAGAGGATTTTAGAAGGAATTATCTTAACAAACTCGACGGTTGGCTAATTGAGAGAGAGGGTAATCGGAATCGGCTATCACAAGCAGGACACCGCTTCCTAAAGTTGATCGACGAAGAGATAATCAAAGCCTTAGTTTACAAAGAACCTCTTGAAACACCGCTATTGCTCAATGACGTCTTTGATGAAGAGGTGCCACTTGCTCATTCGTAGAACAATTCTGACCTTAATTAAAACTCCACATTCTTAGAAGTCCTTATCAACAAATAGATTGATTTTTAATAGTCTCTAACGGCTCTAATTGTAGCTTCGTTCGATGCTACTCGGGCGTCTCCCAATAAGCGGCAAAGAGAGAACATCTAACAACTGACACATCTTCATCGTCGAATTCTACATTATGGCACACAGGTAAATGCAATCAGGTTGTGTTATAGTTTGATGTTGCCGAGAGTTCCCAAATGAACGCCATAGAAGCTTACCTCCCCCTTCCATTCTATTCCAAAATCCGTAAAATCCCAAGGAAACCGAAGGAGGTTCGAGATGCCTTTGACAAAAGAAGAGCTTGACAGGTTGACAGATGAGGTTGTCAAACACCTGCAGGCCCTGATCAGGATAGACACATCAAATCCGCCGGGGAATGAACTGCCAGCTGCGGAATACATCCACGATGTTTTCGCCGATGAAGGCATTGATGCCACAATACTTAAATCGGCGCCCAAACGGGCGAATGTGGTCGCAAGGCTCAAAAGTGGGGCGGACGATGCTGGTCCAATCCTTCTGATGTCGCATACGGATGTCGTTCCAGCAAATCCAGACGAATGGACGCATCATCCTTTCAGCGGCGAGATAGCCGATGGCTTTGTCTGGGGGAGAGGCGCGCTCGACATGAAGGATATGACCGCAATTGAGATGGTTATCATGCTCGAACTTAAGCGCAGAGGTCTGAAACTCAAGCGAGATGTCGTATTCGCCGCCACCGCTGACGAGGAGATGGGCTCAACTTACGGCATGAAATGGCTTGTCGATAATCACTGGGACATGATCAAAGCGGAATACGCGATAAATGAGGGCGGTGGTGTAGGTATTGCCATGGGCGACCGCCTGGTATTCACATGTCAAATTGCTGAAAAAGGAATTGCATGGCTCACCCTCAAAGCCAGAGGCAATCCTGGACATGGGAGTGCACCGACGGGTAAAAATGCGGTAGTAGAGCTGAGTCGCGCTGTCGCAAAGCTCGGTTCTTCACATCTGCCTCGCCATAAAGTTGAAGCTGCCGAAAGATTTATCGATGAACTCGCCCGCCTTTCGCCATATCCCACATGGCTTGCCAATATCCTGCTTAAGACCAATTTCGGTCTGAAGTTTTTGAAGAAATCGGGACAGGTTACGCTTGCAGCTCTGCTTTATGCCATCCAGAGGAACACAGCCACTCCTACAATGCTCAGAGCCGGCCAGAAAGAAAATGTTATCCCTGCCACCGCAGAAGCTACCATCGATGGGCGAATACTGCCCGGTCAAACCCCTGATAATTTCATCCGAGAAGTCCGCAGGATTGTCGGTGATGACATCGAGATCGAACTGGTCAAATCCAGTCAGGGATACCAGATAGACTATAAAAGTCCGTTGTTTGAGGTGTTTAACCAGGTGCTCAAAGAGCATTACGCCAATGCTGTTCTGGTGCCCATGATGGTGGCAGGCGTAACAGATGGCCGCTTCGTCGTTCCTAAAGGCGTTAAGGTCTATGGCTTTATCCCACACATTCAGAAGCCGGAACTGCCGATTTTGAAACTAATTCATGGCGTTGACGAACGGGTATCCATCGAGAATTTAAGGTTTGCCACGAGCGTCCTCTGGGAGTCTGTGAGCCGATTTGTGAGTTGAGCCATTTTGCCCTCGAATAGCCCCCTTCCGATAGAAGGGTTTAAGTCGAACATGTCTAAATCATGGGACAGTTAAGTCATTGGGACAAACGATATTCCGTGATTGGGCAAGGAACGATTTCCGTCACTTAAGTTTTATTAATAGCCTGAAAATTTCACCGCTAAATTCACCGGGGTTTGAGCATCACTCTCTTGGGCAATCCGGACAAAAAAACAGGGAACGATATTCTCACCGTTCCCCGCTTTAAGGGATTTCTCACTATTTAATTGTATTTCAGTGGTTTATCGCTAACTTCTTGGTACTCCCGAAATTCCACGCTTTCATCCTACCCGTGTCAAGTCATAATCGGATGTTATAAAATGGATAGTCTTTCACGAATTGCCGTTGTCGGTCGGGATTTGAACAATCCCATTTGGCTCTGTAAGATCGGTGTATTTTCAAAAAGAGATAACAGGCATGTTCTCCGAGGGAAACCAATGCCAGGATAAAAAAATTTATCTCACGATCTTTCATGATTGCCAGAATGTGAATCGTACCATAAATAGCTGTCCGAATGAGCAAATCCCGAAACCAGCTTAGAGAGCTGTTACGCTTATTAGGAGATTTGGGATGTCGTAAATTAGAAAATGAGGGGTGAAGGGTTAAAATTTCAATGGTCATTTTAATGATGGCATATCAATGTCACGATCACCGTTTGCTGTCACAGCTATCCGCAAGCGCTTCTTCAAGTTGCGATACGACAAAGAGGTTTTCTTCACCGGCCAGCATAACCGAAAGCGCTGTCCTCACATTCCCGTCCATGATGTTACCGAGTGCCCGAACTGCATAACCCCGAACTACGGGGTCATCATCGTTTGAAAGCTCAATGAGGATGTGTCTGGCACGCCTCAACAAGGCTCCGCCATAGCGGTTTTTCCGCAGAAACACATCCACCATCTGGAGCGACCTGACTCTTGCATCGTGGTCATGGGTCGTGTCGATGGCATCGAGTGCGGCCTTCAGCCCATCGTCAGGTGCCGATTTTGCAAGCGCGTGAGCGGCCTCCATCCTTATCAGGAAAAACTCATCGTTCAACGCAACATCTGTGAGGAGCGGCACAGCGTCCTTCCCACCTGTCTCAGCGGCAGCTGGAACGGCAACAAGCCTCATGCGAAACGATGTGTCGTGGACACACCTCGCGAGTCTCGGGAACGCATCGCGATACTTGAGCCGACCGAGCGCAAAGGCGGCCGTTCGCCTGACACGACCGCTGTAACTCTCATCCAGAAACCGCTCCACATCTCCGCCGAAAGCGGTATCCTTGATGTCACCTATCAGCCGTAGGCAGTTCACAAGCACCGTGTCGTTGTCCGATCGCAGGCAGTTCTGAATGTACAGCTTTGCATCCTGACGCAGCCCCTTAACCACGCTTTTGATGGCTCGATACTCAAGCGTGCTCGTTGTGGCCATCTTCTGTGAAAAGATGTAGTCGAGCGCAATTTTCCCCATGCCGATGAGCTCTTTTCTCGCGGAATCGACCTCGCCGATGGCTTCTCCGACCCGCCATTTTGAAGCCGACCTGAAAAGCTCAGCGATCCTCGCAGTGTCTTGAGTGTCGGCAGCCATAACGGCAAAGATCAGCATCAAAGCTCCCATTTTAACCTCCGTTTTGAGAAATAAAGATAAAGCCACAACTCACATCGGCCAAAGAAATAGGACATATTCTGCATGTAAAGCCTCAATGCCTTAAAATTATTTTCATGAATGGGCGTGGCGCTTTCAGAATTCCTCTCTTCGATCTCGATTATGACGACAGGGAAGTGGAGGCTGTTTCTGAGGTTGTGAAGTCGAAATGGGTTTCAACAGGTCCGAAAGTTAAGGAATTTGAGCGGAAATTCGCCGATTTCATCGGTGTCAAGCACGCCATAGCCGTTTCCAGCGGTTCAGCCGCCCTCCACATAGCTTACCTTGCTGCCGGGATAGGCCCAGGCGATGAAGTCATCGTCCCGTCCAACACATTTATCGCAACAGTTTCCATGATTTTGCATGTCGGTGCTCGCCCGATACTTGCTGATATCCAGTCCCTTTCGAGGCCAAACATATCGGTTTCAACGGTAAAGGGACTGGTAACCGAGAAAACAAAAGCGGTAGTTTTCCTGCATTATGCTGGTTACACCGATAATGCGCTTGAGATCAGGAAGTTTTGTGACGAAAACGACATCTTGATGATCGAAGATGCCGCCCATGCTCATGGATCTGATGCAGATGGACTTAAAGCGGGCTCGATCGGGCATATCGCCGCATTCAGTTTCTACGCCAACAAGAGCCTTGCGGTTGGTGAAGGCGGCATGGTCACGACATCGGACAACGATATGGCGGAGAAGGCGAGGTTGCTCAGGTCTCACGGCATGACATCGCTTTCGTGGGACAGGTTTTCATCTGTCGGGCCGCCGGCCAACTACGACATCAAATTTCCGGGATTTAACTATCGGATGAGCGAACTTCATGCCGCACTTGGCCTTGTGCAGCTCAAGAAGCTGCCTCGAAACAACCAGCGCCGCAGGGAACTCGTCGGAGTTTACAGGGAACTTCTGAAACGCAGGCTTGAGGGCGCAGTCGATGCCCCATTTGAGCCGTCGGAGACCACATCCCACTACATTATGCCGATTGTTCTGGGGGAAGATATTGACCGTAATGCCGTAGCCATTGAGATGGCGAAATACGGGGTTCAGACAAGCGTGCATTACCGCCCTGTTCACAGATTTACCTATTTTAGGGATGTATTTGGCGAGCAGGAACTGCCTTTGACCGAGGCGTTTGGGCGGCGTGAGCTCACATTGCCGCTCTATCCGTCGATGAAAAATTCCGATGTGGAATTCGTGGTCGATGCCCTTGCAAGGAGCATCGAACTACTTGAAAGCCAATAAAATTTCGCTTTAGAAGTAAACTTACACAAAAAGGAGGCTGTGAAGTGTTCGTTGAAAAATTGAAAGAAGTTGATCCTGAGATATTTGAAGTGCTATACAGGGAAACGAAGCGCGAAGCGGATGGACTTGAGCTCATCGCTTCGGAAAACTTTGTTTCCGATGCCGTTCTCGAGGCGCTCGGTTCGACGCTAACCAACAAGTATGCTGAGGGCTATCCCGGAAAGCGGTATTACGGCGGCTGCGAGGTCGTTGACATCGCTGAAAACCTTGCCCGCGAAAGGGCGAAAAAGCTTTTCGGAGCGGAACATGCGAATGTCCAGCCTCATTCCGGTTCGCAGGCCAATATGGCCGTTTACTTCGCTGTGATGAAGCCCGGCGAGACTATACTGTCGATGGAGCTGTCTCATGGCGGCCATCTATCTCACGGCAGTCCGGTCTCGTTCTCAGGCAAACTCTACAATGTCGTGCATTACGGAGTCAATCCTGAGACTGAGACCATCGATTTCGACCTTGTTGCAAGACTGGCGAGGGAACACAAGCCGCGCGTGATAGTCACGGGCTACTCTGCCTATCCGCGCACGATCGAGTTCTGGAAATTCAGAGAGATAGCGGACGAGGTCGGCGCCTACCTCATGGCCGACATAGCGCACATAGCTGGCCTTGTTGTGGCTGGGCTTCATCCAAATCCTGTTGAGTATGCGGAATTTGTCACCACAACCACCCACAAGACGCTGAGAGGCCCACGCGGCGGCATGATTTTGACGCGCAAGGAGTTCGCTAAGAAAATCGACAAGGCAATCTTCCCCGGCATTCAGGGTGGCCCGCTCATGCATGTCATTGCCGCCAAAGCTGTTGCGTTCAAAGAGGCCGAATCTCCTGAGTTCCACGAATATCAGAAGCAGATTGTGGCGAACGCTAAGGCGCTCGCAGAAGCGCTCAAAGAACATGGATTCAGGCTTGTTGCAGGCGGCACGGACAACCATCTCATGCTTGTAGATCTCAGGTCGATCGGCATCACTGGCAAAGTGGCCGAGGAAGCACTTGGTAAGGCTGGCATAACGGTGAACAAGAATACCATTCCTTTCGACCCGCAGAAGCCGACGGTGACGAGCGGCATAAGGATTGGTGTGCCCGCCGTGACGACACGGGGGATGAAAGAGGCGGAGATGAAGAAGATAGCCGCCATGATCTCAAAAGTGCTGAAAGCGCCTGACGACGAGTCGGTTTTGAAAGAGGTCAGGGGCGAGGTCCAGGAGCTGGTGCAGGAGTTCCCGCTCTACGCCGAAAGGCTGGAGGTTTACGAGAAATTGCTTGGACTGAAATAATTTCGGGTGCGGCCGCCCTTAAGGGCGGCCGCACATAACCTCAGGATGCTTCTCCTCCACAATCACACCCTTTAAGCAACATGGCTACAAAGCTTTTTACCACTCTACCAACTGCTTTGCGAAAGCCTGTCGCCTCAGGATTTTCAAATTGCATGTAAATCGTCTTGATCACATCGTCGAACATGCGCCTGAATTCAACAAGATCTCTGTCTTTCGCAAGATCCCCCTCCCAGACCTTTTCACCTCCGCGCTTCACAACAGTCTTGGATGTAGCTACATTGAACCTGACCGTCGTGCCGTCGGTAAATGTGTAGATCTCAGTCTCGCCCTCACGCCTGAACCCTGTGAGCCATACCATTTCTTAGCCTCCTTGCACAAATTTGCATTATAACAATTAAAATTTTAATAGCATCCGCGCAATTGCTCAAGTTCGCTGGCAACTTTGAGCCCATAATCTAAGCTGCGCAGCCTTGCCCGCTTGTGAGCAGGTAGAAAACTGCATGGATCCGCTATCAGCTGGAGGCTCTGCAAGTTGTGTGGAATTGCGAACGGCATCCCTTGAAACTCGCCATCTTTTAGTTTACCTTGCATGGCAAACCCAAACATGGAGGATGGCATGAACGCTATTACTGAATATCTAAAGGCAGGTGTGGACATAATCTATTCGCCACAAAAGACTTTTGAGCATTTGAAAGAAAAGGATCTCAGGTCTCCATGGCTCATGCTGGTGGTGCTCATGGTATTCAGCACCTTCATCTCGCTGGCTGCTGCGCCCATCTACATGAAGCTATTTCAGGCGGAAGCGGCTCACATGGAGAATATGCCACAGATGAACATCACATTTTTCTATGTTCGGGCGTTCATAACCGGGCTTATTGCCTTCCCGCTGATGCTCTTCCTTGAAGCGCTTGTTTACTATATCTTTGCTCCGCTTGCCGACGCCGAGCTGAGTTACATGGACATGTTTCAAGTGGTCGTTTACTCGTCCGTGATCACGGTGATAGCGCAATTTCTGAAAGTTTCGCTTGTTGCTCTCACAAACAATGTTTTCATAACCTTTTCATTGGCAGTATTTCTGCCGCATGATGAGGTATCGAGGACATTCATTGGGCGTTTTCTGGCTCAGCTCGACCTATTCGCCATCTGGTCGGTTTACATCATCGGCGTGGGAATGGCGGTCAAAGGGAACTCGAAGAAAGAGAAAACCTTGCTCGTCACTTACTCGGTATGGCTGGTGTGGAAACTGTTTGTTGCAGTTCTGGGCAAATACGCAAATGCAGGACACAACGCTGGCAACGCCACAGGTTGATTATGGAAGAGATCAAATTTCCGGTTGTCGAACATGTCCGTGGTGGTGGCAAAGTAATTCTTGAGGAAATGCTGGGCGATGACCTTACGCCAGCGCGCGTCGCTCGCATATCCTACGGTTACGCAGGTGAATACGGCAGGCTTGTCGAACGGTTGAACGACCTTGAAGCGAACCTGATGGACATGGTCAAAAAGCTACGCAAAGGCTGTGTCACGGCGGAGCAGGTCGAGGCACAAAAGGCGGAAATTCAACGGATAAAAGGGAGAATGGAGGAACTCGACCGTAAGTTGCTTAACACGCTTTTAGACCTCGGCCACTATTCCCCGTTTGAGCAACAGGTCTTTAGGTTCTGTCTGTGCGGCGTGCCGATGTATGTCGGAGAGCAAATACTCAGACATCGCATAGCCAGCCCCCTGAAACGCTCCTTCAGATACACGCGGCCGGATGCCACTCTTCAGAATGATGCGTCTCTCGAAGAATTAAACAGTTTCATGCACATCCCGCCGGAGCTTCTCGGAATAAAGAAAAGCGGGCGGTTCAAGGCAAGTGAGCAGGAGCTTAAAGAACTTGAAAAATCGATATTTGAGCATGTGAGAAGAGGGTTCGAGCTCTACGAGCGGCTCAGGAGCATGGGTTTGAGGAAAGAGGCTGCAAGGACGGTTTTGCCATGGGGTCTCAGAACCGAGTTTTATTGGACGATAAACATGCGGTCGTTGTTTAACTTCCTCGATCTGAGGCTTCAGAAAGCGGCACAATGGGAAACGAGGGAGATAGCCAAGACTGTCGCCAGAATCCTGCTCAAAGTGGTGCCTGTAACGGCATCCACTTACATGAAAAATAAGGGGTTGCTTGAGCTTCTGGAGCTGTAAATTCGGGGTTAATCCTTTTTTTTCAGAACCTGGACCTGATCGACCCCGTCGATTTCTTTAAGTTGAACCTTTACGACCTGATTATCGGTCGTGGTGATCACCCGTCCGTTATAGTTGGACAACATCGGAAGTGCGCGATGTCCGCGATCCACGAGGTTGAGCAGTCTGATGGCCGACGGCTCGCCCATCTCAAGCAGTTTTTCAATAGCGGCCCAGGTGGTTTTGCCCGTGTATATCACATCGTCAACGAGGACGATAACCTTGCCGTTGATGTCTTCGGGGAGCTGAAATTGCTTCACGATAGGCCGTTCGGACACGAGTTGCAGGTCATCTGTGTAGAACTTTATTTCCATTGATCCGATCTCAACATCGATGCCTGTGATTTCCTTGATCTTACGCGCGAGTCGTTCTGCGATCGGCACACCCCGCCTCATAATACCAACAAGAACCAGCCCGTCAAGATTTTCGTGCTCAATTATTTCCATTGCCAGCCTGTCGATGGACTTCCTGATTGCATCCTCTCCCATAAGAATGTAATCGAGCTTAAGGTTGCTCATTGTGCATCCTCCTCGCGGAATTGTTTGACAAATAGGAGCGCTGCCTTTCTTGCGGTGCGACGCACCCTTCCAATGTAGGCAGCCCTTTCTGACACCGACAGCGCGCCACGCGCGTCCAAGATGTTGAAGGCATGGGATTGCTTTATGACGAAGTCGTATCCCGGATACAGGAGGCCTTTGTCCAACAGCCTGTGCGCTTCTTCCTCATATTTTTTGAAAAGCTCGAAGTAGAAGTTAACATCGGCCTCCTCGTAATTATAAACCGAGAACTCATACTCAAATTGACGGTAGATGTCGCCCCATGTGATTCCTTCTGCCCATACGATGTCGAAAATGGAGTCAACATCCTGCACATACATCGCTATTCGTTCGAGGCCGTATGTGATTTCGGCTGGAATGAGGTCAAGATCCACACCACCTGTCTGCTGGAAATATGTAAACTGTGTGATCTCAAGGCCGTCCAGCCACACCTCCCAGCCGAGCCCCCACGCTCCGAGTGTCGGCGATTCCCAGTCATCTTCGACAAACCGTATATCGTGCTTTTCGATGTCTATACCGAGCACTTTCAATGAGTTGAGGTATATCTCCTGCACATTTTCAGGGGCTGGTTTCAGGATAACCTGATACTGATGGAACTGCTGGACGCGATTGGGGTTTTCGGCGTATCGCCCGTCTTTCGGCCGTCTTGAAGGCTCTACATAGGCAGCTTTCCAGGGCAGGGGACCAAGAACACGCAAAAAGGTCGCTGGGTTGAATGTCCCTGCTCCAACCTCTGAATTGTAAGGCTGCAGGATCACGCAGCCCTGATCAGCCCAATATCGTTGAAGTCTTAAGATAAGTTCTCCGAAGGTCAACATGGTTTTGAGTATAAATTGAGTTCCCTTTTAGCTCAATATCGAGGAAAGGGTGTTAGAAAAATGACATTTTTTAATGAAAAAATTGCCATGTGTGATCCATGGTAGCATACCTGCCCCTCAATACCTCATTCTCTCTCCAATCACTTGAGCCTGTTTTTGATACTTTTTAGTAAATAAAGCAAGAAAAGGCAAAAAGAAAAAATATCCCCATTTCTCAATCTCTCTAAATATGTAAATGCTCCACAATATCATTCTGGCAAGAGCCTCCTTCCTCGCCATGTCTTCTCGCTTCGCATAGATGTGAGGGGTATAGCGAAAAATTGTGTAAAATAAAAAAGAGGAGGGAGAAACAATGGGGATAAGAAGGAAAGAACACTCGCCACTCGATCCACATTTCAAAGCTATCCCTGACCATTACCTTCAAAAGACGCAGTGGGGCGAAAAAGTAACTATTCTTTACCTTTACACCAGCTGATGGCCGTCAAATTCGGGGTAAGGCCGTTTTTTGAACAGCCTCAGCCCTCCTCTAATAAGTTAGATCTTCTTCCTCATGGGGTCTGGAAGTAAATTCTTTTTGCATTGGGGATTGGGGGTAACCATTTTAATTTTCTTAAATTTGTGGTCTTTCCAATCCGCATACCTTTTGTGACACCTCGCTGCTTTCGCTGCCCCTGTATGGAAGGTTTTAAACGAACGAAACGGCAGACAGTGACATTTTGTTGCATTATTTCAGTTATTGCCTTATCTAAAATGGCATGAAGAACAAACGACTTTACAGGGCAAGAGATGATAGAGTGATAGCCGGCGTTTGTGCCGGGCTGGCAAAGTATTTTGATGTCGATCCGGCACTTGTTCGCCTTATCATGGTTTTGCTGGCGTTTGCACACGGCATCGGATTCCTGTTCTACATCGTTGCATGGCTTGTGATGCCACTTGAGCCGCGTCATAAAGGCTCAGGCAATCAAGTTGTTGTGGAGGAGGGAGAAGAGCAGGAATTGCCCGAAGATCAGCGGGTTGTGGGGCACGATTGGAGCTCTAATTCGCGTTTTTGGGCAGGTGTTATCCTTGTCGTGCTTGGCATCATCTTCCTGTTAGACAACTACATCGCATGGTTGACATGGGATGTGTTGTGGCCACTGATACTCATCGCCGTTGGGATTTACCTCATAGCATCAGGAGGCGAGAAAAATGCATAAAGGAAGGATAAGCTGGGGTATTGTAACGATATTTGTCGGCGTTTATCTGCTTGCTTACAACCTTGGGTTCCTCAACAGGTTCCAGCTCAAAGCGTTCCTGAACAGCTGGCCTCTTCTTTTCGTCGTGTGGGGGCTGGACCTCATCATCCCTGAAAAATACGCATGGCTCCAAATTCTGCTGGTGATTCTGGTCTCAGCATTTGCGGCATACTTCAGCGTAATTCGGTTCAGTTTTGTCTGATAAAGGGAGATTTTATGGATTTTGCAGGTAAACCCGGGGTGTATTTTGAGATAGTAAGGCCACTCAATGTTTTGATAACCCTGCTGGTTGTGGCGGTCAGTTTCATAATTCTCGGCTCATGGAACACATGGGTGTTAATTGTTGTGCCGCTGATTTGTGCTGCGGGCAATGTCCTGAACGATTGGGCAGACGCCGAAGTGGATCTCATCGCACATCCCGATAGGCCAATCCCGTCAAGACGCATGACAAGAAACGACGCTTTGAAATTGAGCATCGTCCTGTTCTCGATAGCCATCATTCTTGCGTTCAACCTTAACCTGTTATCGTTCATACTCGTTCTTGTGACCATTTTCATCGTGGTTCTGTATGACCTATGGCTTCGCGGCGTTCCGTTACTCGGCAACATCGCCGTTTCTGTCTCCACATCGATGGCATTCTTGATCGCAGGTGCGTCTGTCGATGGCTTCAAATACATGCTCTTTCCAGCAGGGCTTGCCTTTTTCCTGAACATGGCGCGTGAGATCATCAAAGACATCGAAGACATCGAGGGCGACAGAGCGGCAGGGCGCAGCTCGCTGCCGACGCTTCTTGGGCCGTCCGCATCGATATGGATCGCAAGGACGTTCGGGCTCGCGTTTGCTCTGCTTTCACTTCTTCCTCTTTTCAACTTCAAAGCCGGAACGGTGCTCTACACGCTGTTTATGGCGATAACCGATTATCTCGTGCTGTCAGGAACATTCACGCTTAGGCCGGATGACGACAGGCACAGGGTCAATCATGCTCAAAACAGGCTCAAACTTGCCATGTTGATGACGCTGCTGGCAATCGTCAATCTGAGATAGCTTTTTTGATCTCGTGCGGCTTGAAAACCCCTCTCTCGGTTATTATTCCGGTTATGAGCTCAGATGGCGTCACATCGAAGGCGTAGTTGAGCGCATTAGCATCGCGTGGCGCAATCTGGCACCCGAACACATTCAGAACCTCCTCTTTGTCACGCATCTCAATCGGGATGTGCTGACCATCAGGGCAATTCGGATCGATCGTTGAGCTCGGAGCTACTACATAGAACGGAACGCCGAACCTTCTGGCTATGATCGCCAGCATGAATGTGCCTATCTTGTTGGCCGTGTCGCCGTTAATAGCAATCCTATCCGCCCCAACGAAGATGTAATCGATGCCGATCCTCTCCATTACAATTGCCGCCGCATTGTCGGTTATGAGGTATGACGGGATTCCTTTCTGAGTTAGCTCCCACATCGTCAACCTTGCACCCTGAAGAACCGGACGCGTCTCGAGCGCATAGACTTCCTTTATCATGCCCATCTCGTTTGCGGTGTAAATCACGCCGAGAGCTGTGCCTATGCCGCTTGTTGCAAGGAATCCCGTATTGCAGATGGTCATAACCCGCGCGTCCGCCTTTTTTATCACCTCTGCGCCGTTTTGCCCCATCAACCTGCACATCTCCTCCTCTTCACGGTCGATTTCGATGGCGATCTTCTCTAACTTCCTGATGTTTTCCTCGACTGTAAGCCCTTCTTCGAGCGAGTTTTTTATGCGTTCCAGAGCCTTGAACAGGTTTACGGCCGTCGGACGGGTTCGCCTCAGCACCTCAACCGCGCGCTCCACCTCCATCTTCAGGTCATCGAACGACTGCACGGCCGACGATTTGATGTGGGCAACGACTCCATAAGCGGCCGTTATGCCGATTAGTGGCGCGCCTCGCACCTTCATCGACTTTATGGCGTCCTCGAACTCGTTGAGCCCGCATAATCTGACCCTTTCAAAAAGGCCGGGCAACTTAGCCTGATTGATTATCACGGCGCATCTGCCGTCCCATTCTATCGACCTGAGCTCACTCATTGCGACCTCCGTTTTGATTTGAAGGTATAATTATGCACTCAAGGAGGATGTCATGAATGGTCTTAAACGCATAATCGCAATTGTAATTCTGGTGGGTGCAGTCTTATGGGTCGCAGAGGGATGCAAATCGAAAGGTGGGAAACAGGAGGCGGCCTCGCAGAACGCAGTCCCGGACACCGCACAAAAGGTTTCCCTTTCTGATGAACGGAACGATGTGTTTTCATGGGATTTCGAGGATGTGCCAATCGGCGAACTGCCTCATGGCTGGGTGATCGGCGTCACAGGGCCGGGCAAGCCTCTGCCGACATGGCAGGTCGTTGAAGACACAACCGCTCCGAACGGCAGCAAAGTGTTGGCCATGTCGCATCCCAACCATAGGTCAGCCGGCACATTCAATCTGTGCTGGACGGATTCGGTGCCGTTTCAGGACGGCGAGATCGAGGTGAAACTTAAAGCCCTAACAGGCCGCATCGATCAGGGCGGAGGCATTATGTGGCGTGTTCAGGATAACGGCAACTACTATGTTGCACGGTTCAATCCACTTGAAGATAATTTCCGCATGTATTATGTCAAAGACGGCCATCGTAAAATGCTGGCTACCGCAAATGTGAAACTCCCTGCCGATCAATGGCATACTCTCAAAATCGTGCAGCGTGGAAACAGGTTCGAGTGCTATCTCAACGGTCAGAAGCTGCTGGAAGGCACAGATGACCATTTCCCGATGCAAGGAGGAGTTGGATTGTGGACAAAGGCGGATGCCGTGACGGAGTTCGACGGTTTCACAGTCAAACTTGAGGTTGCGAAATTCGACTCATCGGAGGCAGACCAATGAAAAAATGGATATGGGTTCTGATTCTGGTCGTCGTGGTTGGTGCATTTTTGCTCTGGCGTTTCTACGGCGGGCGTGGCGAAAATGTGGTCGTCGTGTATGTCTCAGAGGATAGGGTTTTCTCGGAGCCCATACTCAGGGATTTCGAGCGTGAGACAGGCATAAAGGTCAAAGCCATCTACGATACCGAGGAGGCTAAAAGCACCGGAGTAATGAACCGACTGATCGCCGAAAAAGACAACCCTCAGGCCGATGTCTATTGGGCAAACGAGCCGATCAGGGCAGAGGTCTTGAAGCAGAAAGGCATAACAACTCCTTACATTTCGCCCAATGCTGACGGGATACCCGATGTATTTAAGGATCCTCAGGGATACTGGACAGGCTTTTCCGCCCGTGCACGCGTCCTGATTGTGAATACCAGAGTGCATGATATGCCATCATCCATCATGGCATTCGTAGATCCGCAATGGAAGGGCAAAGCCGTTATTGCCAACCCGCTGTTTGGCACTACCACCGTCCATATAGCAGCCCTTTTCGTCCTCTGGGGCGATGACAGCGCAAAGAAGTTCATGGAGGCCATGAAAGAGAACGGCGTTAAGACCTCGACCAGCAACGGTGAAAGCGCTGACCTTGTGGCATCAGGCGAATTCGATTTCAGCCTTGTGGACAACGATGACGCCGTCAACCGCATGAGACAGGGGCAGCCTGTGAAAATGGTATTTCCTGATCAGGGCGAAAATGGCATCGGATGTCTGTTGCTCCCCAATGCCGTGATGCTCATCAAAGGCGCACCTCATCCGTCAAACGGCAAAAAACTGATAGATTACCTGCTTTCAAAGGAGGCGGAACGGAAACTCGCCTTCGCCGATTGCGCCCAAATTCCTCTGCATCCCGGCGTGGAGATGCCGCCAGAATTAAAGGACATCAGTCAGATCAAAACGATGGAGATCGATTACCCGGCTGTTGCAAAGAAACTTGTTGAAATTCAGCCATTTTTGAAGGAGTGGGTAGGCTATTGATGGGCAAACGGCTAGCGTTCTGGTTGGTTGTGGCCGTGTTGTCCGCTGCTGGACTTCTGCCCATCCTCTACATGTTGTGGCGCAGTGTTTGGATTGACGGGCATCTCTCGCTGAGCTACTACATCTCGCTCCTGTCTTCCGACAGAACATGGGCACTACTCGCACACAGCATCGCGCTTGCCACGCTGACAACGATCTCATCGACTTTGATCGGCATCCCGCTCGGCATATTGCTCGCTAAGACGGATCTGCCATTCAGAAAAGCGCTTGCCGTGACCCTCACGCTGCCGCTTCTAATCCCGCCTTACATCAATGCGTTGTCATGGTTCTACATACTCGGCAGGGACGGGGTTATCGCCAAACTCGTGGGAAGCGCTGTGTCGAACATCACATCGGAGTTGTATTTCGGGCTCGGAGGCAGCACCTTCGTCCTCACAATCACATTCATGCCCGTGGTCATGCTGCTGACCATGGCGTATCTTGGGACGATAAACCCTGAGCTTGAGGAGGTTGGGCGATTGTTTTCGAGATGGACGACTGTGCTTGCGCGCATAACGGTGCCCATGATTTTGCCGGGGATAAGCCTCGCCGCTATGCTCGTGTTCCTTCTGGCAATGGGTGAGTTCGGAGTGCCGTCTTTTCTCAGATACGATGTCTTTCCAGTCGAGAGCTTTACCCAGTTTTCTGCCTTCTACAATTTCGGAGCCGCGACAGCCGCCGCTGTGCCGCTCGCAGTCATAACGGCCATCCTGATCTCGTTGGAATGGATATTCGCTCGGGAAAGGACATATCGTCTAAAAACCGCATCGGACAGCGGATTCCTGCGCATCGAATTGAAAAGATGGAGGCACCCGATCTTCATCGTCATACTCATCTTTGCATTCACAACGGTGATTTTTCCGCTAACTGTGCTGGTGACGCGCTCAATGACGCCGAACGCATACAGAGAAGCGCTAAGCATCGCGCATGACAGCCTCTTAAGGAGCATTGTCTATGCTATCATCGGTGCCACCCTGCTGGTGGGGATAGGTTTTCTGTTAGGCTATTTCATACACAAAAGGGAATTTAGCCTTTGGAGAGCGCTTGATCTCCTGAGTATCTTCCTGTTTGCGCTTCCAGGCACTGTGATCGGGGTTGGGTTGATAGGCCTGTGGAACAGGCCATCTACAGACCTCATATACACCACGCCAGTCATAATTCTGATGGGCTATCTTGCGAAATACACTGCTCTCACAAGCCGAATAACAGTCTCGACGCTGGTTCAGATACCGCCGTCGATGGAGGAATCGGCCAGATTGGCAGGTGTCAGCTGGCTGAACCGCATCATGCAAGTCGTTGTCCCACTTTCTAAACCGGGCATCCTTGTCGCATGGATAGTCGGCTTCATCTTCTGTCTTCGCGATCTCGGCATCACCATCATGGTGTATCCACCCGGACATGACACATTCACTGTCAGGACATTCACTTTGATGGCCAACGGGTCGCCGCAGCTCATCGCTGCGCTCTCGGTGATGATGGTTGCAGCAGTTATCATTGTGATGGGTACGGGATGGGCAGCGGTCCACATCTTGCGGAGGAAATGATGGCTTTTATCGAGCTTAAAAATGTGTCAAAGCGTTACGGGAAAAGGTTGGCGGTCGTTGACTTCACACTTCACATTGATGAAGGCGAGCGTGTCGTGCTGTTGGGACCATCCGGATGCGGCAAGACAACGGTTTTGAGGCTGATGGCCGGACTCATGGCGCCTTATTCAGGCAGCATTTACCTTTACGGCGAACTCGCCTCGACAGACGGAAAAGTCCTGATGCAACCGGAAAGCCGCCACATCGGCATGGTGTTTCAGGACCTTGCCCTGTGGCCGCATCTCACGGTCAAAGGCAATCTCGAATTTGTGCTGAAAGCGAAGGGCGTGCCGCGATCCGAGCGTGAACGCCGCATATCCGAAATGCTGTCGCTCGTCAGTATGGAGGAATTTGCTTATGTCAAACCCACAAGGCTGTCCGGCGGTCAACAACAGCGTGTTGCACTCGCGAGGGCTCTCATATCCCACCCTCGTATCCTGCTCATGGACGAACCCCTCTCAAACCTCGATTTTGAGCTAAATTTGAGGTTAAGGCGCCAGATCATCAGGCTCCAGAACCGTATCGGCTTCACACTTATCTATGTAACACACGACAGAGAAGAAGCTTACGACATCGGAACCCGAATTGTCATTATGAGAAACGGGCGCATCGCTATGGTCGGCAGCGCCGACGACGCTGAGGCATACTTCAGCCGACTTTACAGCGAGATAGATGACGCATAACCTGCTTAAGCCACACGCTCGACTTTGTCACTTAAATGTTTTACACTTCAAAACGCAAAAGGGAGGTTGAGAAATGTTCTGGGTTATCCTTGTGTTGGCTATCATCATACTCAGTGCCGCGATAAAGGTCTTGAGGGAATATGAAAGGGGTGTTGTCTTTCGTCTTGGTAGGCTTGCGGGTGTGAAAGGGCCTGGTTTGATACTGCTCATTCCGTTCATCGATAAGATGGTCAAGGTTTCCCTGAGGACGATCGTCCTGGATGTTCCGCCTCAGGATGTCATCACAAAAGACAATGTGTCCGTTAAAGTTAATGCTGTTGTCTATTTCCGCGTGATGGATCCGGCCAAAGCAATCGTTGAGGTGCAAAACTACCTGATGGCCACATCACAGATAGCGCAAACCACGCTGAGGAGCGTGCTCGGCGAGGTGGAGTTGGATGAGCTACTTTCTCACCGTGAGAAGCTTAACCAGAGGCTACAGAAGATAATCGATGAGCAGACTGATCCGTGGGGCGTTAAGGTCACGGCCGTCGAGGTCAAGCATGTGGATCTGCCTCAGGAGATGCAGCGCGCAATGGCGCGGCAGGCTGAGGCGGAGCGTGAGAGGCGCGCTAAGATCATATCGGCTGAGGGTGAGCTTCAGGCATCCGAAAAACTTGCAAAAGCCGCTCAGGTGCTCGCAACAAATCCGATAACAATCCAGCTTAGATACCTCCAGACATTGACCGAGATCGCAGCTGAAAACACAGCGACCGTCGTTTTCCCGATACCCATCGAATTCCTGAAGCTTTTCCAGGGCGTTCCTGAGAACAAATCCAAAACCGAAGAGAACAAGTAGCGCAATCGGTAGAGCGCAAATCTTATAAAAGAAGGTGATTTAAGTGTTTGCAAGGGTTATCTCGGCCTCCATCATGGGGGTGGAGGGGTTTATCGTAGAAGTAGAGATAGATCTGACGCCGGGGGTGCCGGCTTTCTCCATAGTTGGGCTTCCGGATAGTGCCGTGCGTGAATCTAAAGAGCGCGTCCTGTCAGCTTTGAAAAACTCCGCGCTCGGGCCGATCAGGCAGAAGATAACCGTTAACCTTGCTCCAGCCGATGTCAGAAAGGAAGGCTCCGCTTTCGACCTGCCGATAGCGGTCGGCATGCTCGCTGCGGCCGGTGTCATCCCGTCTGATGGCTACCTCACGGATCACCTGATAGTTGGCGAACTTTCGCTCGACGGAGGCCTGCGTCGGGTAAAAGGCGTGCTGCCGATGGCGCTCACAGCTAAGAGGATGGGGTATAAGGGGATAATCCTGCCGTCGGGCAACGGTGCAGAGGCGGCAATTGTTGATGGCATCGATGTGTATCCCGTCGAAAATCTGCTTCAGGCCGTGAATTTCCTCATCGGAAATGAGGTCGTGGACCCGTTGAAAGTGGATCGGGAAAGCATTTTCGAGCGAGCATCCAGCTATATGGTGGATTTTTCCGAGGTCAAGGGACAGGAGCATGCCAAGCGGGCTCTGGAGGTTGCTGCCGCCGGGGGCCACAATGTGCTCATGATCGGCCCGCCGGGCTCAGGCAAGACCATGCTTGCGCGCAGGATTCCGACCATCCTGCCTCGCATGACGCTCGACGAGGCGCTCGAGACAACCAAAATCCATTCAGTGGCGGGACTTATCCCCGAAGGCATAGGCCTTGTGGCGACGAGGCCGTTCCGTTCGCCACATCACACCATCTCCGACGCCGGGCTGATAGGTGGCGGCGCTGTGCCGCGCCCCGGTGAGGTTAGCCTCGCTCACAACGGCGTCCTTTTCCTCGACGAGCTGCCTGAATTCAACCGAAATGTGCTTGAAGTGCTCAGACAGCCGCTGGAAGACGGCGTCGTAACGATCTCAAGAGCCAAGACATCGGTGACATACCCCGCACGGTTCATGCTCGTCGCAGCGATGAACCCATGCCCCTGCGGATACCTGACCGACCCATATCATGAATGCACATGCACGCCAGCCCAAATTCAGCGCTACCACAGCAAAATATCGGGGCCGCTTCTCGACCGAATTGACATTCACATCGAGGTTCCGGCATTGAGATACGAGGAGCTCAGGAAGAAAACTTCGGGCGAGCCTTCAGAATCGATACGCCAGCGTGTGCAGCGCGCACGGGAGGTGCAGCTCAAAAGATTTGCAGGTCGAAAGGGTATATACTTTAACGCCCACATGGGAGCCAGAGAAATCAAGGAATTCTGTCAGATAGGAGGAGAATCCGAGATGCTTTTGAAATCTGCAATCGAGAGGTTTGGCTTCTCGGCACGCGCTTACCATCGCATACTGAAAGTTGCCAGAACCATAGCGGATCTTGAGAATTCCGAGAACATCCAGCCACACCACATAGCGGAAGCCATCGAATACAGAGCGCTCGACAAAAGCGACTGGTTTACTGCACCGAAAGTGCTGAGAGATGCGTTATAACCGGCTAAAGAACATCTTAGACGATTTCCGCATCGCTGCCTACTGTTTCGGCGCTATCTTCCTGCTCCTTGCCGTTGTCCCGACCGGTAAAGCCTTCGACAAAGTCACATACTTCGATAAATTTGCGCATTTCGTCGGCTTCTACTTCTTCACATTCTTCATGATAGCATCTTACAAATGGAGCCTGAAAGGGCGGCTCGTGACACTGGCCATTGCGCTGGCATTTGGCGCATCCATTGAGATATTGCAGGGCTTTCTCCCATGGCGAAGCAAGGATTATTACGATTTTCTATGGGATGCGATCGGGGCCATAACCGCCGGCCTCACGCCGAATTTCATGTTTCGCTACATCATGGAAGCTATCGCAACGGTCGGGTTCGTGGGCTACATCCCGATTGCGCCCGGCACAATAACGGCGGCGCTGGCGCTCGGCATTTACTACGCCGCCCCGATCAGCTGGTCGTTCCTGAACTTTGCGGTTCCGGCGATGCTCGTTCTCGGACTCTGGGCATCGCATTATGTCGCCGAACTTCACGGAGATGATGATCCACCGTTTATCGTCGTTGACGAGGCGGTCGGTGCGCTCGTGGGCGTCATGTTCATGCCCAAAACTTTGCCCGTCCTTGTTGCGGCCTTTGTGGTTTTCCGAATTTTTGACATCTTTAAACCTCTGGGAATAAACAAGCTTCAGGATTTACCCGGAGGCATTGGGATAATGGCTGACGACCTGCTTGCAGGGCTTTACACATTGGCCATCGTTGCCTTGACACACATTCTTGGATGGCTTTAACTTGAAAAAATGAAAAAAATCAGGAAAAAACTTTTCAAACGGGAGGTAAGGAATGTTCAACATAAGGATAACATCCAAAGTGAAGGATATGCCGATCCTTGATAGCATTCGACAACATCTGGAGAAGAAATTTTCCACATTCGAAAAATATTCAAGCCATATCATAGATGGCGAATTTATCCTCGATGAGGAGAGAGGCCGATTTATCGGCGAGATGATTTTGAATGTAAAAGGTGGCCAGCTCACGGCCAAAGCCCAGGGGAAATCGCCGCTTGATGTCATCGATGAGCTTAAGGACAAGATCAAAGTCCAGCTCAACCGCTACGAAGACAAGATGAAATCGAGAAGGTGATTTTATGCGCCCCAACCCTTCCAATCCTTCGGAAGAGCTTACCGTTCGCGAACTTCTGAATGAGAAGGGTGATGTATGGCAACTAAAACTTATTGCCGGTGAGAACGGAACGGGCCGGGGTATAAAGACAAACGAACTGTGTCGCCCCGGCCTTCTGTTTGCCGGCTATGAGGAGCATTTTGCAAGAAACAGGATCCAGATAATCGGGATGGCGGAATGGAGTTACCTCAACCATCTCGATCCTGAGAAGCGGAAAGATGCAATCACCCGGCTTTTCAAATACAGCGAGATCCCTGCCATTATCATTGCGAAGGAGCTCAAGCCGTTTGAGCTCATGATAAAACTTGCTGACGAGAAGGATATCCCGTTAATTTCCAGCAAACTCGCCACCACACTTCTTGAACACTTCATGTCAGACTACCTGTGGCGCAGGCTCGCCATAAGTGTCACCATGCATGCGGATCTGCTGAATGTGTATGGAGTTGGGGTGCTCATAGGCGGCAAGAGCGGCGTCGGAAAGAGCGAAACGGCCCTCGATCTCATTTACAGGGGCCACGCGCTTATAGCCGACGACATTGTCAGGATCATTCAGTATCCTCCGGGCAGGTTGCTTGGCCTGAGCGCCGTCAGGCCTGAGGCTATGGAAATTCGCAACATGCTCCATGTGCGCGGCGTGGGGCTCGTGGATGTCTTTAACCTGTTCGGCATCCGCGCGATCCGCACGGAATCTCCGATAGATGTGTATATCGAGCTTATCAGGTTTAATGACGATGAGGTTCTCAGGAATAAGAACGGTTTTGTGGGTATCGAAGGTTTTGAAGCGGGCGGCACGGAGATACTCGGTGTCAAGATCCCGAAGTTTCAGATCATCGTCGATCCCAAGAAGAATGCGGCCACTTTGATCGAAGTAATTGCCCTTAACCACATCATGAAACTTGAGGGCAGGGATGCACTTGAGGAAGTCGAGGAGATCTTCAAAAGGCAAAGCGGTCAGAGATGATTCGCACATTTTACACCCCTCCTGAAAACTTCATCGACGACGAGCGCGTGGTCATCAAAGGGGAGGAAGCGCACCACGCACTCCGCGTCTTGAGGCTCAGAGTTAGGGACATCGTGAGAATTGTTGACGGAATGGGAAATGCGTTTATCGGTAAAATCGCACGCATCACGCCTCCAGATAGCCTGACGGTTGACATTCAGGAAAGGGCGGATTCGACCGACCCGAAGGCTGAAATCGCACTCATGGTTGCAGTTCCACGACCTCAGAGGATGGATTTTCTCATCGAAAAGGCGGTCGAGATAGGGGTTCATTCTATCTTTCCGATAATTTACGAGCGGAGTCCGCGCATCCTTGAGGGAAAGGTCACGAGGTGGCGTCGAATTGCCATCTCAGCCATGAAACAGTGCGGCCGCGCCCGTTTGCCCGAAATTCATAAGCCTATGCAGCTCCATGCCGCGATTGAACATTTTGCCGATTACGACGGGCGATATATGGCCGATTTGCTTGATGGTAAGCCGCTTCTCGGTTATAATCTCCGCCGTAAGGCGGTGATAGCTGTTGGTCCTGAAGGAGGCTTTACCGATACAGAGATTGAGATGCTGGACAACTGGAAATTCCACAGATTTATACTTGGGCGACGGATACTGCGAGTTGAGACCGCAGCTATCGTCGCCTTAACTATTTTTCTGAATGGGCTTGGTGAGCTCTGAAAACTAACCACTTAAAAAACAAGTCAAGGAGGTGAATGGGATGTCGGGAGTTCGGCTCAGAGAGGGCGAATCCTTCGATAGCCTCATGAAAAGGTTCAGAAAGGTTCTTGCCAAAGATGGTATCCTGCAGGATGTGAAGAGGGTTCAGTTTTACGAGAAACCATCTGAAAGGCGGAAGAAGGAATTGCTCGCTGCAAGACGCAGGTTGCTGCGCAAGATGAAGAGGGAAGGATGAGGAACTCCGCAAGGAGGCTCGAATTACCTGCCCTCCTTGACCTGCTTTCTCGATACATCTCATCAGAGCCGGGTCGGAACCAGCTGGCCCGGCTTCGGGTTATTTTTGACCCCCAGGAAGTAGAAAGGCTTTACAGAGAAACTGCCGAAATGACCCGCCTGCTCCAATCAAATACCATGTTCGACTTTGCCGCTATTCCCGAAATCGGCCAGCTTATGGAACGCATCGGGACTGGACTTTACCTCACCGGCAAAGAGTTGAACCTGTTAGCTCAGTTTATCGAGGTCAGCGATGAGATCTACGACAGGATCGTGGACACCGAGCTACAGTTCATCATGCCCGATCCATCGTTCCTGAGGCCGCTCGTCCGTGAAATCAGGCGCAGCATAGACGATGAGGGCGAGGTGAAGGACACCGCAACGCCGGAACTCGCCCGTTTGAGGGCCGAAAAGCGCAGGAGCCGCCAGGAAGTCGTCAGGTTGATGAATGCACTGATGGAAAAGTATTACCGCGATGGGCTTCTGCGCGATAGGCTTATAACCATACGCAACGGCAGGTTTGTCCTCCCGTTCTATTCGCATGTGAAACCGAGAGGCGTCGTTCACGGCTTTTCAAAGACTGAAGAAACGATCTATGTTGAGCCGTTTGAATCCATCGAGGCACAGAACCGGCTTGTCAGGATCGAGGAAAGCGAGCGCGAGGAAGCCGAGCGTATTGTGCGCGACCTCACAGCTCACGCACACAGCATGAGCGACACTATCAAAGCGCTGTGGGAAGCGATCGGCAAGCTGGAACTCATATACGCAAAGGCCTCTTTTGGCCTCGACTACGGCGGCATCGTGCCGAAAGTGAACAGGGAAAAGCGCATCTCCCTCAAAGCCGCACGCCATCCGCTGTTAATTCAGGCCAAAGGCTACGAAAATGTCGTCCCGCTCGACCTTCAGGTCGGCCCGGATCCGTCCGTCCTACTCATTTCCGGCCCAAACGCCGGTGGCAAAACCGTGATTCTCAAAACTGTCGGCCTCCTGACCATGATGGCAGGAATGGGGATACCGGTCACCGCAGCCGAAGCCGACATTTTTCTGCCATCCGAGATATTTGCGGTTGGATTTGAGGACATCCAGGACATCGAGCAGGGCGAGTCAAGCTTCACAGCCATCCTGCACGAGCTCAAGGATGTCATTGAGTTCGACGGCGACACGGCATTGGTATTGCTCGACGAGTTTATCGCATCGACCGACCCAAACGAGGGCGCCGCACTGGCGTTCGCCATCCTCAGATACCTGCAGCACAGAGGCCATCTTGTCATCGCCAACACGCATCTGACCCCGCTCAAGCTCATGGTGGAACGGGAAAGCGGCATGGTCAACGCAACGGTGATATTCGATCCCGTCACGAAAAAGCCCACTTACAGGTTGAAGATAGGCGAGATCGGCTCCAGCTATGCGCTCGACATAGCGCGCCGCGTCGGGATCCCCGATGAGATCGTCACTGAGGCTGAGGGCGTTCTTTCGGGGCTTGAGCAGGAGCTGCGGGAACTCACACGGAAATTGAGGGAGAAGGAATCCATCCTCGAAAAGAAACTTGCAGAGGTTAACGAGTTAGAGGAGAAATTCAGGCGCGAAAAGGAGAAAATGACGCGGGAGGCACGGCTCAAAGCTAAGAGAATTGTCGAGGAGGCGAGAGGTGAAGTCGAGGAGATGATCAAACAGCTTCGTAAGGAGCTTAAACAACAGAGGCGACTTGAGGACAAACTCAAGGAGGCGCGCGCTACACGGGATGAACTCAAGAGGAAATCGGAGGATTTCGTTGACCTTTACAAACGGAAAGCGGTCAACCCTGTAATCGGGCAGCAGTATCGGGTTAAGCCGCTGGGGTTCACGGGTGAACTGATCGAACTGAAAGGCAAAACGGCAGTTTTGAAGGTGGGCAAACAGCGCATCGAGGTGCCGCTCGAATCCCTTTTCGAGATCTGACCCCGACGGTTTCAAAACTAATTTTGGTTATAATATTCGGCTGGTTAATCGAAAAAGGAGGTAAGTTATGTGGAAAAAGCTATTAGTTCTCGTATCCGCCATTTTCCTGTTCTCGGCCTGTGAGATTCCGATCCACAGTTCTGGCACCGGCGAGATAGAAGGCCCTTACATCGTCGAATCTGTGCTTGCCTCTGGCATCAACGATGATGGATTCCCGATTGGAATAACAGATGAGTTTTATCCCGGAGGCGATGTTTACCTGTGGATTTTGTGGGACAATTACAGAGAATACCATCAGGTCAATGTTGTGTGGCTCAAACCGTCCGGCAGCATATTCGTTCAGGATTCGATCATGACCAGTGGAGATGGCTTGAAGGTGACCTATTTCATGATCCATCTCTCGCAGGTATCTGAGAGGGGAGAGTGGGAGGCGCAGGTATATCTCGATAACGAATTCAGGAGAAGCCTTTACTTCTATGTCAACGACTGATCGGAATGTGAAAGTATCGGCTGTGATAGTGGCAGGCGGTCGAGGAACACGTTTCGGCGAGCCAAAGCAGTTCGTCGATGTCTTCGGCCATCCACTTCTCGAATACACCGTCAACAAGTTCGTGGTTGTGGATGAAGTAGATGAGATCATCGTCGTGGTGCCATCCGATTTCGTCGATGCCCCTCAGGTCAATCGCATATCAAAAATAGACGGCAGGATTCGCATCGTTTCAGGCGGGAGGGAGCGTAGCGATTCCGTATGGAACGGCATAACAGCCTCAAACGGTGAGATACTGGCGATCCACGACGGGGCAAGGCCGCTGGTTTCACCGAAAACGATAATCGACTGCATAAGGACGATTGAAGACGGGCATCTTGCAGCGACGGTCGCGATCCCCGTTCGGGACACCTTGAAGCGTAAGACCAAAGAGGGAGCCGTTGAAGGCCTCATAGACAGGAGGAATGCCCTCCAGATCCAGACTCCTCAATGCTTCCGCAGGGACATTATAGAAAGGGCCTACCGCATAGCGCTCGAAAGGGGGTTTTCGGCAACCGACGATTCAACCCTCGTTGAGGTGACTCTGGGGATAAAATCCAGACTTGTTGATGGTGACCCATCCAACTTCAAAATAACCTATCGGGAGGACATCGAGATGTTCAAAAAGCTGTCATTGAGCGCACTCCGTGTCGGACATGGCTATGATTTGCATCGCCTTGTAAAGGGGCGTCCTTTCATACTCGGCGGGGTAATGTTCGAAGGGGTTGATTTCGGGCCGCTCGGACATTCGGACGGAGATGCTCTTATTCATGCGACTATAGACTCGCTATTGGCCCCGTGTGGGCTCGGTGACATCGGCAAACTTTTTCCCGACACAGATCCCGAATACAGGGACATCTCGAGCCTGACACTTTTGGAACGCACGGGTGACCTGCTCCGTAAAAGCGGCTGCGTGATACTCAACATTGACGCGACAGTGCTGCTCCAGAAGCCAAAGATAGGTCCTGCGGTGGATGCAATGCGAAACAAAATAGCGGAAGCCCTGAACATCAGCCCCGAACTCATCTCAATCAAAGGGAAGACCGGCGAAGGCATCGGCCCTGTCGGACGCTCAGAGGCTATTGAAGTTCACACAGTCTCGCTTGTCGGGATGTTAAATACCTAAAACTGAAAGCGGGCTATAGGCAGATTTAGACCACCTTTAGCCCGCATCCAGCAATTTTAATGTATCACTTTGAAAGTGATCACTACCGAATCGCCGTCTATCTCTATATCTTTGAGTATGGATTTTGTGCCTATCTTTCTAAGTGCTGCTATTTCAATTAGCACAACGGGAGACATATAAGGTTTTATCCCTTCAGCATCAAGTTGCTTCATTATGTTAATATCGTAAGGTTTATTTATTTTTAATTTCAGGATATCATCGCCGTTCAGAGACTCAACTCCTTCAGCAAGCCCAACTTTTTGGTAAATATCGTTCAGATTTTGCAAAAGTTGCTCATAGCTTTCTCCCTCAACCTTCAGCCCTTCTTGTTCCATGAGTGCCAACAGTTCCTTCCCCGCCGTTGCGGCTATGGGCAGGGCCCCATTTTCAAGCAGGTCCCATGCGCCCTTTGTCAGGGCGTATATAACTATGTGATCTATCTTCATGATGATATCCTCCATGGCCCCTCCCCCTCTCTGCCATTGTTTAGAAAAGTTTCTTTAACTTATCAGCAGCTTGACGAGCCACTATTCGAACAAGACCGATGTTCGCCTCTTTCGGAAGCA
Source organism: Caldifarciminota bacterium (assembly GCA_015489175.1). Lineage (GTDB taxonomy): Bacteria > Hydrothermota > Hydrothermia > B15-G9 > B15-G9 > WGAI01. The sequence continues at coordinate 5,968 of WGAI01000049.1, read as the reverse complement.
CCAGAATGAGGATTGCGTCTGCACCTACATCGTAAACAACGGTCAATCCAGCGGAACCTGAGACAGTCAAACCTTCAAGATCGCCGTTCTGGAATGAGGTATTAAGCTTTCTCGCTGTGGAGTATATCAACACACCCAATGCACTGATGGTCTCTTCATCTATTGCTTCTCCAAGGGCAAATCCGATATCGCTATATATTGACACCCCATCCTTGCTTGCCAGAGTAATAGCTTTGATATCAGGTATCTCCTTCCTGATATCAGCTATTATTGATTTGACCTCTCCTAAAATAGCCATAATTAACCCTCCGTTAAGCTTTCTACTTCACCTCGATGATTATTGGTTTAAAAATATTAAGGTATTTGCCAAACTTTCTCAAATAACCGTTATCACTCATTTAAAATGTTACCAAAATGGAGGCCATCCATGCCACAAAAGCTACCTATGAGCTCACCGGAAAGAGAATCCACTTTCCTTCATTTGACTTAACATGCATCTGCGAATTCATTGGAATAAGGAACGATAAAACATTAATCCTCTATGTATCAGATTGGCAGAGAGTTTACCAATTACGGGCAAATATCGGCCGTGCGGCGTGGAAAAACCTGAGATTTTGAGGCGTGCTTACGGACGCAAAACCTGAATTGGGGCTGATGATTTAACTTTCAGAGTTAAAGAACTGACCGCCTGAAAGACACAGTTTCAGACTCCGATCTGAATTTCGATGAGAAATCGAGGCGTATCGCCAATTCTTCCTGAAGACGACGAAATCGGCAAGCTGATCTTCGGTGCGCAGCCGTCAAAATGAGGGCGCCATTCGATTTAACCTTTGAGTTTCCAGAATTCAGGTGACACAATGGAGTTGAACAGCCTGTCCTTCGATGCAACGGTTTTGACGAACGCCATATCCTCCTCTGTAAGCCCAGTCTCAGCCATATCAAGCAATTTTTTCAGGACCTCGTAATGTTCGGAGAACCGGTTTTCAGCGTAATCCCTTGCGCTCCATGTTGTTATGAGGAATTGCCAGTCGGAAGACTCAAGAAGCAGGAGCTGCTTGAGTATCTGCTGCATCAGCAAGGGGTTAATCTGCCTGTCGGACTTCAAAAGCGCGACGACCCTGTGTTCCATCTCGTAAATCTTTTCCCATGTCCATCTGGTCCAGTCGTTCAGCCACACCCAGTGGAACCCGCCTTCGCCCCATGAGCCTTCGGGCAGATTGACGACCTCGTCGGGCGGGAATGCGTCAAGGTATTCGCCGAGCTTAACAGGCCTGACATCGGATTTATCGGAATAAAGCTTCTTGATCACACGATAGAGCCATTCCGGGCCTTCAAACCACCAGTGGCCGAAAAGCTCCGTGTCGAACGGTGCCACAACGATGCCATCTTCGCGAACGGCGATCTCGTTCACAAGCTGCACGAAATGGGAGGATTGCGCTTCGAGCGGCGCCTCGACCATCTCCGGTATGTATTCCCCCTTGTCCGCAAGGTCGAGTTTTGAATCCGTCACCCTCCAGTATTTGTGGCCACCGGGGAAATGACGCTTGTGAAACTCAAGATAAGCCGGATCGCCGGGATAGCCTAGATCACGCGACCAGACCCTTGAGGCGGTTTCAGGGTCACGGGTGAAGAATGCCACCGGCTTGGACGAATTCCCCGATGCGGCGTAATAAGGTTTGTGAGGGCTCAGTTTTCTCGAACGGAACTGAGCGGCCTCGCGCGACCTTTCCCACAGGGCCTTAAGCCCTTCAAACAGGGAAAGGTATGTGCCGATAACCTCGCCGCCCATCAACAGATGTTTATCGACGATGAAGTATCGGATGCCGGAATCATGATAAAACTCTTCAACGCCCCTCCTGTCGATCTCAGGATAATCTCCGACAGGAGCTTTCCAGCGGTAAGCCGGCCTGTAAGCGAGCTCAGGTGGCCATATACCAATCGGTTTTTTGCCGAAGACCCGAATGTAGTTCCTGACGCCGACCTCGACCTGAGCCCTAACCGCTTCGTCCAGACCGAGCAAGGGCAGATAGCCGTGAGTTGCCGCAGATGTGATGATCTCGATAGCACCTTCGTCCTGAAGTTGCTTGAATTCGCTGACGATGTCCCGATTTATCTCATCGAAATAGGCCATCGCGCCCTCGTAGAACTCGATCCACATCCTTGCGACCTTGGCACGGTTGTTCAGACCCGCTTTCTCGAATTCGAGCAGGTCAGCGCGCGCGGATTCGGCCTTGGATACCAGATAATTCGGAAATTCGGCCTTGAACTCGTCATCGCTCAGCTGTTCGACGAGGACAGGCGTCAATCCCACTGTGACATTGGGCTTAATCCCTTCGGACATAAGCCTTTTAAAGACTCTTATCAGGGGGATGTATGTCTCGGAAGCGGCCTCGAACAGCCATTCTGCGCCGTGCGGCCACACTCCATGAGATAGCACCCACGGGAGGTGCGAGTGAAGGACCAGGCCAAACGCCTTTTTATCCATTCCACAAACTCCTTTTAAGCCTATATTTTATTGGCTAAGGCCGAATTTAGCCATCAAACAACGGCGAAATCACAGAAACACCTCCTCTCCACCTTTCTCAATTCCCAGAACCTCCCGCTCGAAGTATGCACGGGTCCTGAACTTGTAGAAAATGACCGAATCCTCGTCGGGATTTAGCACATCGCGCAGCTCCGCCTTAAGCCGTTCAAGCTGCGAAACCGTGAGTTCGCCCTCAAAAACAGAGTTTTGCACCCAGTTGAGGTATTTCCTCGATACCTTGAGCGCTCTGGCCACACGCTCCTCTTTGACATCGTAAACCATTATGACAAACATGGCCTTATTTTATGCGTTATCCTAAATACCTGCAACAAATGGTGATAGGGTGCATTGACATCAAAAAATTGTCCCTTTTAAATATTGGCCGTGAAAATGGAGCTCGATATCACAGCTCAAAATTCAGCCTACCGCCTTCGTGATGTGTTCCCCTTTGAAATCCTAAACCTTAAAAGGAGGATTGTGTCATGAGGTATATCAAGATGATGGTGGTTGCTGCCATATTGAGCGGCAGCGTATATGCGCAACAAAATATCAAAGTCAGCGGGTATCTGAGGAATGCGTATGATATCAGCTTGTCGGACAGCACCTATGTGTCCAACTTCTACTTCAAGAATGTGGCCATCGATTTCATGGGCAACATAAACGACATGTTCTCCGTGTTCGTCGAGACCGACCTCAGCTCTAACTTCCTCACCTGGGCGTTGATGAACATCAAGTTCTCCGATGCCTTCAACCTGAGCTATGGAAAGATGGTCGTCCCGTTCGGCATAGAGCTCTACACACCTCCATTTAACCTTCTGACCCCGAACTACTCGCTTGTGTCCCTTGCCACCTTCTTCGGAAATTATCAGATCAACGGCATAGACATCGGCGCTTCGATCCACGGCAAGCTGCCGTTCGTCAAGTATGCGTTTGGCATCTACAACGGCTCCACAAACGATAAGGGATACTCGATGGTGAGCAGATTGGAGGTCACACCGCCTCTGCCAGTCGGGAATTTGACCTTTGTGCCGAGTTTCTACATTGGCGATAACGATGTCCAGGACATCAATCTCGGACTGACGGGCAATTTCCTGGGCGCCAGCATAATTGCCGAATACCTGATGGGCTCCAACAAAGTGGATTCGACAACCACGATCAAAGGTGGTGGATTCCAGGTCACAGCGGCATACAAAATCAGTGACATCGCTGGCGTGGACTTCCAGCCCGTGCTCAAATTCAGCCATCTGGACTATGATAAGAGCGTCCAAAATGATGAGGTAACAAACATGGAGCTTGGCCTTAACCTCTACAAAGGACCGTTCAAATTCCAGCTGTTTTACGGTAAGACCACCTATGCTGACACGACCTTTTCGCCAGATTCCTACATATCGACCCTCATGCAGATCATGTTCTGAGCGTTTTGATACCGATAAAAATTCGGGGCGGCGCGAAGCGCCGCCCCTTTTTCGTTTTCCAACCTCGAATCCGCACTATGGATAAATCTTTTCAAGCAGTCTCGGGAACGGTATCGCTTCCCTGATGTGATGTATCCCAGCAATCCATCTCAGGGTGCGTTCAAGTCCTATTCCAAAGCCGGAGTGAGGCACTGACCCGTATTTCCTGAGATCGAGATACCATTCGTAATCCTCGATAGGCATGTTTTCCTCGACCATGCGGTTGTAGAGTGTCTCGTAATCGTCCTCACGCTGTCCGCCGCCGACTATCTCGCCATATCCTTCAGGCGCAAGCACATCGACGCAAAGCGCAAGGTCTGGGTTTTCGGGATCTCGCTTCATGTAAAACGGCTTGACCTTCGCCGGATAACGGTGGACGAGTATAGGTTTATCGAACTGCTGAGCCAAAACCGTCTCCTCATCGCCGCCGAAATCCTCACCCCACTCCATCTTGAGGCCAGCCCTGTTGACTATCTCAACCGCTTCCGTGTAAGTTATGCGGTAAAAAGGCTTTTGGACAGCTTCAAGTTTTGAAACATCCCTTTCTAAGAGCTTGAGTTCCTCCTGCCTGGTATCAAGCACCCGTTCGACGATGTAAGCTATCAGGTTCTCGGCGAGGTCCATGATGTCGTCGAGCGTCGCCCATGCGACCTCGGGCTCAGCTTGCCAGAACTCCATCAGGTGACGGCGCGTCTTCGATTTCTCAGCCCTGAACGCCGGACCGAAACAATACACTTTGCCCAGAGCCATAGCAGCCGCTTCCATGTAAAGCTGGCCTGACTGCGACAGGTATGCAGGCTCACCGAAGTAATCCGTTTTAAAAAGCGTTGTGGTCCCCTCGCAGGCAGATGGCGTCAAAATCGGCGCATCTACGCGGACAAACTTCTCATTCTGAAAGAAATCCTCAATTGCCAGCTCAACCTCGTTCCTCAGCCGCATCAACGCCCACTGTTTGCGCGAACGGAGCCAGAGATGGCGTCTCGGAAGCAGAAACCCGATGCCATGCTCTTTCTTCGTGATCGGATAGTCTATGGCGCGGTGAACAAGCTGGATATTTCGGACCGTGAGCTCATACCCGCCGGGAGCGCGTTTGTCCGCCCTGACAACACCCTGAACGATTATCGATGACTCCTGCGTCAGCTCGTCGTAGAGATCAAAGACCTCATCCGAAACCTCACTTTTGACAACCACAGCCTGCATGAACCCGGTCCCATCGCGAACGATCAGGAAGTGAATCTTGCCCGATGACCTTTTGTTGAAAAGCCATCCTCTTATCTCGACCTCTTCACCAACATGCTTACCGGCATCTTCGATGTAAATCCATTTCATAGTGCGGGATATTTTATCGACAAATCACCAGATAGGCAACGATGATTATCCTTATTTAGTTAAAGGTAGTTTTGAATGTTATGCTTTAAATCAAAATGAGAGTAATTTCACTTTTCCTGTTGAAGTTAATGGAAGTTTTAATTGTAGTGTTGTTTCAAGTGAAATTATCCCTGGTTCAATCTGTGTAATGGGAATGTTCTTCCCTTTTAATAGCCATTTCAACAATTGTACAACAGATGAAACTCAAGCTAAACCTAATCTTGTTTTAAAATGCAAACCAACTTGCAATCAATACGGCCAACAATGTTTGACAAATGATGATTGCTGTCCAACATCTGTTGACCCACAAGGTATAACTTATCCAATGTATTGCTCTCATTTTAATAAATATGGCAATCCAGTAAAACCCCATTGTTGCCCTAAAGGTTATTATTGGGATGACTCAGAAGAAAAATGTAAGCCATATTCAAGTTGCTATAAACCTAATTTTCCAAATTATTGTATCTATGATTACTTTACTCAATTTTATTTATGGTTAGGTTATAGTGCATGTATTCCAAATGGTAATTTTTATCAAGCATGTTGTCCTGCTAATTTAATAGGAAATCCATTTGGAGATAATGACTATCATTATTGGCCTATTTCAGTCTCTTGTCAGAAT
>WGAI01000048.1 GCA_015489175.1 Caldifarciminota bacterium | reverse complement strand
TCCTGAAATGTTGAAATCAGCAAGCAAAGTGGTTTAAATAATAAACTCAGGAGGTGAGAAAATGCGCAGATTTGCAATTAAGTTTGTAACGCTTATCCTAATTTTGGCAGTTAACGCTTTTGCTGACGGCGTGATCATCCCGGACATCCCCCGTGAAGGGACTTTCCAGTTTGATTTCGATTATGGAGCACCGACTTATCTTGGCATGCCATACCACAGGGTAAATGTGAACATAACCAACAATGTTGCACAGGTTAGCGTGATGGAAGCCTTTTACAACAAGCATGGTTTCCCCGTGGAAGGCGACTACATTTTCCCTCTTCCGTCGGACGCCGCAATTTCAAATTTTGCGATCGTGGTGAACGGCAGAAAGCTCAAAGGCCAGATAATGGACAGCGAGAAGGCGAGGAAACTGTTTACGGAGTATCTGAGGCGAAAGATTGATCCCGCTCTCCTCGAATACATGGGAGACAACCTTTTTAGAGCGAAGGTGTTTCCGATAGAACCGGGCAAAAAAGTCGATGTTAACATCGGCTATGAGCATGTAATGCCCGTTACAGGCGGACTTTTCAAATTCGAGTATCCTCTGAAAATAGATGCACTCATAGATGGTAGAATCGATTCGATAGGAATTTCAATCACTGTCGAGAGCGATAGACCTATAACAACTGTGTTTTCCCCAACTCACAAAATATCTACCACATGGTTAAGTGACAGGAAGGTTGAGATCAGGTTTTCCGACAGGGGCTATTTGCCCGAAAGTGATTTTGTCCTCTACTACGGGGTTTCGGACAGGCCTTTCGACATGTCGCTTGTTACATACAAAGAGCCTTACGACGATGGATACTTCATGTTGAACATCTCGCCGGGAAAACCTCCATCCAGCAAACCTGTTCCAAAGGACATAATTTTTGTGCTGGATGTTTCTGGAAGCATGTCAGGGGAGAAATTAGAGCAGGCGAAAGAAGGCCTGTTCTTCATGCTCGATCACCTCAACGAGGGAGATAGGTTCGATATCATAGCTTTCAACGACGAGCTTGAAGAGTTTAGTTCCGATGGCCTTGTGAACGCTAACTCCTTTAACATCAAGAAAGCAAAGAGGTTTGGGAAATCATTCGATGCCATGGGCTCAACCGACATAAATCTCGCTTTAACGACGGCGTTGAAGAAGCTTTCGGTTCATAAAATGGGGAGAAGGGCGAGATACATCCTATTTCTGACCGATGGGAGGCCGACCGCAGGGGTTGTGGATGTTGGAGCCATAACGAAGAACATAAAGGCTAAGCTCGGAAGGGCAAAGATATTCGTTTTCGGTGTTGGATACGATGTCAACACGACATTGCTCGACAGAATTGCCGAGATGTCTAACGGTTATGTTGAGTATCTTGAACCTGGTGAGGATATCGAGAGAGCCATAACTACGCTGTATCAAGCTATTCAGGCACCAGCACTTATCGATGTCAGGTTGACCATCGACGGGGTTAAGACCTATCAGGTGTATCCCCGTAATATGCCCGACCTTTACTACGGGACGCAGACGATCGTGACTGGCAGGTATAAGGACGGGGGCAAGGCCAGAATCAGGATTGTCGGGAAAGATGCGGACGGGCAGAGGCGCACCTATACGAAATCGGTATGGTTCCCAAAGTCAAACAAGTATATGGGGTTTGTCAGCCGCCTGTGGGCGCGCCGACGCATCGCCGACCTACTCGCTTACATCGATGAGCATGGCGAAGATCAGGAAGTCGTCGATGAGATAAAGAGCCTCGGCAAAAAATACGGTATAGTAACACCTTACACATCGTTTTTTGTCGGGGAACAGGAACCGTTTTACACCCTGCACCCAGCACCTCCTCCCTCTCATGGCTCAGGTTCAAAGACAGGAATATGGATTCCGCTTTCATCAGGTTCACCTCAATCACAAGGTTCACCTCAATCACAGGCTCTTTCCTATGGGGCAAAACATCATTCAAACGCATTACAAAGCTTCCGCCGTTCTCAGATAAAGGCCCAATATCGATACAACCAGCAGGTGGCTCAACCGGAATTTTCCTATGCGGAGAGGCACATCAAAAAGGTAGGAGACAAAACCTTCGTCTATGATTCGGATACCGGCTTCTGGGTTGATACGGAATACGATGAAAACAAATGCACATATACCAGAGTTGTGTCCTACGGTTCCGATGAGTTTATCGATCTTGTGAATTCCAGCAAAAAACTTGCAGTTTACCTTTCGATAGGTAAAAATGTTAAAGTCGTCGTAGATGGCGTGTGTTACAAAATAAAGGGGTGAAAGAGATGCCTTACAAACTTATAGACCACACAGCTGATCTGGGGGTGGAGGTGTGGGCCGATTCACTTGAGGGCCTCTTTGTGGAGGCCGCAAAAGCCATGTTTTCGGAGATTTCCGGAAATTTAGACGGGATTGAAGCCAAAGATGAGGTTATTTTGCGCATTTCTGGTGAAACTCTGGAGGATCTCCTTGTGGAATGGCTGTCCGACCTGCTTTTCTATTTCGACACGGCAGGGTTCCTTTTCAGCAATTTTGAGGTGACCATCAACTCCGACATGAAATCGCTTGAGGGCAAAGCGGTTGGCGAAAGGCTTGATCCCGAGAAACACGAGATAAAGAGCCACATCAAGGCCGTTACATACCATCAGATGAAAGTTAAAGAAGAAAACGGCAAGTGGAAAACCGAAATCATTTTTGACACATGAAATTTCTCATATCAAAAGAGTTCAAGTTCGATGCGGCTCATAACCTTACGAGATACAAAGGCAAGTGTGAGAGATTGCACGGTCACACTTATCGGTTGAAAGTGACTTTGACTGGCGACATCGGGCAGGACGATATGGTGCTGGATTTCGGGGACATAAAGGAGGTCGTCAACCGACTTGTGATCTCAAAGCTTGATCATGCCTATCTCAACGAATTTATTGACAACCCGACAGCGGAAAATATTGCTATCTGGGTCTGGAACCAGCTGAAAGACATCCTTCAGGGGCCCAATTACAGGTTGTATTCTGTCACCGTTTGGGAGACTGAGTCGAGCTATGTAGAGCTGATAGGGGATTGACACGCTCAGTGTGCGTGTTCCTGACTTTCGTGGCAGGGTTCGGCTTTGCCCTGCAGTTTCCCGCTCAGGAATTCCCTTATGACATCCTTGATAGTGCCGCTTACGCCTGTGACAACATCAATTCCCATGTCGTTGAAAAATTCTATTGCGCGTTGACCCATGCCGCCGGTCAGAACCACATCGGCGCCGTGCGATTTGACCCATGATGGAATTTCACCTGGTCCATGTCCCTCAAAATTTACCTCTTCTACTTCCACAGCAACAGGGTCGCCGTCCTTATCAATCTCTATGAAGGTGTAAATCTTCGCCCTGCCAAAATGTTCCTCCACCTCGGCAAATAGCCCTTCGGTTGTTTTGCTCGGAATCGCAATTTTCATCTCTTTCCTCCTTCGTAAGTCAGCCAAAAATAAAGCAAACAACAGAACCGTTCAACATGGTGGGATTGATATGAGTTGAAACCCCAACTGCACAATTCAGGGGGTAGAAAAAGGCAAATATCATGCGTTTGGGCAGATACTGGTCAGGCAAGCTTGTTTCGCTTGCCGAATATGCCGAATACGCATGAGCCGCTGCCTGTCATCAATGCCACTGCTCCCCTATTGACGAGCGCCTCTTTGATACGCCTGACAGATGGATACGCCTTAAAAACGACTTCCTCAAAGGAGTTGAACAGCCATTTCCTCAGCTCTTCCCAATCGCTGTGTTTTATGGCCTCTATGATTTTCTCGATGGCCCTCTCAGCGTCGTCAACACTGGCATAAAGATTTCTGGCAGACAGCTGATTGTAAGCCCAGGCTGTTGAGATCGAGACTTTCGGACATTCGAGCGAGATCTTAGCATTCAGGGCGAGGTCAACGGGTTCGAGGAGCTCACCTTTGCCTCTGCCGATTGCGGATCGTGAATCCATCAGGAAAAACGGCACATCCGCCCCTATTTTCATCCCTAATTCCAGCAGTTCATCTTCGCCAATTTGGATGTCGAAGAGCTTGATGGCCGCTTTGAGGGCTGCGGCTGCGTCCGAGCTCCCACCGCCGAGCCCTGCACCTATCGGAATTTTTTTCTCGATCTCAATCCTCAGGTTAAGCGGTCGTCCTG
>WGAI01000047.1 GCA_015489175.1 Caldifarciminota bacterium | reverse complement strand
CACCTGCCATGTCCTGATCGGAGCGGAAAACTCGATGTAGTTTGAATTTTTCGGATCGATCATGTCGAAATAGCCCTGATTTGCATAGACGGTGTCGGTTCTGATGTGGCCTGGGACGAGTATCGAGCTGCTGAAACGGACGACTGTGTCGTTTCTTGGGTCTATCCAGTCGGTGTAAAGTTGGTGGATGCTGAGCGTATCGGGGATAGTGACGCCTCCGTTGAGGTTCGGTGCCACGATCGGCCCTGAGAAGTAGATGGTATCGCCGTAGGCCGGATCGATTGAGTCAGCGTAAATCTGCCTGACCCTAATCGGGCCAGAGAAGTTGATCTCCTCGTTCTGTCCGATGGGGTCGATCCAGTTGACGAAGATCTGACCGAATGTGGCGGTGTCGCCCTCGATCGGCCCAGAGAAGTGGATCCATCCTGTGTTATCCGTTGGATCTATCGAATCTGCGTAAATCTGCCTTACCCTGATTGGCCCTGAGAAGTGGATGTCGTTCCATCCCTCAAATGGATCGATTTCAACTACATGCAGCGTATCTCTGACTCTCAGATTGCCGTCAATCAAAGCTGAGCCATCCAAGTGCAGCCTGCCGATTACATCCAGCTCAGCCCCTGGAGACGATGTCCCTATCCCGACACGGTTCATCGTGTAGGAGATGTTGTTCTCCTCGCGCCATCCACCGCCCATCCACGCACGCATTGCATAGCCGACAGTTCCGAGCGGCAGCCTTGGGCTCATGGTATGCCAGTTGCCCTCGTAGTAAACCTCAACTTCAAGGTAGAGCTCCCTGCCTGTAAAGATCGATGGATCTACCGGCCCGATCCTCGCATTGAAAAATCCGCTTCTCACAGGCACCGTCCGGGTCACAGGGCCCCAAGCCGCTGAACCACCGCTGGATGTGTCGTAAATCGAAAAACGCATTTGGAGCGTGTCGGTGATCGCCACAGTATCACCATTGGCAGAAACCAGAAACCCGTGGTAGTTTATGAAACGGGGGACCTGTTTTGCCGGAGATGTAACCTCTACACGATCTATGCGCGAAGCAAATTTCGGGGAACTACCTACGAGTTGGGCGTGGAGAACAACCAGACCGAGAAACCATATAGCCGCCATAAATATGGCCGCCTTGTAAAACTGTTTGGACATAATGCCCATAATGCCACCTCCTTGTGTTTGATGTGAATTTGTTTCGTTTTTACGGCGCGAAACACAGGCAAATATAGACTTATCAAAGTTGAAGGTCAAGTTGTGCAATTTTGTTTTTTTGCATATTTGAAAACTTGCTTACAAAAGAGGGCGGCTGAATGTCCATTAAAGCATTGAATGAGATAAAAAACGGGCGGCGGATGAAATCCGCCGCCCGCAGGAAGCAGAGGTTGCCCATAACTCCTCAGGCGCTTTGGCGCCTTATTTCACCCTGACAAGCTTACCAGTTAGAGTTGTTGAGCCGTATTTCAAGGATACGATGTAAACGCCGGAGGGGAGTTCGTTGGGTATGGCCAGCGTATGCCAACCCCGCCCGCTGACACTCCACGATTTTACCTTCCGACCAGAAATGTCGTAGATGTCCAGCTCAGCGTTTCCCACATCCGGTATGTTAAACCTAATACCCCTGAAAGTTACGGCCAGCTGAGGCCCGTTTGAGACTGTTTCCCCTGCTTCCTCACCGATGGCGCTCAAACGGTTCAATACCTTAACCCCGCGTATCGTGCCGATCCACAAAAGGTTACGGAGCGTGTCAAAGGCGAAAGTATAGACATTTTGCGTAGCATTCCCATTGGAGGGAACCGGTATCACATGCCATCCGCCGGGCTCCTTGAATTTCAGGTTTCCGCCATAATCGCTGACGAAGAGTGTATCGTGAAAATACTCGATACCAGCGGGATAGATTGCACTAACAGGGTCAACGGGCATGGAGTCAGGTCCTATCAGGCTCCATGTGGAACCATCGAACTGTGCCACGCCATAACCGAATGTGCCTGCAAGAAGCCCAAAAGGCGTTGATTTCAGCGCATGAACATAGTTCCCACCAATTTCGCCTGAGCCGATGGTTGGCAAAGTCACAAATCCAGTGCCGTCAAATTTCGCCACTCCGCCGCCACTCGTGCCGACATAAATCGTGTCGCGATATTCGGTTATCGCAAACACATCGTTGTCAGGCAGGCCGTTGCTGGTGTCGTAGTATGCCCATGTGCCGTGATCGAGAACCGCGACGCCGCCATGAAACATGCCGACCCACACGGTGGAATCGTGAGCGACATAGACCTCGTGCACTCCAACCGAAGGCAGAATCCCGCCTGTCGTGTCGATGATTGCGATTACCCTGCCCCTGAAGTCGAGTTTGACAAGGCCAGCGTAGTCCGTCCCAACCCATATTCCGTCATAAGAAGCCCTCACCACCCGCACATACCAGGCCGGCAGTGATGAGTTGTTCGGAGTTATCCATCTCCATGTGGCTCCGTCTGTTACGGCAAGGCCGCCATGCGTCCCTATCCACACCTTGCCGAATTTGTCTATGTCGATCGATGTAACGACATTGTTCGGCAGAACCGGTATGCCCGCCGTGGTGTCATCCCATTCGGTGAACACCGTCCAGCCGGGCGGCACGGCGTAATGCGTTGTGTCAGGCGGCGTCACTCTGAATGTGTCGGTTACGGGATTGACGCCGGGATGTGCTGCTTCCCACGCCAGATAAGCGCGATAGATGCTGTCCATCGATGCCCATGTGACTATGCCGCGCCCAACCAGTGTGTCCACCTGCTCAAACATCGGGCCGAGACTGTCGATCAGAATTGGGATGGTGTCCGTATGTTGAAGTCCCCACACGAAACAGCTCCTTGCGTTGACGCGATCGAACGCCGCTGCGGCGGATGTTATCAAAAGGCTCATTGTGAGCATGTCGTGATGCTCAGGATCGCCTGCTATGCCGTAGTTTGCTGTGAACACGATTGGCCCGTGCGGGTCATGTGTTAGCCAAGAGCGTGGCATAGTATCGACATGTGGCCGCCACGGTGTCAGCCTTTGCGAGATGTTTGTGGCTGTATAGACCATCTTGTTGTAACTGGCGTGATAGACACCGACATTTTCTGCCATGTATCTGGTCCAGTAAGCTCCCATCATGTGGCCGTTTCCGTTGAGTGGAGTGGAGACGCCAGCCTCATCAAGCAAAATTTTGACTTCCCTGAGTGAATAGACCGTTTCATGGGCATGAGGCGTGACCTCGTGGCCCATCGCCTCGAGATCGGCGAGAAGGCCGGGCCGATAGTGCTCAAGCCCTTCGATGACAGTCCAGTCAAACTGGTTGGCAAGCACGCCTCCATGAGCTGCAAGCGATTCAGCAAACATCTCGTAATTGTGTGCGAACGGGTAGATAAATCTTGAAACCAGATACTTGGGCGTTTCCTCAAGGTGCACGCCAAGGTTGAAGTAGAGGGTGGGCTTCGGCGGAGCCAGCACACCTGACAGATCGTTTGCCCATACATTGAATTTAGTTCTATCACAGAGCTCAGCTACGCCTGCCGCCGTTATGATAACGCTGTTGTAACGCTCGTCTATCGCCAAGTTTACGATGGTGTTCCAGTTTGAAGGGGCGTGATTTGCGTCGTTGTCGGGCAGGCCTGGCGGGCCGGGCGGCGCTGCATAACGGGCATATTCCTCGTCAGGATTGAGCCGCACCCAGATGCCATTCCTACTCCATCCGCTGTATGCCTGATGGATGTGTGGCTTATCGATAGCGACCTGAACATGGTCGTTCTTGCTGAACACAAGGATGACGGCGAGGTTCGGCACCTTTGAGGCGGCGTTGTCGAAATGCATAACTGCCTCTCTCCACCACCAGAATGTGTCCACCTCACCAGTGTCTGCGAGTATGGCTGGCCATGTTGATAGACTATTTCGCAGAGCCTTTGTGGCTTCAGTGGACAGGTAGTATTTCCCGCGGTAGTGGAAGTTGGAAAGTCGGTAATCCTCACCGGGCGTTAAAATCCCGTCGTTAGTGACATCTTCCCATTCACATCCGCCTGACATGGCGAGATCTATCTCACCGTTTGCGTTGCCATCAAGGAAAACTCCCTCTTGAGGCGGATAAGTCGAATCGTATGCAATGCGACTGTAATCGATGATGCACGCAGTGTCACGATAGGAAATGTAGTAAGGGTTTACCCTGTCATCGTCGTAAAAACCGTTTCCGTTTCCGTCTCGGGTTGTGTCGCAGTCGTGAGAGCCGAGTTCGGTGAGTATGGTCTGGCTGGATGTGGGGCTTTCCCAGTTGACGAGGTAATCCACAAAGCTCAGCGAATCTCCCCAGATGTCAAGCACATCCACTGTCAAATTTCCTCCGTTCGAGAACGCCGCCATGCCGATGACAGTGGTGTCTATCGGAAAGTGCGATAGCTCAGTTATAAACCGACCGTCATCGGCTGGTATGTCGCCGTGTGCATACCTCAGCACATCGTAGAGTGCCGATAGGCAGTTCGGGCCTCTCGCATCATAAACGCCTTCCGATGATCTGTGTGTTTCGGGATCGTATCCGCCCGGAAACAGAAATGTGATATAGGTGATGCCAAACTTCGGGTAGAGGTCAACCGGTCTGAAGAAGTTATCCTTTTCAAACCCGCCCTTGACGGCCACCACCACAGGCGAACCATCCACATATCTCGGGATCGTAGGCACATAAACCTGAATGGCTATCCTACCGGTATGGCCCGTTATGTCAACATTGTGGAGCTCATACCACATACTCCCGATCACAGCAAGCATGACTAACATCTGCATGATGAGCCTCCTTTCGTTACGGTATGTTTGAGCGTGAAATCACAAAAAGGTTCCAAAATCGCAGAATGGAGGCCGAAATTGGTTGTGGGTTAGCCGTCAGGCGGGTGGACGCGCTAATTTTTGACCACGACCCTCCCGACATCCCCATCGACATCGAACGGGCTGAAAGACAGGGCTTTCAGCTCCTGCAAAAGTTTTCCAGTGGTGTCGGGATAGGGGCTGTATCTTGCACGGCTGTATCGAACTTCAAGCGGTATGATTTCGTAAACGGTTGAGTCTGTGTAGATTTCAGCCATCAACGCCATGCCGCTGGCCGAGTTTGTGGCTGACCTGAAGGCGTAGTTCCCGAGTGAGTAGAAGATTGGTTTTCCGTGATAGAGCTCAAATCCCTGAACTACATGGGGATGTGAGCCGATGACGAGGTCGGCGCCACTGTCTATCGCTATGTGAGCGAGCGATTTCTGGTAAGTTTTAGGTGTGTCAAGCCGTTCAGTGCCCCAGTGGAAGAACACAACGATGAAGTCCACCGTGTCCCTCAACTTAGCTATGTCCGCCCTGACGAACTTTGCGCGCCCGAACGCTGTGCCCGGCCGCTTTGAATTCGCCCAATAGCTTTTCGGAAATGTGTTGGAGTAGGCCAAAACAGCGATCTTTTTGCCCCTGACATGGAACACCATCGGCTGCCGCGCTTCCGAGATGTCCCCGCCTGCCCCACAATGTTTTATGCCGAGCGAATCGAGTATCGTTATCGTCTGCTCAAGCCCTTCTGGCCCGAAATCCATTATGTGGTTGTTGGCGAGTCCAAAGCCATCGAAACCGGCTGATTTAGCGTAAGATAGCAGTTTCGGAGAGGCGAGAAATGTGAACTCCTTATCCTCGACGCGTGTCCCGTGCATTCCGAACGGGCACTCAAGATTTGCGATGGCGATGTCAGCGGATTTGATCAACGGAAACGTGCCCCTGAAGGGATAAATGGAGTCCTTCTTCACGCTCTGGAGCGCATCCATGCCGGCCATCATTAGGTCACCGAAAAAGACAACTCTGATCGGCGTATCGGCCAGCGCAATCAGAAAAGCCATCAGTGCTATCATGGCTTATCGAGGTGAAGGGGCGGAAGATCCCGCCCCCTAATCGACTTATTTCAAAGAGACCAGTTTCTTAACGCCGATCTCTTTGCCGTTAACTGTGTATCTGACGAAATAGATTCCGGATTTCGGAAGCTGGAACGAAATGCTGTGGGTTCCGGCGTCGGCACGGCCTGAGTAAAGCTCTTTGACCATCCTTCCACTGACATCGAATATGGCGAGCGATACGGAACCAGAGTGTGGAAGTGAGAAATAGACGGTTTCTGCACCGCTGACGACATTGTTTCTGAGGCCGAAGTATGGCCGCAGGGCGGCCCTGTCATCACCTTCGCTTATTCTGGTAGCACCTGTGGTGAATTTGACTGCGTAATTGTTTCTCGGCCCATCAAAAGTGACTGGATGGTTGCCGTTGTAAGACAGCGCAAGTGCGTCGTTCTCCGAAGGCGATTCTATGCCAATTGTGCAGCTGGTAGCATCTCCGACCGACTGATACTGGAACAGGATCACTCCATCGCCTGTCATTGTCGGGTAGTATGCTGGATCGTAGAAGATAACCTCGAAGGTTTCCGTTGTGCTTGAACCGAAATGGGGCACATTATCCCATTCGACTATAAACCTGTGGTTCTCAGCGTCGTTGAGCGTATAAACATTCCCGCCTGAACTCGGGTTGAGGTCGTCCCAGAACGGAGCAACCATGATAATGCCATCGCTATTCGGGAGCTGCTCGTTTCCGTATGGGCTGCTGGACGATATGCCCATGGCGATGAACCCGTTTGAACACACGCTGATGGTGTTGTAAACCTGTCCGTAGTATGTGAACTGGAAAGGAAGGTTGACCATTGCGATGTCGTCGTCGCCGAGGCTCAGCCGTGTTCCGGATGATGCGTCAACCCAATCGTATTGCGGCCATTCGGGATAGGATTCGTCATCGGAATCGTAGGCGATGTATCCGTAATTGTCGGGACCGGTCGGGTCGGAAGCCGTCAGTGCGCCGATTGTGACCGAAATTGTTGAGCTTGAGCTGTTACCGCTCGCCGAATCCGTGACTGTCACAACGATGTCGGCCTCTGTGCCGCGAGGAGCATTCTCACTCACCGCAATGCCAAATCCGACCGTGGCGGTGTCATTCACGGCAAGTCCGCTTATTGTGGCCTGAGGGTTGTCAATCGTGAGATATTCCGATGTAGTTGAAAGCTCGACAGTTACCGTTGAGGCGTCCTGATTTCCGATGTTTGTGATCTCTGTGATGAAATCGACATTCTCGCCGGGGTCCATGCGGCCGTTGTTGTTTCCAAGGGTGTCGATGATCTCATATCCACTGACGACGGGATAAGGGCCTTCCACCCTGAACACCTCGATTGCGTCGAGGTCATAGCCGCAGTTTGGCGCGGATTCGCTGCCGTCACCGTCATCGACGACCTTCAGGTAGCGGTAAGGTGTCGCCAGATTGAATGTCGCTGTGCCGTTTCCCTGACCTATGAACGACCATGGCCCATGCCAGTTGTTGGAACCGTAGAGGCTAAACCCCTCGTCAGGCACGCCGTCATCGCCCTCATGGACGATCACCTGTCCGACTGCCGGCGTGCGCTCGCCCATATCGAGCACAACATGGCCGCCGACGCCGAGATAGTAGAACCTGCCGTCCGGCGCTCCAAGCATGTTGCCGACAAGGAATGTGTCAACGGTTATCCTCGAATAGTTGCTCGCATTGACGACGACTTCGACAGGTTTGAAGGCATAAGTATTGCTGTTTGCGGGTGTTAGATAGATATCGACATGGGTGAGCGAGTCATCTGTAACCTGAATGTCGGAGACATATTTCGTCTCGTATCCGTTCGCTTCAACTTTGAGAGTGTATGTTCCGGGCTGCAAAACTTTTATGTAGTCTCCGATGATCCTGTCGGTGTAAACCGGCCAGTCTATGCCCTCAACATAGATGCGGGCCTCTTTGATGGTATCGCCTGTGATGGAGTCTATGACAAATCCGCCGATGCCTTGACCGCCCTTGAGCGCCCACATGTTCATTGCGCCGCGGTTCAGGTTGAACACGGAATCAAGCATAGTCGCAGGTGGATCGTAAGGGTTGTAAAGCTCGATCGTGACATCCAGATCCGAATCTATGCCGTAAGAATAGTCGTTCAAGTCGCCTCTCGTCTGATACCAGTCGTATCCTTCCGTGAGAGGGTAACCTGTGGAATCCGCATAGGCAGCTGATATCTCGTAGAGGAACGGCGTATCGGGCAGCCTGACAGGCGTGTAGTTCCATGGATAGTTAACATAGAAAGCCCCGCTGTGGTAGGTCAGGGAGACAGTGAAGTTGTGCTGCTGTGAATGTTCGTAAATGTATTGTGTTTCGGGCTGAGAATACGGCTCGCTGGAGCTACCTGAGCCATCCCACATGTAACCATAATCGCGGTTCAGATCGACGCTGTTCTCGTTGCGTCTCGTATCATGTTCGTAGCCATAGGGATTGAGGACGGGGATTATGTAAATCTCCCGGTTGTCCACAAGCCATGTGACCTCAGGATCCGTGCCGTAATTCTCTAAAAGGTAGCTCGCATATCGGTAAAGCACCTCACCGGACACCTGCTCGTTGCCGTGATGCACGCCGACATACCTAATCTCAGGCTCGAACTCCTGCTCCTGAGGGTTATCGGATACCTTGAGGCACAGTATCGGCCAGTGGCTTGCGTCGGATGTGAAGCCAATCGTATCCAGCTTTGTGATGTTCGGATAGGCTGTTGCCAGCGAGTCGAAATGAGCGAGATACTGCGCATAGGAATGCCATCCGTCCTTGCCTTTGATCGACATCCAGTGTGCCCGGTCAACCTCTAAGTCCCTGAGCACCCGATAGCTAAAGCCCATCTGCTCTATCGTCTTGCCTCCATCGTATGTTATCGCCTGCAATGTGCCGTTCTGGTAGTTCACGACATCGACTTTCCCGGTCAGCTCCATCTGGTGCACCGCAGATGCGGGGACATTCTTTACTTCGACGAGATACTCGCCGCTAAGGGACACGACGAGTGACATGAGGAGTGGAATGTAACGCCACATAATACCTCCTTGGATGGTTTTTGAAAGGCCACTAATGTTACCTTTAAAAGGCCTAAAAGTAAACATCCCGTTATCCCTCATCTAAAATGTTACCGAAATGAAACCGCTGCACTGAATGGTAATGTTACCCAAATGGAGGTGTTCCATGACCGAAAATCTACCTATGAGCTTCTCGGAAATTGGAGTTACTCTCTCAACATCTTTATCCAAAAAACGATGTTTCTCCTCGGACACCTCAGTGTTCCCCTTTCGATTCCGTCAGGGTTTCAGGCTTTTAACTGTGTTGCGAGCGGATTAAAATAAAAGCAAATGAAAGGGATAAGAATTGCAACGCTGATAACTATCATCTGGGGAATCCCCTCAATGCTCCTTGCTTCTGGCATGATCAAGGGCGTGGTGTATGACGCCAGAAGCGGAAAAGGCCTTCCTTTTGCCAATGTCTATCTTGAGGGGACAAAGATCGGCACGAGCACAGACGAGAGCGGCTTCTTCGTGCTGAAAAATGTGCCACCGGGCAACTACCAGATAACCGCCACTATGCTGAGCTATAAGCCTCAAACTCAGAAGGTCAAAGTCAAAGACGGAGAGAGCGTTACGATCGATTTCTACCTTCAAGAGGAAGCTATCCAGCTGTCGGAGCTTACGGTCGTCGGGAAGCGTCCGCTCATCGAAAAAGAGCTGTCGTCATCGGTCAAGACCATCGGCAAGAATGAGTTAAATGCGCTCGGCACGGTCGATGTCAGACAGGTGCTGGCGCAACAAGCGGCTGTGTCAGGCGAGGGCACCGACCTCCATGTCAGGGGGGGCCGCTCGAACGAGATACTCCTCATGGTCGATGGAATTCCGATCAGGGACCCGCTATCGGGTAGCGCATTCGCAATGCACATCCCGACGACGGCTGTTCGCGAACTTGAAGCGCTCACAGGCGGCTTCAATGCGGAATACGGACAGGCTATGTCGGGCGTGATAAACATCGAGATCAAAGAGGGCGGCAGCAAATTCAGAGCAGAGGGGTCATACCAGAAAGGAATTTATTCGGTCAATTCAATGCCTGAGATTTGCGATACATTTCCGAATGCAGCGGGTTGCGGAGACAGGTTGCACGACGCCGAGGAAGGAGAGATCAGCCTGAGCGGCCCCGTGCCCGGTATCGCCAAACTGACAGGTGGCAGATGGACTTTCTTCTCAAATATCTACTGGAAATCGAACGATACCTACCTGCCGCATACCCACAACCTCTATTCGAGCGTGTTTAATGTCACGATGCCGCGCGAGGAAAATACGCTGTCTGCGCTCTCGAAGGTCACATGGCGAATCAGCGACAACAAAAAGCTGTATTTCATATTCTCCAGGTCCATAGGCGTCAATCAGGGCTATTTCATCTCTCGAAACGAATACCCGTTCTCACACGGATTTCCATACCGATACATCAAAATCCTCGACCATTATCCGATCTTCACCCGCGACGGGAACCAGCAGATGATTGCGTGGCACCATGTCATCAACCCGCAGAACTACTATGACATCAAGCTCAGCAGGTTTTTCACCAACCTGCACATCGATGTCGCAGGCAAACACTGGAGCGAGTATCAGGAGATTTTGGACATCGAGCCATTTGACCCGATATCAGGCAGAATTGGAGACGGATTCTGGGATGTCGGAGATTCGCCTTACTGGCATGATCATTATGCTGAGCAGTATTCCCTGAAATTCGACTATACGAGCCAGCTCTCAGCTGTGCAGACCATCAAGTTCGGCCTGCTCAACCAATACAGCGAGGTTCAGTGGATAGACATCCAGTATCCGTGGTTCTATTCGCCCGACGGGCTTGGCTACAACCACGACCTCTACAAGGCTTACACGGACAGGGGAGGCATGTATGTCCAGACCAGACTGCACTTTGCTGGCATGGTGGCTAACCTCGGTATGAGGCTCGATTACTGGATACCTGGCAGCTATGTGGACAGAGGGGTGGAGAGCGCACTTGCCCGCTATGACCTGCCTGACATCGTCAGGGGAGAGTATGAGCAGTATCTGAACAACACCTTCAAGCTCGGTCATTACCGCGCGAAGGCTCACCTGTCGCCTCGAATTGGCGTCGCTTACCCGGTCACGGATAAGGATAAGTTCTTCTTCTCCTATGGCCATTTCTCGCAGATGCCCGATTTCAAGTATGTCTATTCAAAACTGGGCGTGAGGGCCACATCCGGGTATGAGCTCGTGGGCAACCCTAACCTCAACCCCACTATAACGGTGGCCTATGAGCTTGGCGTTGAACACCTTTTGAGCGAAAACACCAAACTGAAAGTCACGGCTTACTACAAAGACATCTACAACTACCCGACGGCCATGCGCGTGCCGGGTGTGCCGCCAAATCCCGATTACTGGATGTATTTCAATTCGGATTACGCGCGTTCGACAGGCATCGAGTTTGAGCTGAAAAAGCGGTTGACCAAACGGTTTTACGCCAATGCCGACTTCACACTCTCTCAGTCCAAAGGGCGCGCGTCAACGGCGGAAGACCTCTACCTCCAGCCCACGGAGCGTGGCCTCAGGGAATGGTTCCTCAAATGGGATCGCCCATACAAGCTTTACCTAAACATGGGCTGGCGCATCAAGAAAGGCGATCACCCCGTCATCGGCAGGTTCGTGCTGCCCGACGATTGGGACATGAACATCACGGTCTCGTATCAGGCTGGCAGACGATACACGCCTATGGACTCGTCCGGCGTTTTCGGCGAACCGAACTCGAAGATAGGCCCGCCGTGGCATCATGTTGACCTGAGATTTACCAAAAACTTCACGCTGAGAGGAAAATCGAAATTGTCTCTCACGGTGCTGATTTACAACCTGTTCAATCACAGAAACGAATACTGGCTCGATCCACTTACTGGACGCGCATATAGGCAAGGCGATCCGCTTCCACCACTTTCCAACCCCTTGATGTGGCTCAATCCGGCCAGATACAGGGCACCGCGCCAGATAAACATAGGGCTCGGCGTTAAATTCTGATAACTTGGGACTTTTCGGAATGCTCAGGCGCAGCCCGAAGGGCTGCGCCTTTTTAATCACCTTCCTCTTATCGCCGAAACTACGCCCTCCAGCATCAATTCAGGCGGAATATACCTGATGCCTTTGAGTGAGCGTGAGAAATAGAACTGCCTTCGGGCGAATGTGCGCGTCCGCTTTTTCGTCAGCCTGATCGCAGTCTCAAGATCCATCTTCCCGCTCAGATGCAGGTAAAGCTCCCGATACCCCAGCGTGTTCATCGACGGATACCGCAGGTCATAACCGCGCTCGATAAGCGATTTCACCTCGTCCACAAACCCAAGCGCGATCATCCTGTCAACTCGCCTGTTGATGCGCTCGTAGAGCTGCGGCCTCGGCATGTCATTGAAAAAATACAGGGGCCTGAATTTTGGCGGACGGCGGCTCTCCCTGCGCAGCTCCGAGATGGGTTTGCCAAACTGATAGTAAACCTCAAGCGCTCGAATTATCCTGAACCAATCGTTGGGATGCACCTTCTCGGCTGTTTCCGTATCGACTTTTTGAAGCTCTCTGTAAAGTGCACCTACGCCCTCCCGCTCAAGTCTCTGCTTCAGCTCATCGCGGATGGACGGCTCTATCGGAGCGGACTCAAAAAAGCCCTCGAAAAGAGCCTTCAAATAAAGTATTGTGCCACCGATAACTATCGGGATTTTGCCACTCTGAAGGGCTCGCTCTATCTCGCGCTCAGCATCTATGGCAAATTCCTGAGCGCTGTAAGGCTCATCGGGCATCCGAATGTCTATGAGCCGATAATGTGGGTGCAGCTCGATAGGTGGCTTCGCAGTGCCTATGTCCATGAATTTATAGACTTTTCGGGAATCACATGAGATGAAAATCAACAAGTCCGGGAAAAGGTCAAGCAGACGACGGGCTATCTCAGTCTTACCCGATGCAGTCGGCCCTGTTATGACGATTATCCTGCCATCAGAGCTCATTTTTTGTAATAAAGATACCGCTTGATCTTCAATGTTGGGGTCTTCTCAAATGGTTCTGGATGTTCGACGCAGCGCGATAACCTTGAGTAAGCCGGCAATTTCTGATTGACTTCATCGCAGATGGCTTTCATGATCTCGGACATAACCTTCTCTCGCTCAAGCTCTGACTTGCCCTCCAATTTGTCCTCAAGAGCCTCGTAGTCAGGGTAAATCCACGCTTCAAGCCGCCCATCCCTTTCGAGGACAAGCGATTCTATGACGAAAGGATGCACATTGAGTTTCTCTTCAATGGTCTCAGGGAAGATGTTTTCGCCGCTTGGCCCCAGTATCAGGCTCTTGGAACGGCCTTTGATATAAAGGTAATTATCCTCGTCAAGGTAGCCGAGATCGCCGGTTTTCAGCCAGCCGTCCTCAGTAAGCACCTCGTCCGTAAGGTCTTTGTTCTTGTAATAACCTTTCATAACATTCGGCCCTTTGATGTAAATCTCGCCGATCCCGTTCTCGTCGGGATCTACAATTTTGATGTCAATGTCTATCAAAGGTTTACCTACCGAACCGAGACGCGTCTCGTCCACTTTCGCGCCAGTGACGACCGGTGACGCCTCCGTCATTCCGTAGCCTACAGCGTAAGGGAACCCGCATTCTCTCATGAAAAGCTCGATATCCTCGCTCAATGGCGCACCGCCGAACGACATCGTCCTGAGCTCACCCCCGAAGAAATCAACAAGCTTTTTCCCTATCTTCTTCATGATGAGCTTTCTGGTGAGTGGCAAACTGCTCATGGCCTTCATCAGCAAATTCTTGTTCAGCAACGGCACAACCTGCTTCTTGTAAATCTTCTCGATTATGAGCGGCACGGACGCCATAACGGTCGGCCTGACTCTCTGACACGCTATGCCGAGCATGCGGGGCGTTGGCTTCTTACCAAGGTAATAGATCGGCGCACCTTTGTAAATCACATACAAAAACCCCAAAGTGTTTTCATACGAATGTGATATCGGTAATATCGATAGGATTCGATCCGCAGGTGTCACATCGAAGAAATGGTCTATCTGGATTATATTCGATGCGATGTTGTAGTGGGTTAACATCACGCCTTTTGAGTGGCCGGTCGTCCCAGATGTGTAAACTATTGCCGCAAGGTCACTTTCGTTTGGCTCTGTGCTCACCAGTCCCACTCTCGACGGAAGGCTGCGGATGACCTCCATCGCCTGATTCCAGAGCCTCGATATGGTGGATGTCCTTATCGGATATACCTCAGGCTCAAAATCATCGAGGGATATGACACATTCGGCAGACGATATATCGACCTCCGCAAGTTTCTCCATCTGGCGGCGCGTCGCAAATATCATGCGCGCTCCGGAATGCCGTATTATGTGAGCTATGTCCTCGGCATGGAAATCGGGGAGTATCGGGACGGCAACAGCTCCCATCGTCGTTATCGCAAGATAGGTTATGCCCCAATTTGGTGAGTTTTCACCGATGATCGCCACACGATCGCCTTTTGTGATGCCACGCTCCTCAAGCATTCGAGATAGGGCCATCACTTTTTCCTTTAGCTCAGCGTAAGTTATCGGCTCCGAATCGTAGAATGATAATGCCGGCCTGTCGCCGTATTCGTCAAACTTCGGGAACAGCAAGGCCTTCAATGTCCTCTTTCCTGCGTATATGTCAACTATGCGCTTTTCCATGTCGGGAATTTTAACCGAAAGTCCCTTTTTAACCAAACAATACGCCGAATTTGCTCGTAGATGTAATATGTTTGCTGTCAATAACTTATCGTTCACAGCCCCCTTAATGTTAAACTTCTTGAAATGCAATGGGTTGCGGATTTGAAAAATTCAAAAAGCGCCGACAATCAACTCGACATATCAGAGGGAATGTATAACACACTGGTAATCAAATTATAAACGGGTTATAAGCGGGACGACCAACGGCGCATGAAGCGTGGCGGTCGCAGGTATCGGTTTGTGAAGAGCTAACCAGTCAGGCAAATTCCCTGATTTTTCGGTTCATCGCGTCTCAGGGTAATGCCGCAATGAATTGAAATTTTGTGACATGCACTGCATAAGAGCACATGCGCAACCTAAACCAGATTACGAAACGGAATTGATATTTGTGACATTTGTATTGATTTTTGTGGAGATTTGGTTTCTGTTTCCCTTTTTAGTTAACATAAGATACCTTATGGGAAGATACGGAGAGGGCATGTCCACCACCCTGATGACGCTCGGATTCGCCAGCTCCGTCGCCAACCACCTGTTGCAAAACTGAAGTCAGCCGTGAAATGGCAGGTAACGACGGGCAGTAACCTCAATCCTGCTCAAACCCTCCTCTACTCCAACCTGAATTTTCTGAAATGTGGCGGGGAGCCGCATTTGCGGCTCCCCGATTGGGGGTTACATGTCCCGTTTTACTGTTAGCCACAAGTTCAAAATTGCGACTAACAGCCCCAACAAACTTATGACATCACAAAACATTTTTTCACCTCCTTTTGTTTTTTTAATTCAGTTAAACACCCTCCGCCTTTTGCCTTAAAAAAGAGATTTCCACGCGATGATCTTGTGAGATGAGCCGTTCTTGGACATCTCCACTCCCCCGCCCCGCTGTGAGCGATGTCGTCGATGTCCAGTAGTGCAAAAACCCCCGGGGATCGACGACATTTGGGAATGAGGCACAGGTCTTGACATGGCAGGGCGTTATGCTTTACATTGTGTCCCGTGATTAACGGTTCTTTGAAAACTGAGTTTTGAGAGGTGCGTTGGGGGAGAAGGGTTATATGTACACGGATCCTACCTACAAGGAATGGAAACTAAAATGAGTCAGGATCCGGTCGATCGCGAATGGAAAACACGGATCCTACCTACAAGGAATGGAAACCCGCCCTCTCCGCCAGCGCCCCACCGCCATCGCAGGCACACGGATCCTACCTACAAGGAATGGAAACTTGTCATCTCGGCGGTTTTACCGAAATGGGCAAGTTCACACGGATCCTACCTACAAGGAATGGAAACACTCTTTACCCGTCAAACGCTTACCATCAACAACTAACACGGATCCTACCTACAAGGAATGGAAACTTTCCGACGCCGTCTATTGATATATTTCCACCTATATCATCACACGGATCCTACCTACAAGGAATGGAAACAGCCATTGCTCTAAAAGCATGCCTCCGATTGTCATCACACGGATCCTACCTACAAGGAATGGAAACACGCTAATAACTTTAATGTCTTTTAACGGTTTAGGTACACGGATCCTACCTACAAGGAATGGAAACGTCAGATGTGAATCCCAGTAACATGAATGCATGTCTCAACACGGATCCTACCTACAAGGAATGGAAACGTAGGGAAAAATATGTTTTTAATAATTCTAATGAGGCACACGGATCCTACCTACAAGGAATGGAAACCAATTTTCTTTGCCAATTTGTTAAAAATCGGCTCAACACACGGATCCTACCTACAAGGAATGGAAACCTGGTATAGATCCCTTTCTGGGCAAGCTTAATCCTCACACGGATCCTACCTACAAGGAATGGAAACTGTCGATCTCCATCCTTTCTAAAGTGCCAGTAAGGTCACACGGATCCTACCTACAAGGAATGGAAACCGCTTGTTATGATGTTAAGATTGATGTTTATGTCGGTACACGGATCCTACCTACAAGGAATGGAAACCATGTCTCTCCAGATTCACATGTCTTTGCGGGAACCAACACGGATCCTACCTACAAGGAATGGAAACCATCGGTTTCATGCCCCTAATTTGCTCGTAAAGTTGACACGGATCCTACCTACAAGGAATGGAAACTTGATGTCCCCTATCCAATACTCCTGCGCCCCCCTACTACACGGATCCTACCTACAAGGAATGGAAACTTTCCTTGTCCCCGTCCTTAGTGGCGGTTTGGGACTGGGACACGGATCCTACCTACAAGGAATGGAAACACGAAGAAAATGGCGTCCCACCTGCCCGAACGGGTGAATACACGGATCCTACCTACAAGGAATGGAAACTCCTCCTCCCCATCCTCCCCGCTGGGGTCTATATGGACACGGATCCTACCTACAAGGAATGGAAACTTGTCATCTCGGCGGTTTTACCGAAATGGGCAAGTTCACACGGATCCTACCTACAAGGAATGGAAACACT
>WGAI01000046.1 GCA_015489175.1 Caldifarciminota bacterium | reverse complement strand
TCCCACCAGAAGTAAATCTCATATTCGACATTATAGCCGTTGTCGAAACCAATTTTTCGTCCCCATGCATCGCTCGGATTGCCGCCACTACCTGTGTATCCTGAATTGCTTCCTGTGTTATCTATGCCAAATCCATAGGCTACATCCCAGCTCGCCGTGTTGTCTGTAGTCAGGAATATGTAGAGGTAATTTTCATCCCATGTGACGAAAAGAGAATCAAGATTAGCACCATCTGGCCCCACAAAATCAGACGCCCCTTCCGCTATATAGCCGTTAACAGCTCTCTCGTTTTTCCTGAGATACCCATCCTCAACCCCGCCGGTGCCCGGGTTGTTGTAGGTCAAAGCTCCAAGCGACAGGGTTGATAGCATCACTAACATAATAACTTTTTTCATAACCCTCACCTCCTTTTGTAGCCTGCAATTGAAATCTAACACATTGTAATATGGCAATTTTATGCTATCAAGTATAAAAATGGAATAAATCAACATACTGCTAACCAAGAAGAAAAGGAACAACATAAAAGCTAATTTTTCTTGATATAACTACAATTTTGGTAATATCCTTTAAACATTTAAGGAGGTGGGAGTTATGGTTATGCTTCTATACAGCCTGATATTTGCGATGGGGGCAGGAGGAGAGCTGAATAGCAATCCGTTCCCCCTATCGCCGCATAGGGACTCCTTGAACATGGTCGATGTGGGAACATGGCCTTTCGGATACTCCCTTGCAATAGCCATCGACACCACGAGGGGCATGGTTTTCCTGAGTTCAGGAAGTGGCGTGTTAGAATTTCGGGCTTCATACGATTCTGTGCCGCCGATTATTTCCGACAAAATACGCACATCTGTGTTTATCAGGGGCCTATTTTATGCAGATGGAAAGCTTTACATCACAGGCACAGCTGGTGTGATGGAGATATGGGATGTGTCGGATCCGGCCATGCCTCAAAGACTGTCAGATGTGGACACTCGTAACAACTGGACAAGGGGCATATTTGTGAGAGGAAACTACGCATATATTTTGCTTACTGGTGGGATGAGCATATACGATGTAAGTGATTCAAGAAATCCGCTTGAAATCGGATATATCAACCTGTGTCATGCCCCTCAAAGAATAATTGTCAGAGGTGATTACGCTTATATAGCATGCGGAAGCAGCGGGTTCAGTATCGTCAACATAAGTGATCCGAGAAACCCTCAGCTTGTAAGCTCTGTGGTGACATACGGAACGGCTCTGGGGATAGCTCTCTCAGGCAACTACGCATACATAGTCGATATGGCTGGCTCTATGACGGCACTTTCGGTCTATGACATCAGTGATCCTGCCAACCCGCACAGAACAGGGATTTTGAGCATGGGCGGGGAAATGCACAATGTGGATGTCTCAGGAAATTATGCATACGCAGCAGATTATTATGCGGGGCTTCGCATTTTTGATGTGAGCGATCCAGATTCTCCAACTCAGATCAGCGTGACATCCACCTATGGCAATGCTGTTGATGTCATGGTATGGCACGACAGGGCTTACATTGCCGACTGGATAGCTGGATTCACTGCTGTCAATGTATCCGACCCACAAACCCCGACATTGTGTGCACATTACGATGTGGCAGGACAGGCCAGAGATATTTTTGTCAGAGATACAATTGCTTTCCTCGCCGATGGAGACAACGGTCTGGTCATATTGGATGTGAGCAACCCTCGGTTTCCCGAAAAAATAAGCAGTTACGACACGCCCGGAACTGCAAACGGCGTTTTTGTGGATGGTGAGCTGGCGTATGTGACTGATGGCGACTCTGGCGTGAGGATTATCTCCGTTCAGGATCTTGAAAATCCTGTTGAAATTGGTCATTTCGACACCTCTAACGCCCTATTTTCCGCCAATTCGATCGTGGTCAGAGACGGCTACGCTTATGTAGCCTACGGATACGGGAAATTTGTCGTGTTGGATGTGAGCAATCCACAACATCCGCGTGTTGTCGCAAGGGTCAGGCAAATAGCTAATGGCGCATCCGGCGTGTTCGTCTCAGGAAATTTCGCTTATGTTACGACATCCGTCGAGCCTGCCATGTTTTATGTCATTGACATATCTCATCCTTCAAATCCTCAGGTTGTTGGGAGTTTGACGATATGGGGAGATGGCAAATCCGATGTGGTGGTGCGTGATACCCTGGCCTATGTGGCTACTCCTGATGGGTTCAACATAATCGATGTCAGCGATCCGACCGCTCCCCGCCTGCTATCCACGATGCCCGGATCAGGGAGCGCCTCCGGTGTGGCTGTTATAGGGAATTACGCTCTCATAACGCGTCTGATGACATCCTATGAGGGGTATGTGGATATGGTGGATATAAGCGATCCATCACATCCTCAGGAAGTTGCGAACTATCATCTCCCCTCCGCAAGCTGGGACATAGCCTCTGACGGAAAATTCGCTTATGTGGCTGACGGAGAATCCGGCATGTGGATAATCGGGTTGCCTGTGCCGAACACGATCAGACCATCATACGGCGACACGGTTCACACATCATCGATAGAGTTTGTATGGCATCAACCGAACTACTTTGAGAGCGGGGCAATCTATTCGCTTTTTGTAGATTCTGTCCCTGTCGCTGAGGGGATTTCCGATACTGTTCTGGACTACGATGGCTTACAGCCCGGCGATCACATGTGGCATGTGGTTGTTCACCATGCAGACGGCGATTCGTTCATATCCATGCCTGCACAATTTGTGGTTGTCCCTCCATCCGTCTCTGAAACAACAGATGACACATCCACGCCACAACTCTCAATTGAAAACATAGAATACAATAGGCATGCTGGCCTTCTGTCTTTTTATCTTTGTTCCCCAGGCTATACTGAGGAGCTCAAAATCAGCATATTGAATATCGCCGGCAGGAAGTTAAAATATACGAGATTGCCTGTAAATCACGGATGGCAAATGATAGAGATTAAATCCTTTTTGCCAATAGGAGTTTACATTCTGGATATAAGGTCGAATAATGACGAATTGGTCAAAAAATTCGAGGTAATAAGGTAAAGATTCACAAAACAGGAGGAGTTGCTATGAAGTGGTGGGAAACGGTGCTTATAATATCGTTTAGTATATTAGCTGCTACAGCTTTCCTTTTGTTGATGTGGTTAGTAATCAAGGTGCTACAACCTTTCTCAGGGTGGCTGTTTTTCTCCTGCATGCTTTTTACATTTTTACTCATTATTCTCCCAATTTACTTTTACTTTCAGTATCAGCAGGATAGGCAAGCTGCGATCGAGGAGAGAATTGACAAAATCCTTTCGGATCTAAATGTGATGAGCACACTGAACGAGTCAAAAGAGAGCCAAATGGAGAAGGTTCAGGAGGAAATCAAAAATAGATTGGCAAATCTGCACGAGCTTCTGAGAATTGCCCAAAATCCCGATGCGCCATCGAGTCAACAAACTCAATCCAACAAGGGTGAAGAGAAGGAGACAAAAGCTTAGCGGGTGATTTCTCCCAACAGGGAAAGCATAAACATCAAAAACTAAAAGCGAAGTGAATAACGCAGCCTTAAACCATCCGAACTTAAAGTTTTCTAATCCATGCAGGGTCGATCTTGATCTGAACTGACCTGCCGAGGAGTGTAAGGTTAACGACAAACTGCAACTTTTCTTCGTCAACACCGGTTATGACGCCTTGGGCCCCCTTGAGCGGGCCGTCGATAACAATGACCATCTCGCCCTTTCTGATAGACGGGAGTGGGATTAGCTCCTCTTTTGCATTGTTCACCAGGATTTGAAGCGATTTGATCTCCTCATCTTCGACCGGGATGGGTATTCCCCGTTTATTCAAAATCGTGACGACACCAGGCGCATCCATAACCTGATAGTAAAGCGGCGACCTCATCTCAACTTTGACAAAAAGGTAATTTCTGAAGATGGGCACTTCGACCAGCTTTCGCCTGTAATTCAGGTGTGTCCGAGTTGGCAGGAAAACATCAAGTCCCTTTTGTTTCAACGCGGTGTAAACGACTTTTTCATGAAATGGCCTCGTGTAAACGGCGAACCATCTCGGCCCATTATCCAGCAGTCGAACAAGCTCTATTTCGTCATCTGTGAGTGCCTCTACATCAAACATACTTAACCCACCTCCCCATGGTTAAAATGTTTGCCAATGACCTGAAATTTATTTTCAAATCAGTGCAGCTTTTCCCGATAGTGTATGACCAGAAGGGCGCCAGATCCGATGGCAATCTCCACGGGAGATGCCACAACCTCGTTGGATAACCCCCTTGATGTTCCTATGTGGAGCGAGTGCCCCATGTAGTTCCATTTTAGGCCGTCGGTCCAGATGTCTTTTACTTCTATGGCGAGCGGAATGAGTGAAATTGTTCTGCCGGGCACAGAGTCGAACACCTCCTTGTCACGCACAACAAATGCTTCGAAGTTATCCTCACAGATATGGATTGGGACGGAGATCTCAGGGTTCATCAGGAGGCCGAAGTTGGCAAAAGTATGATCTACACGCCCACCCGATGTCCCTGTCATCGTGATCTCATAAGCCCCAATCTCAAGGGCCTTTCTCACGGATATTTCGGCATCCGTGAGCTCCGACTCCCTCGCCGCGCGCACGATCTCTGTTCCTTGCTCCTCGAGCTTTTTCAATGTCTCATCGTCGGCTGAATCCATGTCCCCCACAACATAATCCGGGGTGACACCTATGCCAAGAGCTTTTGCCACAGCACCATCTGCAGCAATTACCTTATCATGCTCCTCTACAAGCCTTTTCAAATTCTCAAGGCTCACATCTCCGTTCAATATGACTAATACTTTCATAATCCTCACTCGGTTTGCTATATTTTAATGTAATCCATTGTTTTTAAGAAACTGTCTCGCCCGGATTGAGCACAATCAGCCTGTCCTTGTATTTGTCGTCCAATTGATTGCGGAATTCTTCTGGCTTACCCGTGAGGGCCGGAAATGTTTCATAATGCATGGGTATTATCCACTCTGGATCCAGCAATTTTACCGCATAGGCAGCGTTCTCAGGGCCAAGTGTGAACAAACTCCCTATCGGTATCAACACAAGATCGGGTTTGTAGAACTCACCGATGAGTTTCAGGCCTCCGAAAAGTCCCGTATCGCCCATGTGATATACCACAAATCCGTTCTCGAATTTGATGATAAAACCGGCCGGATTGCCGCCCGGAATTGACCTCCCTCCGTCTATAATCGTAGATGAATGACTCGCTTCGACCATAGTTACGCGAATGTATTCAAAATCGAATGAACCACCTATATTCATGCCTATGACATTTGAAACTCCCTTGCTGCTCAGGTAGTTGCCGACTTCGTAGATTGCTGCCACAATAGGGTTGAATTTTCTGGCTATGGAAACGGTATCACCTATGTGATCGCCATGCCCGTGAGTGACGAGAACCAAATCGACCCTGTCAAGCGAGCTTAAGGCGTCCTTGGGCGCCTTTGGATGAGAAAGCCATGGGTCAATCAGAATCACTTTGCCGTTAGGAGATTGAAGTTTGAATGCTGAGTGGCCAAACCATGTAACTTTAATGCCATCAAATCTTTCCATTTCATGACCTCCTCGTTGTGCAAGAGGAAATATTAAATTCATCGTGTGGCATGGTCAACAGTGGAGGTATTCTCTTGGCCAAACTTCCGTAAAGCGGAAACCATGAATCTTTCATATACTTTGGTTGAAGTGTGATACCCAAGGGATTATCATAATCCCTCAAACTTCAAACCCAAATCATATTCAGGAGGTATGTGGCAATGAAGCGGAAAATCACAATTATCTCATTGTTGGTGAGCACATTAACTTTGCCAGCCAGCCTTATGGCCAATGCGACACAGGCTGGAGGTGTATTCTTGACAATTTTCCCCGGAGCCAAAGCCACGGCGATGGGAGCGGCCTTCAGCGCAATAGCCGATGACGCTACGGCAAGTTACTACAACCCTGGAGGGTTGGCTTTCTTCAGGGACCGCATGGAGTTCGCCATGATTCATGCCCCATGGCTCAGGAAATTGGCAAGCGATATGTATTACGAATTTGCAGGATTTGCCAAACCGATCCCCGGCAGCAAAGCCACGATCGGCGGACACATCATCTATCTGACACTTGGGCAGATAGATGCTTATGGTGATAACAACACCTATCTCGGTTCATTCAGGCCTTTTGATTTCGCCCTTGATGTGGCTTTCGGGTATCAGGTTCAGCGCAATTTAGGCGTTGGCGTCAGCACCAAGTTCATTTACAGCTTCCTTGCTCCGGGTAACATCATCCGAGAGGTCACACACCAGCCCGGTCAGGGCGGCTCTGCTATGTCTTTTGCAGTTGATGCCGGCGTGCTGTATAAGCCGCTGATATTCCCTTCTGGCACGCTCAGCGTTGCTGCCGTCCTCGCCAACATAGGCCCGGGGTTGAAATACACCGAAAGTGGCGAGACTGACCCTCTGCCACGGACACTGCGTCTCGGTGTGGCTTTAACTTTCAGACCCACTGAAGTAATCTCAGTCACTACAACTGCCGATGTAAACAAAGTCCTCGTCGGAATTACAAGGGATTTACAGGAGAAGGGCGTCAGATATGTGTTGTGGGAAGCATTTGACCATGTCGGAATGGAAGTTGGGCTCATGGACATGATCTTTGTGAGAGGCGGTTATTTCGCCGACAGAGAGGGGCGTAGGGTTGGATTTACTTATGGCGGGGGCATTAAGTTCAAATACTTTAAGCTTGATATTGCTGACGACTCAAAGATATACAGCTTTGAAGAATCCAGTAACCTGCGCTACGCACTCAGTTATATAAAAAAGTTCTAAAAATCATCGAGGTGGGGTGAAATGAAAAAAATTGTCTCAATTGTTGTCCTCGGTGTTTTTCTTGCCTTGGTGTTTGCATCAATAAGCTGCGGCAGTTCGCCCTCGCAGGAAGGCGTGATGTTCTGGCACGCAATGGGCGGGCCGCTCGGCGAAACGCTCGACAAGATCATCGATGACTTCAACCGCGAGCATCCGGATAAGGACCCTATCCTGTCTGTTCATCTTGGCCATTACAACACTCTATCCCAAAAACTTATGGGGGCAGTGGCAGCGCATAGGCCTCCGGTTATGTCTCAGGTGTATGGTTCGTGGACATCAGAATTCCTCGAGGCCGGCAAAATCGTGCCTTTCAGCAACTACATAGGCGAAGACAAACCCATACCTCAGGCCGTTGTCGATAGCATGTTCCCTGTTTTCATAGATGAAAATACATGGGGCGATAGCCTTGTCACATTGCCGTTCAACAAGAGCATACTCGCTCTCTACTACAATGCTGACCTTTTCAAACAGTATGGCATCGAGAAACCGCCAGAAACATGGGATGAGTTCAAAGAAATCGCTAAAAAGCTAACAATCGATCTGGATGGCGATGGCACGCCGGATATTTACGGACACGCTTTTGTCGTAAATGTCTGGACATTTGAGACACTGCTGTTTCAAAACGGTGGACGCCTATTTGACGAGAACGGGCAGCCTGCTTTCAACAGCCCTGAAGGAGTTGCCGCTCTCCAATACATGGTGGATCTTCTGCAGGACGGCTGTGCATATTTGACCACGGGATACAAGCACCAGGACGATTTTGCAGCAGGCCGGGTTGCGATGGTGCTCGGTTCGGTGGTCTCCTACTCCTTCATGAAGAGAAAAATAACATTCAATCTCGGCATCGCACCTGTGCCTCACGGAAAAAAGAAGGTCTATGTGATTTCGGGCACCAATGTTGCCCTTTACAGCGGCAAGTCCGTGCCTGAGGCTAAACGGCT
>WGAI01000045.1 GCA_015489175.1 Caldifarciminota bacterium | reverse complement strand
TCAGGATATGCGCGGTAGTCGGGGTAATGGGATTAAGCGGCAAACGGATAGTGCCGGCTGTGGTGGATGGAGGCCCGTGTGAGAGTGAGGTGAAGATGGCCATGCGTGTTCTGGGGACAATAAAGTCGAAGTTATCGAGTCACATCTATGCAAAGCGAGAGGACATGGCGAGAAAGGAGGTGCTTGCCAGAATGATATTGTGGAACATTTACATATTGGAGAGATTGAGCGAGGGGGATAATTTTTCTTTTTTGCATTTTCTTGCTTTATTTAATAAAAAAGTATCAAAAACAGGTTGGAGTGGTTGAGGAGAGAAGGGGGTATTGAGGGGCAGGTATGCCACCATGGCTCGCACATGGCAATTTTTTATTAAAAAATGTCATTTTTCGAACACCCTCATTTGTTGGCTTGACACACACTCTTAAGTTGATGTATTCTAATGCAAAACAGGCTGAAGGGAGTTGGGAAGATGAAGAAGTTGGTTTTTATGGTGATTTTGATAGCATCCGCGTTGAGAGCGGCTCCTTCCATTCTCATAAATGAAGTATCACGAAGTGGTATCGTATGGGTTGAGCTCCGCAACATCAGCTCAGAGGTTATCAATCTGAATGGCTGGAAGTTGCGTAACTCTCACGGGGAGGATGCGCTGAGCGGCACGGTGAAACCGGGCGGTTATATTGTGGTCTGTGAGTCGAGAGAACAACTCCTTTCAAATTACCCTTCAATCCATTCTCCCATCTTTGAAGTGCGTGATGGTCAGATAGGTTCGGGGATAGATCCCAACAATGACATGCTTGAGATAGTGGCACCTGACGGCACGGTGGTCGATATGGTCAACTGGGGAATGCCGCGCTCCAGCTGGCAGTTCTACACGCGGAACCTGTGGAATCCGGGGATAATCATACATAGCCCTGTAATAGCGAGGATTCCGGATGCGCTGGATAGGGACATGCCGGACGATTTTCGCGGCGTCTCAACCGGCACACCGGGCGAGATGAATCAAGTTTACAACGGGCTCGGCACCGTCTCATGGGGTAAAATAAAAGCCATATTTGCCGGCCAGAAACGCAGATAACACTCCGATGAAAATCCTGTGGGTTGACGACGAGATCGAGGGATTTAAGCCCCACATAATTTTCCTTCAGAAAGAGGGTGTTCAGGTGGAGGCCGTTGACAGGCCGACTGACGCAATCGAAGCCCTCAAACGCGAAGGGTTTGACCTCATCCTGATCGATTACCGTATGCCCGAAATGGATGGTCTTTCGCTGTTCAGAGAGGTCAAAAAGATAGCTCCCAACACCCCTGTCGCCCTCGTGACAATGGTTTCGGACAGGGATGTGATGGAGGAATCCATATCCGAGGATGTCTTCGATTACCTCCTGAAACCAATACAGCCCTCTCAGGTTCTGGCACTTGTCAACAGATTGCGGGCGAAGGAGATCAAGAACAGAGTTTACGGCAAAAGGCTCGTTGAGACATACCGAAAATTTGAAGAACTGGACGAGTCGCCGTATGGATGGCTGAGTTTTGCGCTGGAATTCGCAAGAATGACCTCGAATTTCGGCCTCGATGAGACGCTCAGAAGCGAGCTCAGAACAACAAACCTGAAATTTGCGAGATGGATAATGCGGAACTATGCCGATATGATTCACGATCCGAACATCTTGATGTCACACCGTGTTATGAGCAAAGTCTTTCCCTATCTCGATGACGGCAAAAAAATCGCCTTCTTCCTGTTCGATAACTTCCGTCTCGACCAGTTTGTCGAGCTGATGAAAGAACTGCCATCCGGTATGCGAATTGACTACACGCCATACTATGCGCTCCTGCCTACCGCGACCCCATTTGCCAGAAACGGGATATTCGCGGGCCTCCTGCCGATTGACATCGAAAGGCGACATCCGGGCTGGACATCCGATAACAGACACGAACATGTGCTTCTGCGCGAACTGCTCAACGATTCAGGATACACATGGGCAGACATGTGGCTTTACAAGATCAGAACTCCCAGCGAATTGGCATCCGTTCATCCCCATGACAAGCATTTCGAGGCCTATGTCGTAAATTTCATCGACCTATTGTCCCACATACGGCTTGAAGTCGATGTGCTGAAAGAGATGATCGCCGACGGCGATTCATTCAAGCACTGGTGCAGGTTCATACTCGATGAAGCCGGAATTGGCTCGATTATCAGAAAATTCGTCGAAAACGGTTATGTAGTGTTCATGACATCCGATCACGGATGGGTTGAGGGCAATACACCGTTGATAATCAAGGGAGGAATCGAGCTCACTCAAGGACTTCGCTACAAATTTGGGGATTCGGTCAGGATAGCAGGTAAAGAGGCTTTGCTCATTAAGGAACTTGAAAAATTCGGGCTTTCAAGGAAAAAAAATGCGGGCAGGCTCGCCCTCGCAATCGGTTATTCATACTTCATCTATTCGTCAAATCCATCCAAATTCAAAAAGACCTATCACGGCGGCATCTATCACGGCGGCATAACCATCGAAGAGATGATAGTCCCGTTGATAAAAATCTCACATTGACAGCTAAAACCGTTTAGCCGAAAAATAGGGAACCAATTAAGGGGAGGAAGGGACAATGTCTGTGGTCATATCTATAATTAGCAGGTTATTTGTCTTCTTACAAAAGATAAGCCCTTCATTGGTCATCCGGGGCATAATCTTCGGCGCCATCGGCAAACACATCTACGACTACTATGTCCGCTACATAAGGGAAAAAAGGAAAAACTTGGATAAATGGGGCAACAAGGGCCTCTTCCTCCCCATAATCGTATCCGGATTTATATCATTACTCATATACTTCTCAGATTTTCAAGGAAATTCAGTCGTTGGGGGATCCACTGCTGATATTTTCTACAGGTGTCCAGATGGGTTGCTTCTCGCCCCCCGTAATTGGCGAATGGGCAAATCGTTTGGGGAATAGTCAAAATTAATTTATTGCGTCTTAAAATGTTATAAAACAAAGGAGGTGTGCACTATGGCTAAAAAGATACTCGTCCTCGCAGGCGACTATGTTGAGGACTATGAGGTGATGGTGCCTTTTCAGGCACTCCAGATGCTTGGTTATGAGGTGCATGCAGTTTGCCCTGGAAAGAAGGCCGGTGAGACCGTGAGGACCGCCGTTCATGACTTCGAGGGTGATCAGACCTATTCCGAGAAACGAGGGCACAACTTCCAGATCAACTATGACTTCGACAAGGTCAATCCCGAGGAATACGATGGTCTTGTGCTTCCTGGTGGCCGTGCACCAGAATACATCCGCTTGGACGACAGGGTGATAGAGATAGTCAAACACTTTGCTGAGGCGAACAAACCGATAGCTGCGATATGTCACGGGCCGCTCGTTCTGGCAGCGGCAGGTGTTTTGAAAGGCAAAAAGGCCACTTCCTACCCGGCAGTCGGGCCTGATGTCAGGAACGCAGGTGCCGAATGGGTCGATGTCGGCCTAACCGACGCACTTGTGGATGGCAATCTCGTTACCGCACAGGCATGGCCGGCACATCCTGCATGGATACGCAAATTTGTGGAACTTCTCGGAGCCAAAATTGAGATATAGGCCTATCGGCGGCGGGCGCTTCGCGCCCGCCGCCATCTAACACCCACCACAACCGTCGAATCCTGATGAACTTATTACCTCCCAAATCGCTTCTCAGTCACAGCTTTTCCGACGCATAAAAATTTTTCGGCAGTCGGCTATACACCAAAATGGAAAGTTGTCATACCCCTGAAGGATGGCTATAATACAGCCTAATTCATGAGGATAAGACAGAAAGGAGGATTCAAATGCCACTCGTAACAATGAAGGAGATCCTTGAGGATGCCCGCAAAGGGAAATACGGCGTTGGTGCGTTCAACATCAATAACATGGAGTTTCTTCAGGGCATTATTGAGGCCGCGGAAGAGGAGAAATCGCCTGTCATCATTGCGGTTTCGGAAGGGGCCATGAAATACGCCGGCGTGGAATACATATATGCAATGGTCAAAGTGGCTGCCGAGAAAGCAAGCGTCCCTGTGGCGCTGCACCTCGACCATGGAAAACACTGGGACAAAATTGTTCTTGCCATAAGGAGCGGCTTCACTTCCGTGATGATCGACGCATCCGACAAGCCGTTTGATGAAAATGTGGCGATAACGAACAAGGTCGTCGATCTTGCTCATGCGGTCGGCGTGACCGTTGAGGCCGAGCTGGGCAGACTTGCCGGCGTTGAGGATATCGTAAATGTGGATGAGAAAGAGGCAATTTTGACCAATCCCGAGGATGCAAAGCGGTTCGTCGAACTCAGCGATGTTGATGCCCTTGCGGTTGCCGTCGGGACATCTCACGGCGCATACAAATTCAAAGGTGAGCCAAAGCTCGACATAGAACGCGTGAAAACCATCGCAGACCTTGTTCAAATTCCGCTTGTGTTGCATGGTGCATCAGGTGTAATCCCTGAGATTGTGGAACTTGCAACGAAATACGGTGCCAAACTACCTGGTGCAAAGGGCGTGCCGGACGATCAGATTAAGCTGGCAATAGAGGCTGGCATCTGCAAGATCAACATCGACACCGACCTCAGGCTTGCGTTCCTCGCAGCTGTCAGGCGCGAGTTGACCGAGAAACCTGAGAACTTCGATCCCCGCAAATACCTCGGCCCCGGCCGCGAAATGGTGAAAGAGGTCGTCAAGAAGAAAATGAGACTGTTTGGGTCTTCAGGTAAAGCCGCATAACAGGAGTGATAACATGAAGATAGGGGTTCTGACAGGTGGCGGTGATGCTCCCGGTCTCAACAACGCCATAAGGGGCATTGTTTACAAAGCCGTTCGAGATGGCCATGAGGTAATCGGCCTCGAAAAGGGATGGAAGGGCCTCATCGAGAAGCTGACGCGCCCTCTCACCATCGACGATGTGGAAGAGATCTACCGTGAGGGCGGCACAATACTGAAATCGTCAAGGACGAACCCTCTGAAAAGCGAGAAAGTGGCCGAGAAGGCGATAAACGGATTCAAAGAGCTCGGTCTCGATGCGCTGATAGCCATCGGAGGAGAGGACACGCTCGGCGCATGCGCAAGGCTTGCGGAACGGGGTCTAAAAGCTGTCGGCATCCCAAAAACGATAGATCACGATGTCAAGGGCACGGAATACACAATAGGATTTGACACGGCAATTCAGATAGTAACCGAGGCGCTCGACAGGCTGTTGACCACAGCGAAATCGCATGAGCGCGTTATCGTGGTTGAGATCATGGGACGCCATGCCGGCTGGATGACCTTTTACGGAGGTCTGGCTGGCGGCGCACACTACATAATCATCCCGGAAAAGAAAGTCGATATCGATGATATAATCCGCGTCCTAAAAGCCCGTTATGAGCGGGGCAAAAGGTATGCGCTCATAGCTGTCGCTGAAGGTGCCACATTCTTCTCGAGCACAGGCGAGGAAGCTGAGGTTATCGACGAATTCGGTCACATCAAACTCGGCGGCGATGTGGCGAAACAGCTCGCAACTATCCTCAAAGAAGCGGGCTTTGAAACACGGCATGTCGTGCTCGGCCACCTCCAGCGTGGAGGTTCGCCCGCTCCTCGTGACCGTTACATACCGCTGATGCTCGGCATAAAGGCCGTTGAGCTCGCCGAAAAGGGCGATTTCGGAAAAATGGTCGCACTGAAAGGCGAAGAAATCGTCATTCAGCCGCTGCATGTCGTGAAGGAAGGCATAAGAACCGTGCCCGACGAGCTGTATGAGCTCGTAAAACCGGTCTTCGACTGACATCTACTGAAATCAATTGGCTCATTACGGCCCGGATCTTCCCCCAAATTTAGGTCCGGGCCCTTTTTTATTCAGGAAAAGCTCCCAAAAACTCGCCAGACGGCTCTGGACAAACAAACTCGGTCAATTACTTCCTCACCAATTCCCAACAGTCCATCGGAATGCCTCCAATTTGATACCTCAGCTCTCCGGCCCTACACTTTTACCTATGGAAATCGTAATGTTTATCGCTGCGTTACTTACGGCGTTTTTCCTGATCATCTCTGCCATCTATTTTGCCTTTAAAAAATCCACATTTCTCGGATTTACAGCCATTGCCGCCATCATAGTCTGCTTTTTGAACCCTTTGATAATGCTATCGGTTGTATTCATCCTGATGATCATCAGTTTCATATATCTTTTGAAATCAATCAATTAGCGGTTTCACGGATAAGATCTCTTAAAAACTTCGGTAATCTTACATTTTTCTGCTGGACGAAGGGTATTTTTTAGACCGATGGAAAAAGGAGGAGCCTTGCTTTTATATAGTTTGATGGCAGTTCATCAAAAATCCAGACAACTTTTCAATGAAATGGCCGAAATTTTATCTACCTGTTTAACCAATAACGCCGTATCTGGTCAATTCTCCGAACTCAGACAACCGTTTGACATTATTTTCTGGTTGTTTAATAATTTACCACTCATTTCGCTATCGATTAAATTGGGAAATTAACAAAACTCAGGAGGTAGGAATAATGAAAAGGGAGCGCTGGGCCTCCAGAGTGGGTTTGGTTCTTGCATTTGCGGGTAATGCGGTCGGATTAGGCAACTTTTTGCGTTTTCCGGTTCAGGCTGCCAAGAATGGTGGCGGCGCATTTATGATCCCATACTTCTTCGCATTCATACTCCTCGGAATCCCGCTGATGTGGATCGAATGGACAATTGGAAGATACGGGGGCAAATTCGGGCACGGAACCACTCCGGGCATGTTCGATAAGCTCTGGAACAAGCCAATCTCCAAATACATAGGCGCACTCGGTGTCATGATCCCTCTTCTGATAGGCAGCTACTACCTCTATGTGATGTCCTGGACACTCGGTTTTGCATTCTATTCCCTTAAAGGTACTTTAACATCTTTCACCAACCACGAACAGATATCAGCTTTTCTCAGCGCTTATCAGGGCGT
>WGAI01000044.1 GCA_015489175.1 Caldifarciminota bacterium | reverse complement strand
GTGGCAAAACCCCGTAAGGGGTGGTGTAGATCAGCGTCCACACCACCCCGACGACGAACACATCCAGCACGAACGGCAGGAAAAACAATGTCCTGTAAGCCCTGTTAAGTCGTGTATCCCTCACGAGTGCCCTTGCGATCAGGATGGCAAGGATGATGTTGGGCGGAATTAGCAATATCGCATAGACCAGAGTGAGCCCGAACGACCACCAGAAGTTAAATCCGCCAAGCAGTTGCGTGTAATTCTTCAGTCCCACAAATTGCAGGCCTCCAAAGACATTTGACAGGTTCACCACCCGATGGAAGCTCAGATAAAGGGCGTATAGGAACGGAAAGCCAAGGAATACGATGAAAATCAGCGTGAACGGCAGTATGAAAAGATAAGGTGTTAGCTTATCGGTTTTCATCTCACCACGGCGATTTTTTCAAATACCGAAGATGCACCTATTTTAATTCTCAGGATGTAGATGCCTGACCTGAGGTTCACGGGGATGAACATGTTGAAATCGCCAGCTGACATGTGTTTGTCGAGCGGCATGCTCACAAGTCGGCCATCGGGCGAGTAGATCTCTATGCTCATGTCGGATGGCTCTGGCACATGGAATCTGACCGAGAGACCGTTTCTCAGCACATTGTTTATGTGGAAATCGAACGGTGCGGGTGCAAATCCAGTTTCCTCAACCCCCATACGATGATTTTCAACAAGCATTGCGGAAGAAGGCCTTACAACAGAAGCACTTGTGTCGGTGTAGTTGTTCAGATCATTGGCCTGATCGTCGGACGGCACGAAACACAGGTCATACACATTCGGATCAACCCAGCTGTCCGTCCCGCCGCCTCCGTTCCATCTGGATGCCACAGAATCCACGCCACGCATGTTGCCGAAATCCTGAAGCCCGGAATAGACAACGAAATAGACGGAATCCACAT
Organism: Caldifarciminota bacterium; assembly: GCA_015489175.1. GTDB lineage: Bacteria > Hydrothermota > Hydrothermia > B15-G9 > B15-G9 > WGAI01. Next base: position 31,849 of record WGAI01000044.1, on the reverse strand, counting down.
CGGTGATCGGGTTGATCGCCCACTGTGACACATCTACGCCCACCTCGATCGTGTTGTTTGCGGTGTCGAAGACCACCTCATTGGTTCCTCCTACACTGTCCCATTGGGCGTTGTAAACCACGATGTGGTTGTCCTTCAAAAGGATGTTATACTCCCAGAATATGGCTGAGTCTACCTTGAGGGAAGCGTATCCGCCGAGCCATGTCTGTCCGCTGCCCCACGCATGGTCGAGATCCATCGCTATGCCCACGAACGGCATCCATGTTATGTCATAGTTGTTCATGGTAATCAGGAAATAGATCCTGTTCGAGGCCTCGTCGAATGTGTATCTCCATTCCAGCATGTCGGCTTCGGTGCCCTGAAACAGAGTATCCGTCGGGTAGGAATACGGTTCGGGGTTGTCCGCTGCGTAAGGTGCATCTCCGCCATCGCCCAAATCGTCATCTGCTGCATCGGCCCATATCGCCTCGCCATGCGAATATGCGAAATGGTCGGCGGCAGGCGCAACACCTGTCCAATCGGAAGGATCACCATCGACTATTATCTGATGCGCCCATGCATATCTGGAAATCATCGTGAAAACCAATAACATAACCAGATTCTTCATCCTTTTTCCTCCTTTTTGCAATGTTTTGCATATTGTAGCCCGATTAAACCCATCAAATCAAGTAAAACGCCGCACAGCTTACCCTCAAACGGGGCTATTTCCCATCATCGTGCGTGCCCACAATCCTGAACATCCCAAAACCCTGACTGTTTTTTGAGCCTATACCTGTGTTGTAGGCGATCTCGAAGTATGGCGGCGGCAGATTTAGCTCATAAATGCCTTTCCAACCCTTGATTAGGTATCCCTTAAACCTCGTGATGACAAGATCATGCTTGTCAACTCTTATCGGCTTTATGTATGCTGAACTGACATCTGGTGGCTCATCCGATGTCAGAGCTTTGAACTTTCGCACAAGGTTATCGATCACCAGCTCGCTGAACTCATCCTCCCACGGGGTGTAAAAATATGTTTTTTTGCGGCTGTCAGGCGTCATGAGGGTGCTGTAAACCGTCACAGGAGACATCATTTTGATGAGCATTGGGGCTCGGTATTCGACGGGCATATCAACCTCAATCGATGCAATGCGCACGGGCTGGCCTTTAAGCTCGAAAATCTCATTTTTGACCATCGTCAATGTGAGGGATTCGAGCAGGTCGTTTTTGAGTGATGCTATGTAAATCCAGATTTTTCCACTGAATGTCAGGGTCCTGTCGTCGCGGTTATACTTTATCTCGGTGGCTCGCATCCTCGAGAATGTAAACAACTTATAACTTCTTTTGCCGTAGCGATAGCCGCCGTCATGCAGCTTATCGGCAAGTTTACCTATGTGCCTGTAAATAAAGCTTTGAATAATGTGATTGTATGCAACAGGCAACTTTAAATGCCCTTCCACAGGATCAAATGTCAGCTTAATCCTCATATCAACCTCTCTTACAGAATTATTATATGCTGGCGTCCAGCGATAAATAAATAGGTAGAATAACCTATTTCACATCCTTACCACCAATTACAATCACAAATTCGCCTTTTTTAACCCTCATCTTTTCAATGACTTCCCCTATTTCGCCGTAGATAACCTCCTCAAATATTTTTGTGAGCTCACGGCATACGGCTATCTTCCTGTCACGGCCAAGCAGCTCGGCCAGCTCGTGGAGCGTCCTCTCTATGCGATGCACTGACTCGAATATCACGACCGTCCTCGTCTCGTCCCGAAATTCCATGATTTTGCGTTCCCGCTTGCCCTTTTTCCTCGGCAGGAATCCCTCAAAGATGAACCTATCGCTGGGAAGTCCTGAGACGGATAACGCCGCGGTAACGGCCGAGGGCCCCGGAACGGAGATGACCTGAATCTCCGCATCTCGCGCGGCTCTGACCAGTCTGTAACCGGGATCGGATATGGTCGGCATGCCCGCATCCGAAAGCAGGGCGATTGAGCTGCCAGCCTTCAGTTTTTCGATGAGTTCGGGGATGCGCTGGCGCTCGTTGTGCTCGTTGTAGGACACCGTCGGCGTGTCGATCTCATAGTGCTGCAACAGGATTTTAGCTCTTCTGGTGTCCTCGCAGGCGATAAGGTCAACATCTTTCAGCGTTTTCACCGCACGAAATGTGATGTCCTCAAGGTTGCCAATAGGCGTTCCAACAACGAATAGCTTGCCTTCCATATCAGTTGTCTCATTCATAAGCCGACTTGAGGATCCAAAGCACAAGCTCATCGTAGGATATGCCCGCATGTTCTGCCTCAGCAGGCAGATCCGAAAGCTCCGTCATTCCGGGAATGGTGTTTACCTCAAGTATGTATGGCTGGCCATCTTCGGACACAACGCCGTCCACACGGGAAAAGCCGCGACACTCAAGCGCAAGGTGAGCTTTCAGCGAGTATTCCTGAAGCGCATCATAGCTCCGTTGCGGAAGCTCGGCCGGTATGACGAACTCGGTAAGACCTTTAGTGTATTTCGCTTTGTAATCGTAGAACTCACGCCCCCTGACTCTGAGCTCCAGAACCGGCACGGCGAAGGCTTCATCGCCTGTGCCAAGTATCCCGGTTGTCACGCTCTTGCCTTTTATGTATTTCTCGATCAGGAAGTCGCCAAATTTTTCCCGTTCCTCCTGCATAAACCGCTTAAGCTCGGCTTCATCGTGGACGATATGCACCCCAAGGCTTGATCCCTCGTCTTTGGGCTTGATCACAAGCGGTATGCCGATCTCCTTAAGCGCCTGCTCATAAGCCTCATCCATGTTCGTCCATCGCGGCACAAATATGAACTCAGGGGTCGGTATGCCGACGCTCTGAAAGATTCTTTTGGAAGCCACCTTGTTAATTCCAGCTGCAGATGCGAGAACGCCTGAGCCGGTGTAAGGGATGCCGATGCTCTCCAGTGCGCCCTGAAATGTGCCGTCCTCGCCGGGCTTGCCGTGAAGCATTATCAGCACAACATCGGCGCTGAGCTCCCTAATTCGATCGATGTAATCGCGCTGTGCATCCAACAGGACAGCATTAAACCCCTGACGGATAAGGGAATCGTAAACCCGTTTGCCTGACCTCAAAGAGACCTCTCGCTCAAGCGACCAGCCCCCGTAAAGAACGACGATTTTTTTATCTTTCAGGAGCTTTCTGGCTTCCTCGATGGTCATCAGAAGTTATCTCCCACCGCAACGGTTTTGGTCAGTGTCTCGATCTTTCCGTCGGGATGGTGAACTTCAAGTCTGATAAAGTAAAGCCCGACCGTCACCGGTGCGCCGAACCTGTCGTCGCCGCGCCATATTGCGTTTGCCGGCCCCGGTTTTCCGATGTAGATGTCCTTGACCAAGCGTCCGCGCGCATCGTAGACGCTCAGGGTGTATCTCGCATCGCGCGGGCCCGCCACATCGATGTTGGCCACCTCTCCGAGAGAAGGCGCAAACACATTGGGATGCACCTCGATCGAGACTTCGCTGGTGTCCCTACCCTGACCGATAATCTGGATGTCGTCCTGGAACCTAACCAGAAGCTGGTAACCGGCGTCGTAAGGCTCATCGCGGTCGTATTGCCCACCAATTCCGACGACGCTCACAAGCTTTCCAGGCTCAACTTCTGAAAGATCCACTCCTGTCGTGTTGTAAACATAGACGGTTATGGGCGTAAACCCGTTCCACACGGTGAAAGACCTGCCTGCACCGGCCTCAACAGGCGAAGATGCGACTTCACCTGTGACCTTCACGAGGCGGCCCTCATACTTCTCGGACAACGGCTCAGACGGCTTGAGCGAAGTCGTGTCGAACGAATATCCGCCGCCGTAAAGCGTGTAGTTCGGCCCTTCAAGCACCACCTCGGTCAGTCCATTGTATTCAGTCACCCTGCCGTAGAATGACACCAGCTGGCCGACCTGAAAGCTGCCTCCGCTCCAGCTCGGCGCATAGATGTTCACTCCACCCGATACATCCTGAATATACATCGACAACTTGCCTGAGCTCGAGAATGCAGATGGAGGGCCGGTAACCACGCCGATGACGCTGACGAATTGCCCTTCGTATGCCGATGAGTAGCCATCAGCGCCCGGAGCCTGAAGCTTTCCGAGCATGAGGAACGGCTCGGTGGAATCTGAGGACTCAACGACCAGCAATGGACTTGAAGATAGCGGAGTCAGGTTTGTCGTGTCGGTTCCGCTCATGACCACAACGCGCGATGAGTCGCTGAACCCGTCATAAGGGCTCACTGACTTGAGGACGACACATCCCGCATCGCCCGGATTTAGCTCGACATCGTAGATGAGAATCGTGTCACCGTTCACCTGATGGCTGCCATTTGCCAGAGCGCCATCGAGCTCAAGTTCACCGTCCCAATCGATAAGGTCGCCGGGAACGATGAATTTCACAGCACGCACAACGCCAAATTCACCCTCAAAACTGAGCTTGAGGTCAACGGTATCGGACTGAGCGAGCATGAAAGGCGATATCGAGGCCATGCCGGTCCCGGCCACCGGCAACACCTGAATCTCAGGGAATTCAGGTATGGGCTGAGGCGTGCCGTTTTCGCCCGCCGTCATGACGGACACCCTGTAAGTGTCAGGCTCTGAGGGCGTTGTAAAGTTGACAAAATCGATGTAACCCGTATCATGCTCCGTTATGGATATGTTTGAAAGCGTTATCTGTGGGCCAATCCTCTGAACGACTGCTCCTTCAAACGCACCACTGAGGTTGAATGTATCAAATGTGAAAGCCGTTGGCACAAGCAGAACAATGCGAGCAACGGCGTAATTCCCCATCACACCTGTGAAACCGAGCCTCAAGTTCGGTATCGTAGTGGAAGTCGGCACCACGGATGGCTCAACCCACGCCATACCTGTGCCGTCTATCGAACTTATTATGTCGTTGTCCCCTCTCGGCTCCAACTTGTATTCGCCATAGGAATAAGTCATTACGCCCCTGAGTATTATCAATGTATCGCCCACTGACGGGCTGTAGGAGTAAGGATATGCATCGTCAACTATTGCCGGACCAGTTCCGTCATCAACCTCCCACTGGCCGTAGCCGAGATTGTCGTTTGTGACGACCGCATCGTGAACCTCAACCAGCACACACTCGTAAGGCTCAGCGACAGAGGAATCGTTCGCTATCTGTGAGGTGGTAACGACCGCCGGCTGAGGCACAGGCCGTCCGCTGGCAAGTATGGTTACATCGCTTTCAGAGCCTATCGTTACCTCTGTAAGGCCGTAATACTCAGAAACTTCTCCTGTAACCCTCACCGAATCGCCGACGGACACATCGACTACCATGTGGTTGAGATACACATAGACGCCATGCCACGAGCCGGATGAATCCTGAACAAGAAAACCGCCGTTATAAGGAGGGTATTGGGATGCAGTTGCAGTGACGATGCCGGTAAATGTCACGGTCTGGCCTACAAGTGGGGAATCACCGCTTGGATCGGTCGTGTATTGGATGTCCCTGATGGTCACCACACGCTGCGCAGATATTGAAGCCACAAAGATAAAAATAGATATCAATTTTTTCAACATATTCATCCTCCTCCATGCTGTTAAATATGGCGAAATTATATGGTGACAGTTTTAAAATGGCTATCTCGGCGGATGCGCAGGGCAGCCCCCACTCTCGCCGTGAGGGCGAGCGGAAGATCAACGGAAGACAGCCCTCGTTAGGTCTCTCGCATTCATCATAACATCCCATCACTTTCCCAATACAGCATCGCAACATCGCCCGAAGGATACATGGGCTCAACATACTTTCAAATAATTGTTGTCCATACCTAAACTTTATAAAATTCAACGACACCAATATACTACAAGACCCAAAACGGAGGTGATTATATGCCTAACAAAAGGATAACAGTTGAGGATATCTGGAAAGTTTTTCCAAACAAATATGAGGCCATAGTTGTCGCTTCCCGTTACGCCAGAGAGCTTGCAAAGCGCAAGGTAAAACTCGATAGGAAGCCGGTAATCGTGGCCCTTGAAAAACTTGTTAGGGGCGAGATCCAATTTCGCCATAAGAAATCGGAAGGGGAATAATGAGACGGGGGAGCCTTGCGGCGTGGCTTTCCGAAGCACTTGACCTCAACGAGATCATTCTTCCAGAAGGCTACCGTGATAAAGCAGAAGCACTTCAGGAACTCCAAAAGGTAGTGCGCAGGTGCGCCAGGTGCGAACTATACAAAACAAAAAGAAACTATGTGTTCGGCGAAGGTAACCCTTACGCTAACTTGATGTTCGTCGGGGAAGCGCCTGGAGGCGAAGAGGATAAGCACGGGCGCCCGTTTGTCGGGCGAGCCGGTAAACTCCTTACAGAACTGCTTTCGGAAATTGGGCTTTCGCGCGATGAGGTCTATATCGCTAATGTCCTGAAATGCCGCCCTCCACGAAACCGGGATCCCAAACCTGAGGAAATAAAGGCCTGTAGTCCGTATCTGGACAAACAAATCAAGATTATCCAGCCACGCCTGCTTGTGGCCCTTGGCCGTTTTGCAGCTTTTTTTCTGCTTAACAGGTCTGTAACTCTGTCCCGTTCCAGACTTATCGTTTATGAAACAAGATACGGAAGCAAGTTAATAGTCACCTATCATCCAGCCGCTGTGCTCAGGGATCCTCGAAAGATGGAACTTGTTAGGGAGGATTTCAAGCTCATCAAGAAAACGCTTGAGGAGGCATAGACATGGCGGTTTTAGATGGAGAGCTCAGGATAAAAATAGCCAAAAATGCCAGATTAATCGCTGGGGCAAGGGGCATATTCATAACAGCTTCCATACCAGCAGGAAGCATATCGCTCAAACTGGTCAGAATAGATCCAAAATATGTTGTGTTCAAAGTTACCAAGAAGGGGCTTATGAAGTTGGTGCCGGAAAAGGTAATCCTGTCCAGAATAAGGGCTATGCACTTTAACGCCGAACTCTCAGGCAAAGGCGTTATCAGGATTCCGGTTTCCGACTTTATGCTGGCTCACGGATGGCAGATCGAAGGGGAGCTCAGGATCGATTGAGCTCATCCACAATCCCCAAAAGTTCGATTATGTCGTTTATGTCGTAGTTAGCACCTGAATTGACTGTCCCGAATGTATCACCATACCTTGCGAAAACCGTTATCATGCCGAGCTTTGCGGCACCCGTAATGTCACGCTCAGGCCAATCTCCAACCATTATAGTATTAGAAGGCTCCGTTTCAAGCTTTTCGAGCGCAAAACGGAACGGTGCAGGTGATGGTTTTCTCTCGCCGGTATCGTCGAAAGTCACAACTATCTTAAAAAAGTGTAAAAGACCGACCTGAGCAAGCCTTGTCCACGCCTGAAGTCGAGGCGCATCTGATACTACGGCCAGAGTCAATCCCTTCTTCAAAAGTTCCATAAGTGTGTATCTCACATGGGGATAAAGCACAAGATTAGCCTCTTTTGCCTTCCGATAAGCCACTATCCCGGCAGCCAGAGCACGATAATCTATGTAGCCAAGCGTTTCCTCAAGGAATTTGTCAAAGACATTCTGGAATTCTATCCCATATTTGTCGTAAGTTCTGAATATGCCATCGTAAACCTTATCGACACTCATCTGAAGACCAGCATCGACCATCGCCTCAGCCGCAAGTCTAACAGATGCCTCTTTCATCCGCATAAAGTCAACAAGAGTGTTATCCAGATCAAAAATGATAGCTTTTACCATAGTGCCTGAATTATAAGGGAATGTGACTGTTTGAGGTGAATTTTGAAATCAGGCCTGAGCTACCTCTTCTTTTTCCTTCTCAAGGCATTCCTTGCAAATCCCTATTACATAAAAATGGTATTCGATGGGTTGATGCCCATCCGTTGAGATGTCCTTGAATATTGAAGGTTTAATGTCGATATCATAGACCCTGCCGCATTTTATGCATTTAAAATGGCCATGCGGCGTCGTATCTATGTCATACCTGACCTCACCATCCTCGATCATGATCTTGCTGACGATCCCTTTAGATACAAAGAGGTTAAGGGTTGTGTAAATCGTCGTTTTTGATAGAGTGGGTATCTCGTTTACAAGCTCAGCATAAATGTCCTCAACTCGCGGATGGGTTCGATTTTTTAACAAATACTGATAGATCTTTATCCTTTGCAAAGAAGGGTTAATCCCCTTGCTCCTCAAGAATTCCTTTATTTCATAGATGCTGTTTTGCTGCATCTTCTCCCCCTCACATTTTTATTTTTGTTTAGCGTTTAATTCTAAACCAATTACATATCGGAATAAATAACAAGTTTTTAAAACAAAGGGAATACGGGGTGGGTAAGAGTTTATAACTCTCAATTTGTCCATTAAAATTCATTAACCATGAAGGCAAAGGTCTATACCGTGTCCGAACTCACCTACGAGCTGCGACAGCGCATATCATCCGAATTCGACGGAATTTGGGTTGAGGGTGAGATACGTGATTTCAAGATCTCATACTCCGGCCACGCTCACTTTGTCCTGACGGACGGAGAATCCAGCCTGCGATGCGTCATATTTGCCTACTGGGCCAAAGGATTGGCCCGTTTGAACCTTCGTGAAGGCATGAAAATAAGGAGTTTCGGCAAGATAGACATATACGCGCGGTCAGGCGTATATCAACAGATCGTGGAAATAGTGGTGCCATGGGGAACCGGCATCATCGCTACCCGATATGAAGACTTGAAAAGGAAACTTGCCAGCGAAGGAGTGTTTGATGAGCGGAGAAAGCGGAAAATTCCGTCACCGGTGAGCGTAATCGGGCTTGTGACCTCACCTGTCAGTGCAGCTCTGCGCGATTTTATCAAAACTCTCAGAAAAGCAGGCGGATTTAAGGTCATTTTTGCCCCTGTTCAGGTTCAGGGCGAGGACGCACCTTCGAAGATCGCCCGCGCTATCAGAAAATTGGGCAAACTCAAGGGCATAGAAGTCATCGTCGTGACGCGCGGCGGAGGCTCAAAAGAAGACCTATCGGCTTTCAACGAGGAGATCGTCGTGCGGGCAATTGCTGAGTCCCCAATTCCGGTTATATCTGCTGTTGGGCATTCGGTGGACATTACGCTGGCAGACCTCGCATCGGATCTGCATCTTTACACCCCAACAGCTGCCGCGGAACTACTTGCTGCCGGCAAATTTGCGGCAAGGGACGCAGTTGAACTCCTCAAGTTCAGGCTCGTCAACGCTATGCGTAACATCATATCGTGGAAATCGCAGCGATTGTCTTCCACAGCAAGGATACTTGAAACCCTCGATCCACGCCGAAGGATTTTCTTATCGAGGGAAAAACTCAGAGAGCTGAAAAAGCGCCTCTACCTCGCCACGATGTCGGCCGTTGAAAGCAAGAAAAAGCAGGTATCCGCCCTAAAAATGCAGCTTGCAGCTCTCAATCCGCTTGCAGTTCTGGACAGAGGTTTTGCTTTGCTACTTTCGGAGGATGGCAAGCTGCTGGACTCCACCTCAAAACTTCAGCCCGGACAGAAAATATCTGCCCTTATGAAGGATGGTAGAGTAAAAATGGAGGTTTTGGAAATTGAGTCCAAGAAGAAGCAGGAAAACATCATTTGAAGACAAAATGGCACGACTTGAAGCCATAGTTGAGGAGCTTGAAAAAGGCGGCCTCGAGCTCGAAAAGGCCATCTCCCTGTTCAAAGAAGGGACGAAACTCGTGGAAGAATTGAGCGAAATGTTGAGAGATGCCGAGATTGAAATAGAAAATCTATATTCCGAAGATGACTTGAATGGCGATTAAACCGTAATTCTGTCCTGTCCCCACCTGACCCCATCATGTGTAACATTAAGTCCATCAAGTATATGTCCACATTGCAATAATCTGGACAGGTCAATCTCATGGGGTTAGTCACAAAGACTTGAACAGACAACTATTTGTGTAGCAATTAGTTAAATTAAGGGTGTTCATTAAGCCGTTTGATTTTGTTGACTTCGTTCGTCCTATTGATTTACAATTGCCCCCACGAATTTATATGGTTCATTAACAAACATGGAGGTCATTAGTAATGGCAGTGCAAAAGTACGGTAGGGTCAAATGGTTCGACCCTAAGAAAGGATATGGCTTCATCGAAGCCGAAGATGGAACTGGTGATGTGTTCGTGCATTTCTCGGATATAGCTGGCGAGGGTTACAGAACCCTTCAGGAAGGCGAAAGGGTAAAATTCGAGCTGATAGAGTCCGAGAAAGGGCCTAAGGCTGTGCATGTAGAAAGGGCATAACAAAAGCAAAAGCGTAGAAAACAAAAGGGGGCGGTTTTTCCGCCCTCTTTTTATTTTAATCAACATGTTAAATTCACGACTCCAACAAACTTGTCCAGTGTGGTGCAATAAAATCTAATTTTTATGGAAAGAGCGGGAGGCGGCTCCCCCCCGCCCACTCTATCAACGCACAACTATGATTCTGCCCTTCACAGAGACATTGCCGTATATGATGATCGCATAATAGATGCCAGAAGTCACGCTGCTAAGGTTTACTTTCACAATTCGGTAGCCAGGTTCAAGAACAAAATCCCGGCTCAAAATCCGCCTACCGCTTGCATCAAACAGTTCCAGATGTGCCGATCCACTATGGGGCACAGCGAGCTTGAACATTACGAAATTCCCTGTCGGATTGGGCGTTACACCGAGCAAGGCGAACCCGGATGGTAGGATATGGGGCTCCTCTTCGATGCCAGTCACATTGAAAGTGATCGTTTCGCTGATGCATTCATTGGGCGGGACTGCGTTGTCAAACGCTCTGACAAAATAGCTTATTGTATGGTTCATTGAATCTGAAAATGCAGGGATCTGGGCATGCCATAAGCTGTCATGTGTCATCGGTATTGAATCGAAATCGCCACCATCAACGGAATAGAAAAGCCAGGCTTCCCCGACACCGCTGAGGCTGTCCGTCACCCTGAGTTGAATTTCAAATGGACCGAAGAACCCGATTGTATCGCTCCATGTTGTAAGCTCCTCGATATTCGGAGCGGTCCTGTCTATAATGAATACCTGCTCGTCCGAAATACTCGTGTTTTCAGCAGTATCAGTTGCGGACACATACCATGTGTAGATACCATCCATGAGATGACCTATTTCCACTGTCACAAAGGTATCGGTAGTCACCCATGCGTCGTTGGCAAAATTAAGTAGGTAATCTTGAACCCCACTCAGGTTATCGAGTGCAGGATGCCACACAAACTCGATGGTATCAACTGATGTTGCAAAACTATCGATAGGCCATATTGGTTCTGGCGGAGTCGGCGGCGTGATGTCAACGCCGAACGAATCGATAGGCGACCAGTCGGATGCGTTGCCAGCCTCGTCAAACGCTTTAACATGCCATGTGTATCTGCCCTCATCAAGCACAACCACCAGCTCGTTGGTGTCAACCGTGTCGTGGATAACTGTCGCACCACCACTTATAACTTCAATCACATAATGCACAGGCGTAGGCTTTGAAGGTGATTCAACAGAGCTCCAGTTAAAATCAACAATTGTATCTCTAAGCCAAATTCCTCCTGTTGGATTGTATAAAGAAGGTACATCCGGGGCACGGCTGTCAATGGTGAACCTCCTGATGTCTGACCAATCACCTTGAAGCCCTGATCCATCGATCGCCCTGACACGCCAGAAAAATGTGGTATCCGGAAGCACCACAGTAGTCTCTGATTGTGTTATAAATGCGCTATCCGCAATAATAAACTCGCTGTCTACTCCGACTTCCAACCAATAGCCTGCGACGCCGCTTGTGGTATCCTCAGCATCACTCCAATCGAAGGTCACATCGGGATGGTTCAGAACCGCATCATCGGGCGGCAATATGAGCTCAACAACGCCCGGCGGCGTGATGTCAACGCCGAACGAATCGATCGGCGACCAGTCGGATGCATTACCTGCTTCGTCGAACGCCTTAACATGCCAGATGTATCTGCCCTCACTCAGCACGGCCGTATACGCGTTGACATCGGTCGTGTCGTGCAGGACAACATCTCCATCCCTCATCACCTCAATCACATAGCGCATGATCATTGGCTTCTTGCTTACCTCGGTCCACTGGAAGGTCACATAAGTGTCGTGCAGCCATTCACCTCCAACAGGTGAGATAGCGACGGGTGCCTGAGGAGCATTCGTATCGATCGTGAACAAGAACTTGTAGCTCCATTCACCTGAGAGTCCAGAGACATCAACAGCTTTGACCCTCCAGAACCATGTGGTATCATTGAGCGTCATCGTGGTTTCGGATTGCGAGACGAAGATGCTGTCAGCGTAGTTGAACAGGCTATCCGTCGAAAGTTCCAGCCAGTAGCCTGCGATGCCGCTTGTGGTATCCTCAGCGTCGCTCCAGTCGAAGGTCACATCGGGATGGTTCAGAACCGCATCATCGGGCGGCAATATGAGCTCCACAACGCCCGGCGGCGTGATGTCAACGCCGAACGAATCGATCGGCGACCAGTCGGATGCGTTTCCAGCCTCGTCGAACGCTTTAACATGCCACGTGTATCTGCCCTCGTAAATTATGGTTGTCAACTCGTTGGTATCGACAGTGTCGGAGATTAAAATGGTATTTCCTTTCAGAACTTCTATGACATAGTGGATGGATGTCTCTTTTCCTTTGAGCGGTCCGCTCCATTGCTTCGATGACTGGGACCATCGAAATGTCACGGTTGTGTCGTGTAGCCATACACCTGACATAGGATCTATAAGTGAAGAGACCAAAGGTGCTTGTGTATCCACGGTAAACATCCATGTCTCGCTCCACGCACTCGACAAACCTGAACTGTCAACAGCTTTGACACGCCAGAACCATGTTGTATCGCTCAATGTTATTGTAGTCTCGGGTAGGTAATAATTGATTTGATGACTTACAAATACACTTTCTGGAGTTGCAAAAAGGCTATCGTTTGAAAGCTCAATCCAATATCCCATTACCCCACTTATGAGATCCGATGAACCGTTCCAGTTAAATGTTACAGATGATGTATTGAGCTTTGCGCCATTGGTAGGAGCTATCAGAGAGACAGTGTCAGGCGGCGTCATATCTATTCCAAACGAATCTATTTGAGACCAGTCAGATTGGTTGCCCGCCATATCAAATGCCTTGACTCGCCAGTAATAGCGGCCTTCATTGATAGAAACTGTCAACTCATTCGTGTCAACCGTATCGACGATTATGGATATGCCGTAATACATCAATTCAAAAATGTATCGCACTGACATGGACTTCGCTGCCGATGTCCATTCGAATGTCACACTTGTGTCATGAAGCCACACACCACCAACTGGTGAGACAAGCGAAGGCATCTCAGGCGCAACGGTGTCAACTTCAAAGCTCCATACCTCGCTCCACGCGCCTGTCAGCCCTGCACCATCAACAGCTTTAACTCGCCAGAAGCAGATCGTATCGTGCACCGTCAATGTTGTCTCAGATTGGCTTACAAACACGCTTTCCGGAGACGAAAAATCGTTGTTGCCCGCTATCTCAAGCCAGTAACCAGCAACGCCGCTCGTGGTGTCTTCTGCATCAGTCCAGTCAAAACTCACGGACGAGCTGTTAAATAGTGCACCGTCTTGAGGTGTGAGGAGCGTCACAGCGGTTGGAGGCGTGATGTCAACTCCAAAGGAATCAAACGGTGTCCAATCGGATTGGTTTCCCGCATCATCAAATGCCACAACGCGCCACCGATAAACACCTTCTTGCAGAACCAGACTAATAGTGTCGGTATCAACGGTACGAAAGATCACAGTTATGTCGCCTTTCCGAATTTCTATCTGATAGTGGTCAGGTGAGCTTTTGATGCCATGATAGAGTCCTTTTGACGACTGTGACCACCTAAAGGTCACAGTTGTATCATGTAGCCAAACACCACCAACTGGTGAGACAAGCGAAGGCATCTCAGGCGCAACGGTGTCAACTTCAAAACTCCGTGTCTCGCTCCACGCGCCTGTCAGCCCCGAACCGTCAACAGCTTTAACTCGCCAGAAGCAGATCGTATCGTGCACCGTCAATGTTGTCTCAGATTGGCTTACAAACACGCTTTCCGGAGACGAAAAATCGTTGTTACTCGCTATTTCAAGCCAGTAGCCAGCAACTCCACTCGTGGTGTCTTCTGCATCATCCCAATAAAAACTTACAGATGGGTCGTTAAAAAATTCCCCATCTGGAGGCCAAAGTAGAGTCACAGCGGTTGGGGGCGTGATGTCAACTCCAAAGGAATCAGTTGGTGACCAGTCGGATTGGTTTCCCGCATCGTCGAATGCTTTGACATGCCACCGATAAACACCCTCTTGCAGGATAGTGCTAAAAGTATCGACCTCAATGGTGTCAAAGATAACTGTCGTAGCACCTTTCGTAACTTCGATCACATAGTGAACAGATGAGCCTTTGACATTGTTATCAACAGCTTCTTCGGAGCCCTTTGACGACGATGTCCATCTTAATGTCACATTTGTGTTGTGAAGCCACACACCACCAACTGGTGAGACAAGCGAAGGCATCTCAGGCGCAACGGTGTCAACTTCAAAGTTCCATACCTCGCTCCACGCACCTGTCAGCCCTGAACTATCAACAGCTTTCACTCGCCAGAAGCAGATCGTATCGTGCACCGTCAATATAATATACGACGGGCTTACAAATAGGCTTTCTGGAGATGAGAAATCGCTGTTGTCCGCCATCTCAAGCCAGTAACCAGCAATGCCACTCGTTGTGTCTTCCGCATCAGTCCACTCAAAGAACACGTGTGAACTGCTTAAAATCTCACCGTCTTGAGGCTCAAGTAGGGTCACAGAGGTTGGCGGCGTGATATCAACGCCGAACGAATCGATAGGCGACCAGTCGGATAAATTGCCAACAAGGTCAGATGCCCTTACATGCCAGTTATAGCGGCCCTCGCTGAGAGAGACTGTCAACTGATTTGTATCAACTGTATCAACGAGCACGGTTGAGTCGTTAGACATCAACTCAACGAAGTAGCGAATAGGTCTCGATTTCACACCACCAGCCAGCTTGGTGACTGCTGTCCATCGCAATGTTACAGTTGCATCGTGCAGCCATACACCGCCAATCGGGGAGATAAGGGAAGGTGTCTCAGGTGGCTCAGTTTGAATTGTATATATCTGAACCCCTGCGTATTTATCAGCTACATAGATATAGTTATCTCTCTCAACTACATTTTTCGCCTCATCTGGGGTTCTGTAATTTGCCACTTCCCGAGGAGATTCTGGATCACTAATATCGATTACTCTTACCCCATACATACCATCAGCTACATAAACATAATTGTCCGACACATATACACCTTCAGCATACGTATCGTAGTAACAGCTTACCCCGTATGGATTTGCAGGATCGCTTACATTTATTACCCTTACCCCGGAATTACCATCAGCTACATAGGCGTAATTCCCTGATACATACACATCATGCGCATCACCTGGCGTATCATAATATCCCACCTCTTGCGGGTTCTCTGGGTCACTCACATCTATAACACGAAGACCAGAATCGTAATCAGCTACATAGGCGTAATTTCCTGATACATACACATCATACGCATGACCTGGCGTATCGTAATATCCCACCTCTTGCGGATTTTCTGGGTTACTCACATCTATCACTCTCAAACCAGAAGCGCCATCAGCTACATAAGCATAATTCCCCGCCACATAAATGCCCATTGCTAAGCTATGTGTATAACAATGACCTACTTCTTGAGGGTTGGTATGATCACTGACATCTACCACTCTAAGGCCGGAATCACCATCAGCCACATAGGCGTAATTTCCTGATACCTGCACATCAAACGCAAAATCTTTAGTCTCAATATGCCCCACTTCGTTTGGATTCGTAGGATAACTTACATCTATTATCCTCAGGCCAGCATTACCGTCTGCCAGATAGACGTAATTACCCGACACATCTATGCTATTTGCAAAGTCCGGCATGCTGTAGTGACTTACTTCTTGAGGGTTGGCAGGGTCGCTCACATCTATCATCACCAGACCTCGTGGAGAACTAGCTACATAGGCGTAGTTACCTGATACATACACATTAAATGTGTAGCGTGATGGGGAATAATGACTTACTTCATTGGGAGTCGTGGGGTCACTTACATCTATTATTCTTATCCCAGCAAAGCCATCACCAACAATAGGCATAGTTGCCTGATACATATACATCATACGCATAACCCGGTGTATCGTAGTATCCCACCTCTTGCGGATTGTCTGGGTTACTCACATTTATAACACGAAGGCCAGAATCACCATCAGCCACATAGGCGTAGTTGCCTGATACATATACATCATACGCACTACCCGGTGTATCGTAGTATCCCACCTCTTGTGGATTGTCTGGGTTACTCACATTTATAACACGAAGGCCAGAATCACCATCAGCCACATAGGCGTAGTTGCCTGATACATATACACCATTTGCATCTCCCGGTGTATTGTAATATCCCACCTCTTGCGGATTTGTGGGATCACTTACATCTATTATTCGCAGACCACCCCAAATACAAGCCACATAAGCGTAGTTGCCCAATACAAATATGTCACGCACATATCCAGGCGGAAAATAGGCTCCAAGCTTAGCAGGAGAAGAGACATTTGTGACATCCCAGATTTCAATTCCTCCCTGGCCATCAGCCACATACAACTTCCCATCATGATATTGCATTTCTTTTACTAAACCTCTTGTCCTTATCTCCCCTATCTTTATTAAAGTGGAAGGATCGCTTGCATCAAGTATGACAATGCCTCCACCTGAACCTACAAATACTGTGTCCCCGTTAACTGTTACTGCCTTAGATGCACCGAATGGCCATGAACCCACAAATCTCACATTCATGGAATCAAGCCCGGAGAGAGGTTGAGCAACGATAGGTGGTCTGATACCTGACCTATATGTCAGGTTGTTAGTCAGGGCCCCTTGTCTTACACCAGAGGCCAACACTAAAGCAATTACCAGCTGTAACATAACTACCACCTCCTTACACTGTTTTTCAAAACAAGGAATTCTAAATCCACCATAAAAACGATGTCAAATTTTATGTTGTATAAGTATTGATATACAAAAAGGAAACACATCTTTTGGGTTTAACATGTTGTTTTTTTACCATTAAAAATTATCCTGCCGCGAAAAACTTAGAGACAGGCGCAACTTGTTTTTGCCCTCCACAGCTACTACCGTTGCTGTAAAAAGCGATATGGCTGCGCCAATCGGGCAAACATAACAAACCAATGAGATACGGAATTTATCCTTTCATTCCATGACACGCACAAAGGTGATGCTCAAGAAAGGGACATTGACTTTCAAGCAATCCATTTGAGTTGCACTTCTGATATCGAGTCGGTGTTTAGCCATCAAAAATAGCATTGATTGAACTCCAAAATTCTGTTTCACAGCCGCTAAAGTGTTCCTTTCAATTCATACAACCTGATTTTAAATCAATCTTCGTAACTGTTTTTTTCCATCACAACCCAAATCGCTCAAAAATCTCATCAACCCATCTCAGGTAGTCGTGCGAAAGTGCCCTGTCTATCTCCATTTCGGACATCACTTTCCGTATCTCAGGATGTTTTTTGGCTTCTTCCGAAAACGATAGCTTTTTCTCGAATGCGTTGTGAGCCACCTCCTTAACCCATTTGTAAGCTACGGAGCGCATGATGCCCTTCTGGACGAGGGCGAGGAGTAGCGGTTCCGAAAGGTAGAAATCACCGAATTGAATTAGGTTGTGGTTTATCCTTTCGGTTTTTACTTCAAGGCCTCTCAGAATCTTGATGAATTGATCGAGCATGAAGAAGAGCGTAGATGTCGCATCCGGCAGTATGTAACGCTCGGCAGAAGAGTGAGAAATGTCCCTCTCGTGCCATAGAGCCACATTCTCGTGGGAGACGAGCATCGCCCCACGAATCACACGCGTCAGGCCGTCAAGCCTTTCTGACTTTATGGGATTGCGTTTGTGAGGCATTGCCGATGAGCCCCTCTGCGACCTTCCGAACGGCTCAAACATTTCCTGAACCTCAGTCCTTTGCAGGAGACGGAGCTCCAGAGCGAACCTCTCGATCATCTCGGCAACCAGCGTAACCACTGACAGCACAAATGCATGTCGATCTCGGGGAACAATCTGAGTGGAGACAGGCTCCGGTTTTAGTCCGAGTTTCTCGAGTGCCTTTTGTTCCACGAGCGGCGAGATGAAGCTGTAATTCCCGACAGCACCTGAGATCTTCCCGTAGGACACATGCTCGATGGCGGCCTCAAGCCTCCCCATGTTCCTCAATGCTTCAGAATAATAGCCGAGGAACTTCAGGCCGAGCGATGTTGGTTCGGCAAAAACGCCATGCGTCCTGCCCATAATCGGCTGGTATTTGAAGGATTTCGCCTTTTCAGCGAGAAGTAGGGAGACATGTTCAAGTTTATCAAGAATAAGATTAAGTGCCTGACGGAGAACCAGCATCTGAGCCGTATCTACCACATCGCTTGATGTTAGTCCGTAATGAACGAACCGCGATAGCTCGCCCATCTCCTCTTCCAAAGCCATCAGGAAAGCTATCACATTGTGATCGACCGATCTCTCGATTTCCTTTGCCTTTTTGATAAAAGATGGGAGGTCGAGGCGATCTATTGTCTCCGAAAGCTGTTTAGGAACCTCATCAGGGATTATCCCCTCCTCGGCTTCCGCCTCCGCAACGGCAAGCTCAACATCAAGCCACCTTTTATACATCGTTTCTTCCGACCACAACTCCGCTATCTCCGGCAGAAGATACCTTTGAACCATGCCTTCATTCCTCCTTCTTGATGTTGTATTTGGTGATTTTGCGGTAAAGCGTTGAGAGGTCGATCCCGAGGATTGACGCAGCGCGCCTTTTGTCCCATTTTGTCTCGTTCAACACCATCTGGATATATTTTTTCTCCAACTCTTCCAGAGAAATCAGTCCGTTATCTTCAAGGATACCAGCGAGTGAACGGCTCGATTTGCCACGCTTGACCGCATTCTTGATCTCGTCTGGCAGATCACCGACATCGATCGTATCACCCTGAGACAATATGAGGGCCTGCTCGATTACATGCTCGAGTTCTCTGACATTGCCCGGCCATGAGTATTTCATGAGGACATCCAATGCATCACGCGTTATCTTCTTGTTCGGCAGACCGTGACGGACGGAATATTTGTTGAGGAAATAGTCAACAAGCAACGGGATATCGCTTTTGCGCTCCCTTAGGGGCGGAATCGTGATGGTTATAACATTCAGTCGATAGAACAGGTCCTCCCTGAACTTCTTCTCATCCACAAGTCGTTTTAAGTTCTTGTTAGTAGCTGCGACTATGCGAACATCAACTTTTATAGGCTTTGTGGCTCCGAGCGGGGTAATTTCCTTCGATTCAATTGCCCGCAGCAATTTCGCTTGAAGTTTCGGCGAAGTTTCACTTATCTCATCAAGGAAAAGGGTTCCGCCGTTTGCGGCTACGAAAAGCCCCTTTTTGTCTGACGACGCCCCGGTGAAAGCCCCTTTTTTGTGACCAAACAGCTCGCTTTCAAGTAAATCCTCGGGGATAGAAGCCATGTTAATCGCCACGAATGGGCCGTTTGCCCTGTTGCTCAAGGAATGTAATTCACGAGCCACAAGCTCTTTGCCCGTGCCGCTCTCCCCGTAAATCATAACCGTGGAATCCGTCTTGGCAATGATTTTGGCCTTTTCCAGCACGGAGCGAAACGCCGGATGCTCACCGATCAGCTTTTCATATCTGCGGTATTTTTTGATCTCCTCGCGAAGTTTGCGGTTCTCTCTCATCAACTTCCTGTATTCAAATGCCCTATCCACAACAACTTTCATTTCATCGATGTCAAACGGTTTCATGATGTAGTCAAAAGCTCCTTTTCTGAGAGATTCCACTGCCGACTCAACAGATGCGTAAGCTGTCATCATTATAACAGTTACATCGCCAATGTTCCTGAGTGCTGAGAGAAGGTCCAACCCGCTCATCCCTTCCATCCTTATGTCGATCACAGCGACATCTGGCGGATTTTCTGTGGCTTTCTCAAGCGCTTCGCGGGCAGAATATGCGACATCCACATCATGGCCCTCTTGGGAGAGAGCTATCTGCAACATGTTAGCTATCCCAACCTCATCATCCACAACAAGTATCTTCCCCATAAGTTTAACTCCTTACTTTTAAAGGCAATGTTACGATGAAAATTGTCCCTTTCCCCGGTTCTGTGTCAAAATCTATCGAACCACCATGCACTTCGATTATTCGCTTGGTTATGGCAAGGCCAAGACCAAGGCCCTGAGCCTTTGTTGTGAACGATGGCGTAAAAATTTTATGGACAGCCTCTTCGGAAATACCCGTCCCGTTATCGGAAATACATACTCCCCAGTGGCCTGTTGGGATCTCCCAGTGTTTCTTAACCCCTTCAACACTTTCTTTCGGGCCACACACGGATATTTTTATCGTGCCGCCGCCATGCAGAGCCTCGATGCTGTTCCTTATCATGTTAACAAGTGCTTCCTCCAATTTCTCAGCGTCGAATTCGACGGTATCAGGCGGATTCCTGAAATCAAGCACTATCTCCACCCCACTGCTCTCGCTCATATACCTGACCTTTCGCACCAAAGAATTGAAAAATTCGCGCAACTTTATCGGCTGCGGGAAAATTGCATGGACTCCCGAAAACTGGCGGTATCTGTGCAATATAGATGACACCCTTGAAAGCTCCTGATCCATTATTTTCAACAACTTCTGCATGTTCTCCTCTGATGTCCCTGATTGGAGTATCTGAGCCACTCCTTTTAGAGCAGCGACCGGATTGCCCAATGAATGAACCATTTCCGCCATCTGCTGCCCCAATAACGCATATCGTTCCTGTTCTCGTAGCTTTTCCTGAAGCCGTCTCTGCTCGGTTATGTCCTCTATTGTCAAGATATACCTGTCAGAATCAGCAAATCTGGAAAGGGTGACAATATAGCTCCTGCCATCTCTGTTTATCTCGCTCTTAAAGGGGGCAGATATAGCTTCTGGATAGATGATATATTGCTCGAAGTCGTTGTAAACCTGAGGCCATTGTTCCACAATCTGTCTCAAATTGGATATCTTCTCTCCGTTTAAGTTCAAAATATGTCTTGCGGCGTCGTTTATGTAATGGATTTTTCCTTTTTCATCGGCCACAATCACACCTGAAGGTATGTTTTGAAGTATGGCGGATGTATCCATCTTCGCCCGCATCAAAGATTCCCGAAGCTTGCCAAGCTCGATGGTTTTAGACTTTATGGCTTCGGTGAAGTAACTTGAAAAAGCGGCTATCAAGAAGAGAAAAAGGGATTGAAAAAAGGCCTGAAAAAAAAGGTCACTATCATATCCCTGTAAATTATCAACTTTATCGAAAAATTCAGTTGGCGGAACTATATTTCGATAGATAAGAAACGCCATGAAAAAAAGCATCAGGCTTGAGTAAGTCGCTGCAAAAAACGCCCCGCGTGTGGAAAGCACAATTGCAGCGGCGATAACTGCTATCGCATAAAGGAACAGAAAGGAGCTGTCCAATCCACCGGTTGTGAAGATAATCAGGGTGTAAATTGTGATGTCCAGAGCAAAAAGGAGATATGCGAAGACAATTCTGGGCCTTTTGCGTTTTATGTATGACCAGAGAGCAAGCGTGATGGCATATATGAAAAAGATCAGAAGTGCAAGATGAATGGCAAAAACCAGGCCGAAAATGTCCTTAAGGTAATAGACGGCAGTACCCAGGATAGCAGTAACAGAAGATATCCTAAGTATGGACAGCCATTTGTAGCTTTTTTCATACATCAGTCAGTCTGTATAGTGCCAGCGAGGCCAAATATCGGGAGGTAAAGAGCGATCAACATGCCGCCCACGAACCCGCCAAGAAAGACAAGCATCACAGGCTCTATGATTGAGGAGAGAGCCTCAACGGCGGTATCGACCTCTTCCTCGTAGAAATCCGCCACTTTTTCCAGCATGTCGCTTAACTTACCTGTCTGCTCGCCAACAGTTATCAGGTGGATGACAAGAGGTGGGAAAATGCCGCTGTCACGCAGAGGCGCCGCAAGGCTCTTACCCTCGCCGATGTTTCTCTTGGCGTTCATTATGGCTTCTTCGATGATCTTGTTGCCCACAACCCTTGAGGTGATGTCAAGGCTTTCGAGTATCGGCACGCCGTTGCGAATTAGTATGCTCAAGGTGCGAGCAAATCGAGTCAAAGATGTTTTCTGGATGAGTGGCCCGATTATCGGGATTTTTAGAACAATCTTGTCCCATTGATAACTGACAGAAGGTATTTTCATAATCCTGTTGATCAGAATGACCAGTCCTATAATGCCACCGGTTATGTGAAGGAAATACTTTTGCATAAAATGACTGACATCCAGCAAGAACTGAGTTGGCCCCGGCAGTTTGCTTCCGACATCGGCATACAACGACGCAAATGTGGGGACGAGTTTCACCAACATCAACATTATGACACCTATTGTGACTACCAAAACGACCATTGGGTAGGCCATTGCAGATTTAACTTTACCCTGCAATGCGGTTATCTTTTCGTAGTATTCAGCCACGCGCTCAAGGGTAGAGCCAAGTGAGCCGCCCGTTTCACCAACATCTACCATGCTTATGAAGAAATCGCCGAACATCTTATGGTATTTTCTCAATGCATCGCCGAGTGTCTTACCGCCTTCGACTTCGCGTTTAACATCGGCAAGCGCCTCTCTAAGCTTATCCTTTGAAGCCTGTTCAGCTAAAATCCCAAGTGCCTGCACTGCCGGAATTCCAGCGTTGATCATTGTGGCGAACTGGCGGCTTATGAGAGCGAGATCCTTGGCCGTAACGCTCTGAAACAGGGTGAACGAGAACCCGCCCTTGGTCTCATTTATCGACTCTATGACAACTCCCTGCTCCCTGAGTCTTTTAACAGCTTCCTCGAGGCTGTTAGCTTTGATCTTACCGCTTGCAGGCTGTCGATTTAATCTGCCTGTCCAGGCAAAAGTTGGCATCTACTACCACCCCCTGAGATTTACACAAATATCAGGCCTGCTTCTCGTGCCATCCGCTTAAGCTCCTCCGGATTTGGCGAGGCAAGCATGGCCGTCTGCCATGTTATCATGTTTTTCTTTAAAAGCTCGATCAAAGACATGTTCATCGTCTTCATGCCATAGCGCTGGCTTGTCTGAATCACCCCGTAAATTTCATGGTTTCTTGCTTCACGAATAAGCGTTCTGACAGCCGGCGTGGCGATCATGATCTCCATCGCGAGTGCCAAACCCTTCCCACCTGCGCGCGGCAACAGACGCTGTGCTATCACAGCCTCCAACACTTGAGCCAGCTGGGTTCTGACCTGCGACTGCTGGTGGGCCGGGAACACATCGATTATGCGGTTTATCGACTCGATTGCCGAATAGGTGTGCAGCGTTGCAAAAACAAGGTGTCCAGTTTCGGCCGCTGTCAAAGCGAGTGCGATGGTCTCCTTATCACGCATCTCGCCAACCATTATGATGTCAGGATCCTGACGAAGCGCATACTTAAGTGCGTTTGCGAACGATTTGGTGTCCTGGTCCAGTTCCCGCTGTGAGATTATAGACAACTTGGGCTGATAAACATACTCGATAGGATCCTCGACCGTAAGGATATGTTCAGCCCTATCGTTGTTGATCTTATTGATCAAGGAAGCCAGCGTCGTCGATTTTCCGCTTCCAGTTGGACCTGTAACAAGGACAAGCCCTTGTGATTTTTGAGTCAGCCCGATAACCACAGGCGGCAAGTTAAGGGCCTCAGGCGTCGGTATCCTGACTGGAATACGCCTGATAGCAGCGGCCACACTGCCCTGCTGCCAGTATGCGTTGGCCCTAAATCGGCTTAATCCGGCGATAGAGATAGCGAAATCCAACTCCAGCTCATTTTCAAATCTGAGCTTCTGCTGATCATTTAACACGCTGTAAATCAAAGTCCTCGTTTCTGCTGCTGTCAAAGGCTGGTTTCCAAGCGGGACCAATTTCTTGTCTATCCTGAGGAAGGGCGGCATGCCCGCAATTATGTGCAGGTCTGTGGCCCTCTGGTCCACAGTGATCCTCAAAAGCTGTTCCATTGTGTATGGCATATCAATCCTCCACTGTTGCCCTCAATACTTCTTGGATTGTTGTCTTTCCAGCGAATAGTTTTCTTATGCCAGCCTCACGCAGGGTAACCATCCCTTGCTCTATGGCTTTTTCCTTCAGGACATGGGTCGGAGCGTTTTTAAGGATAAGTTCTCTGATTTCGGGTGTTATTTTCATCACCTCGTAAAGTCCCTCACGCCCTGAATACCCGGTGTTGTTACAGGCATTACACCCTTTACCATAGTAAAGCGTCACGCCTTTGATCTCCTCTTCGCTCAGATTGAGCTTCAAAAGATCCTCTTTTGTAGGGTGATACGGCGTTTTACATTTGGGACATATCCTTTTTACGAGACGCTGAGCCACAATGAGGTTAAGGGAGGCAGCGACGAGATATGGTGGAATGCCCATGTCTATCAACCTGCTTACCGTGCTTGGTGCGTCGTTTGTGTGCAATGTTGACAGCACGAGGTGCCCTGTAAGTGCCGCTCTGATCGCTATCTCAGCGGTCTCCTGGTCACGAATCTCTCCAACAAGGATGATGTCAGGGTCCTGACGAAGGAACGCCCTCAGTGCCATAGCAAATGTCAGTCCAATATCCTCCCTGATCTGGACCTGATTGACCCCCGGGAAGTCGTATTCAACCGGGTCCTCAGCCGTCATGATGTTGACTTCTGGCTTATTCAACCTCGATATGGCAGAATACAAAGTCGTCGTTTTACCACTACCCGTCGGCCCTGTGACAAGGATGATACCATAAGGTCTCTGTATCGCTTCAAGGAACAACTTCAGTGCCTGTTTCTCCATGCCAAGCTTCGCAAGGTCGAACTTCAGGTTGCTCTTATCCAGAATACGCATAACAACCTTTTCGCCAAACAGGGTCGGCAATGTCGAGACACGAAGGTCAATCACGCGCCCGTCCTGTAATTTCATCTTGATGTGTCCGTCCTGAGGCAACCGCCTCTCAGCTATGTTCAGTCTTGACATGATCTTTATCCTCGAGACCACAGCATCACGGTATCTCGGCGGAATTGGCATCACCTCGTGTAACACACCGTCAATCCTGAACCTAACCCTTACAAATTTCTCATAAGGTTCGATATGAATATCGCTGGCACGCCTCTTAACCGCTTCGATAATTATCCCGTTAACCAATTTCACAACCGGAGCTTCTTCGACAAGTGCAGCAGCAGTTTCAGGAGAAGTCTCTTCCTGCTCCTCCATCACCTCAAGATCACCCTCGGCTTCCTTCAGAGATTCCAATATCTCTTTGAGCTTATCCTCAGCGCCATAATACTGGTCTATCGCTCTCATTATAGATGTTTCCGTGGCCAGTACAGGTTCTATCTCGTATCCTGTGATGAATTTCAGATTATCAACGATCGTGTAATCGGTTGGGTCGCTCATCGCCACAATAAGGGTTCTGCCCCTTCTTTTAAGCGGGAAAATCTTGTATTTTCGGGCTATTTCAACGGGAATGTATTTAAAAACTTGTGGATCAACATCTTCTGTTGTAGGATCAACTACCGGAATCCTGTAAACCTCACCAACCGTCCTTATAACATCGTCTTCACTCGCAATCCCCATCTTTGGGATCAGTTTCACAAGGCTTAGATTGGATGTCTTCCTCTCTTCGAGCAGCATTTGAGCCTGCTCTCTGGTTATTACATTGGCTTTTAAAAGGGCTGTCAAAAGCCTCCGATCATCCACTCTTATCGACCTCCCTGCAATCTTTATGTCAGTCCGCCATCTATTATATAGGTTTGGCCAGTTATGTAAGCTGCTTTATCCGAACAGAGGAAAGCGACGAGCTCCGCCACATCCTCAGGCTTACCGAACCTCCTCAGGGGTATGTTGTCAAAGTATGCCTTCTTGATGGCTTCAGGCAGATTGGATGTCATATCGGTCTCGATAAAACCCGGGGCGACCGCAACAACCCTCACATTGCGTGGGCCAAGCTCTTTGGCGAGCGATTTCGTGAAAGCTATCAGACCGGCCTTTGAAGCCGCATAGTTTGTCTGACCGGCATTCCCGATTATGCCCACAACTGATGAGATGTTCACTATCACGCCGCTGCGCTGTTTCATCATCTGTCGCACAACAGCTTTTGAGAAGTTGAACGCCCCCTTCAGGTTGACGGATATGACTGCATCCCAATCCGCCTCCTTCATCCTCATCAGAAGTGTATCGCGCGTTATGCCCGCATTGTTAATCAGAAAATCGACTCGCCCCCAGTGTCCTATCACTTCGGAAACAGCATCGTTAACTGCATTGAAATCAGTCACATCCATTGGAATGGCCACAGCCTCGCCGCCGCTCGATTTTATCTCGTTGACAACTTCCTTGAGCAGCTCAGCATTTCTGGCAATTGTTGCCACCTTTGCGCCTTCTGAGGCCATCTTCAAAGCTATCGCCCTGCCTATGCCACGGCTCGCCCCTGTCACAATGGCTACCTTGCCGTCAAATTCCTTCATGTGAAATCCTCCTTGATATGGAATCTGCAAACCTTATTGGTTCGGGCAGCTTGAACCCTTTTGTTAGTTTTAATATCCATTCTACACTTGATTTGACATCAATCAAGTGGCCGGGCGAAATGAAAACGGGTTTGACCCTGTCCCTCGTCCTGACAACCGCGCCTATGACATCGCCGTCTTTATCCAGCAGCGGTTTCCATTCCCCTCGCTTCTCACCCGGCATGACATATTTTCCGAAAAGATGGGATTTAGCGCATCCGATCGTCGGGATGCCAACCGTGACGCCGAAATGCGCGGCTATGCCTAACTTTCGAGGATGAGCAATGCCCTGCCCATCGACCACTATCAACTCAGGCTTGATCTTGACCTTCTTGAACGCTTCAAGCAGAGATGGCAACTCTCTGAACGAAAGAAATGTCGGGATGTAAGGAAACTCAACCATGGCGGTGTGAGATGCGATTTCGATCAGCTTCAGGGATGGATACTCAAGGACTGCAACGACAGCCGTCATCTCGTTCTTTGCTCGGTTGTAAGACACATCGCAACCGGCCACATGCCTAACAGGCCCACTAAAAGGCGTAAGACGCACTTTTTGAGACAATTCCAACTGTATGGCCTTCAATTCATAAAGATTCATCGATGACCATCCTGCATTTTGGCCTGAGATGCCCGATTTCAGGCCGTTGAAGGGTTATTCCTGCTCTTCTTCGCCTCTTTCGCTTGAGGACTCAAAAAGTTCGATTTCAGGTTGGGAAAGAGTATGTTTCTGAACTTTGTCCCTGTCGATGATATGGATAACCTCGTGACCGAGCTCAACAAGTCTGTCGGCGATGAACCTCCTGTGACACTTAAACCAGAGCTTTTCAGCACACAGGATGACAGTTTTGCCATCTATCCCCCAAAAAAGCAGTTTACCGATGCCCAGATTGAACTCGTCAGTCTTCATATACTCCTCATATCCACCCTCACGGTAGCCGCCGAGCAGATCCCCGAGATACATGTAGCTTATTCCGCATTCCGAAAGCCTTTTTTCGAGGTTCTCCCTGTTGAAATGGGGAAACTTTTGAGACTGAGGAAACCTGCGCACATCAATGACCAGCGCTATCCCAAATTTCTTCAGGATTTCGCAGAGCTCATCGAATTGGCGATTTGAATGTCCAAGCGTATAGAACTTCACTTCCTTTCAGCCTCCTGAATGATAGTCTGCAACAGTTTCTCCCCACCATCCCGAATGGGATCGGATGCCGGGATGCCGAGCTCCATCTCGAGGTCATTCAAAAGCTTTTCTGCGCCATCGCGATCCATATCGGAGGTATCGACTGAGATGCCGATGACTTTCGACGGTTTTATGAAAGATGCGATCAGCTCGTGATGATAGACTGCTTCTTTGAGAGGCGGGAGGTGAACGGTCTCAAACTTCCTGATGGCTTTCCGTTTTGGATTATAGACGAGTATCATGCCATTCGGCCTTGAGCCGTGCATCAAGCCGAGCGCCACACCGGAATAAGCCGGGTGGTAGAGCGAGCCCTGCCCCTCGACAAGCACAATTTTGCCATGATGCTCAGTGACAGCCTTTCTGACCAGCAACTCAACGGCACCTGCGAGGAAATCGCTGAGCACATGGTCAATTGCTATGCCCCATCCCTCCAGCATGATGCCGGTTTGGCCCGTTGGAGCCATCACGACATCGTCCCTGCCAAGCCGTTCGGCCGCGCGTATGAGCTCAACAGCAGTTGTCATCTTCCCGATATTTGAATCCAGACCCGCAACAAGGACGACAAATCCGTCCGTGTCCTGCATGTCGGGAATCCTGTTGTATTCGGGCGGCACTTTACGGTAATCCATGAGGCGTGTGCCGTATTTTTTGCTCAACTCAACAAATTCTGGGTCATCCGACAGGAACTGATGCATGCCGGACTCTACATCGAGGCCGTGAGTTATCGCATCCACGATGATTTTCCGCCACTCATCGGGGATCCTACCGCCCATCGGGGATGTGCCGAGTATGAGAGTGGTCGGTTCAAACTGCATGGCCTCCTCGATGGAGGCCACTATCGGGATATCTTCGCCTATACCTATGTAATCCGAGGCCTTGTGGCCGGCCTTTGTCGAGTCTATGACAGCTACGACCGGCGAACGGCTGAACCTGATCAGCCCTGTAGCTGTTTTCGAGGTGTGCGGCCCAAATGATCCCTCAGCAAGAACCACTATTCGTCTCATGGGATCACTCTATGGTTAGCTCGAACCTTGAGATCTGGTCAAGCACATAGCTGCGAATTTGGTCAACTGATGGCAATTCAGAGATAATTTTTCCGTTCTCGATGAATTTCCTGTGAACATCCACAAGTTCACCGCCGCACACGGAGCATGTGTCGCCAACCTCCCCTTCTGGGAAAACATGGTATCTGCCGCACTTCTGGCACCTTTTCACATGCTTAATGCCGCCAAATTTGCCCTTTTTGGCGAGGGGCTTGCCTTCAACGGCAACGATGTCCATTGCGTAGTCGATGGTCGGGGCGTTCGATATCGATGTTCCAACGCCAAAACCGGTGGCGCCCGCTTCTTTCAGAGGTGGTATCGAATACTCATCAAGTCCGCCTGAGATGAAAAGCTGGACATGCTTGAACCCTCTGATGTCAAGTTCCCACCTTACCTCTCTGATGATGTCGGGGAAGTTGCCCTTTCTTGAGCCCGGAGTGTCCAGTCTGATGCCCATGATGTCCTTGACGATCTGAGCCGCCTTGATAGCTTCCCACTTCTCATCGCCGAATGTATCGATCAACACAATTCTCGGCACCTCAGGCGGCAGCACCTCGTCGTAGGCTCTCCACGCTTCCTCCTCGCCCATTGTTATCATAAGTGCGTGCGGCATAGTGCCTTTTGGTGGCTGATTTATCGTCTCGGCGCCAACTATACTCGAAACACCATCGCAGCCACCTATATAGGCATTGCGGTCTATCAGTGGCGCTATAGCTGGGTGCATGCGCCTTATGCCGAAGGACAACACAGTTGAATCGGCACCGGCAGCCACACGGACACGGGCCGATTTTGTGGCTATGCCTGAAGATTGGCACAGAAAACCCAGGGTAGGCGTTTCGTAGATGGCGAAATCCATGTAATCGCCCTCGATGAACATAACCGGTATGGGTATGCCTTTCACATCACGAGCCGTGAATATCGTCCCTTCTGGAAGTGCGTAAACATCAATGGGCTTACCTTCAAGAAGCCTGAGAGCCTCTTCAAGCCCTGCGAAAACTGCCCAGTTGTAGCCAGAAGGCAGTTTTGAAACGGTGAATTCAGCCCTGACATGTTTGTGAATGCCCTTGTTTTTCAGTATCTCTTTTGTTCTAATGAAATAAATGTCGGTCGTCCTGCCATTAAGTATCTCATCGTCATCCGCTATGAAGAATTTGCTCATTTAATTACCTCCGTGAGTTTTGAGATAAGTTTAAATCAACTGCAGTTCTCAGGCAATGAAAGGGTTTCAAAACAGGGACAGCCGAT
This sequence comes from Caldifarciminota bacterium, assembly GCA_015489175.1. Taxonomy (GTDB): domain Bacteria; phylum Hydrothermota; class Hydrothermia; order B15-G9; family B15-G9; genus WGAI01. The sequence continues at coordinate 1,798 of WGAI01000044.1, read as the reverse complement.
TTGTAGATTGGGCGGTCACTCCAGCCAACATGCGTTAAAATACACCCCAAAAATAACAGGGAGAAAATGATGAGCGGAATTTTGCTTGTTTTCACCATAGTGGCGAGCAACCCACTTAACATGGCCAAAAGGGTGGCCAAAGAGGTCTCGATAGATTCGGCTGTGGCTTTGCTGGATCACATCATCGATTCGGCGAGGGGCACTCCGCTTGAAGGGCAGGCATTGCTGCTAAAAGCGAACATCTTCATGCAGATCGGAGACGACGGGCGGGCAATGACTATCCTTAACAGCATGAGGAGGATTCGGCTCAGCAATGAAGTCGCGGATACCACTTACTCGATACTGATCAAATTGACATCCGATCCCAAGGAGAAAGCCAAACTCCTTTCCGAGTTCATCAACAAGTATCCTTTCGCAAGCAGGAGAGAAGCGGCCATCTGGAACCTCGTCAATCTGTTCCTGTTCCTGAATATGCCCGACTCCGCCATGATGTCTCTGAAAAGGCTATCTGCCGATTATCCGAACGGCAGGGATAGCGTTCAGATCAGAATTGGGGAGCTGCGCATCGAGACCGGTAACCCGAACCGAGCTATTCTTCTATCAAAACGCCACTTGGACGATGTTCCACTTTCACACTATGTCATCAGCAGGGCTTATGCGACACTTGGCGATACAGGGTTGGCGCTGGCACTCGGCAATGACGAGACAGGGGAATGTCTCAAATGTATAGCAAACGAGATAAGCCTCCTCAACGAGATTCAGGCGAGCAGCCGGGCAATGGAAATCGCAAAAAAGATCGATGTCGATTTTGACCGCTGGCCGTTGGAGCTCAAAAAAGCGTGGTCGGTTATGATGATAAACATGGGAAAAGCTGATACGGTCTTCAAACTCGGCGGAATTTCACTGTTCAACAACGAGGAGGAAAAACCTTACAGGACGCTTTTGAATTTCAGGTTTTACATCCTGTCTGAGCAACTGGATTCGGCGTTGACGATCATCGATTCCATGCCGCTCATTCCGCCGTTCACGAATTATATCGTGGACTTTGCCAACAAACTCATGGATATGAGGTATCCCCATGAGGCTCTGCCAATTCTGGAACTCATCTATTCGAACGGGATCTATTACCCGCTCGATAGCCTTATAACCAGCCTTCACAGGTGCTACATTGCGCTCGGAGATTACGGTCAGGCAGCTAATCTTGAGGTAGAAATGAAACGGTTTGGCGTGCCCATCGACACATCAGCCACGGATCAGCTGCAAAAGCAGATAGATGCATTCAAACGGCTATTTCAGGCAACTGGTGACTCCACATTTCTGGGCAATGCAAGGAAGCTGGAGGCCACACTGCCGAAAGTGCATTACGATACCCTCACCGAGCGGATTAGAGCCATGATCACGGACGGCAGGTTTGAGGAGGCGTTTAAGATCGTGGATCTCGACCGATACGATCTCCTTTTTGACATAGCCCAAGGCTTTTTGGCTAAGGGTGATACTGCACAGGCCTATGGCGTGCTTGGTCTTATACCCATCAAAGGGTTCAAACTCGACCACGACGCCTTCGTCCTCAGGGAGATAATCGGCTACCGATTGGGCAAATTCGAGCAAGTCGTGAACGACTTTCAAAACTCCAGGGACAGCTATGCATCCTTTGAGGTAGAAGACAGTCTGTGGTTGTATGTTGGGCTTTCCTACATAGCGCTCGGCAACTACCATGACGCTCTCAAAACCCTGTATCCGTTGGGGAATCAGTCTGCCGCTGACGGGATTGCGATCTCGCTCATGAAACTTGGCTATG